>PMVV01000374.1 GCA_003166475.1 Bryobacterales bacterium | reverse complement strand
TCGAACCGTCACCTTGAATTTGGATTGCCCACTCTTAGTCCCGGACTCGCTACACCCCTCTGACCGCCGGCACGCAAAAACTCATCCAGCGCGACCCCTCAAACCAACCCCGACGTGTGCCTTGCTGTCGTGGTAAACATACTCTAGTTTTCTGAACCATCAAGTCCCGCGCCAAGCGAATCCGCTGAACGGAGCGGAGCAGCGAGGTCATCTCCGCAACCTGTTCGCGACGCAGCAATGCAAATGCCTGCTCGTTTCGCATAATCGTGACATATCTAAGAACAGCAATCGCTCAGCCGGTTTTCGATGACGCGATCGCTAGCGCCACCAGTGGCTGTTCCGTCCCCGATGCCCGACCGAACTGGGGCATGGCGCCACGCCGGACGTGTCGAAGCAACACGGCCGGCCGCCACAAGGAAATACGAAATCGTGTATTATCAGTATTTTGAGTTGGTATGCGAAGTGCAACGAGACATGTCGTGCCGAAACCCGTTCGCGTCGCGCTTTGCCTGGCCGTCTGGCTGGCGCCCGTCTGGGGCGCCACTTTGGAGTTGCTCAGCCTGAACGACCTGATCGTCAAGTCCACCACCATTGTCCAGGCGCAGGTGACCGGATCTTCCGCCTCCTATACCGGCGCGGTCATCTACACGCACTATAAGGTCAGCGTGCTGGCGCAGTGGAAGGGCGCCGCCCAGAGCACCATCGACGTGCTGGTCCCCGGCGGAACCGCCAACGGCATCCGCCAGACCTATCCCGGTGTGCCACAGTTGGTCGCCGGCCGGCAATACGTGCTGTTCCTGTGGACGTCCAGCAAGGGCGCGACCTACCCGATGGGCTTCACCCAGGGAGTGTTCAACCTGCTGCCGGACGCTTCCGGCAATATCACGGCGGCGCAGATGCCCACTACGGAAACCATCCTGGCGCCGGGCACCGGCCAGGCGGTGCGGAGCCAGCCGCTCAGCATGCCGCTCGCGCAACTGATTGCAACTATCGCAGCCGGAGGCACGAAATAATCATGACCCGGCTGAAGACCTGCGCGCTGCTGGCGGGAATTCTGGCTGCCGCGGCGGCCCCATCGGCAGCTTACTACCACTACGTCCACTATCTGAATTCGTCGTCGCCTTACCAGGCCGTATACGAGAAGTTCGACCTCACGGCGCTGCCGGATAAGACGGTCACCTTCTTCGTCTCCACTTCCGGACCGACCAGCTACACGCCGAATGACAGTTTTCCTTCCGTCCTGGGGCAGATCCGCAATGCCACCCAGGCCTGGAACTCCGTGACCAGTTCGGATCTGCGGGTGGCCTTTGGCGGCCTGCAAATCGCCGGTACGCCGCAAAATGTGCCGGCCGGTGAAATAGCCTTCGTGGACGACTTGCCGCCGGGCGTGCTGGCGCTGGCCGGGCATTCGGTCTCCACCAACGCTCCCGCGACCGCGGCGGATGGAACCCAGTTCGTGCCCATCCTGGAATCCTTCATTCAACTGAACGTCAATCTGACCCAGCAGTCGGGGGCGGTAAGCGCGGAGGGTTATACGGGGCCGAGTTATTCGGAGCTCTTTTTCACCGTTCTGGTCCACGAGATCGGGCACTCGATCGGGCTGCAACACGCTTTCACATCGGCCACCATGTCCACCGCTGTGTCGCGCGCCACAAACCGTGCGCGGCCGCTCGATGCGGACGATATCGCCGGCGTCTCGCTGCTCTATCCCGCTGGCGGCTTCCCGGCCGGATATGGCTCCATCAGCGGGCAGGTGACCATGGGCGGACAGGGCGTACATCTGGCTTCGGTGGTAGCGATTCAACCCAACGGTCCGGCCGTCAGCAGCCTGACCACTCCGGATGGAATGTACGAGATCGACGGCTTGCCGCCGGGGAACTATTGGGTGTATGTGCATCCGCTTCCGCCGACTGCCAATATCACGCCGCCGCTGGATGCCAACGGCAACCAGGTCTTAGCGAGCGGACCGTTTGTGAGCACTTTCGCGCCCGGCACCTGGGACCCGAGTCAGTTCACGTCCATCGCCATAAAGCAGGGCGACAGCGTGGGCGGCATCGATTTCTCCGTGCAGCCGCGCGCGGCGGTGGAAGTCTACGATGTGACGTCTTACTGGTACAGCTCCGTCGTCCCGAGCTACGATCAGCCGGCCTATTTGAATGCGAATACGGCGGTCCAAACGGTGCTGGCGCAGGGCAGGGGCCTTACATCGGGGACCACGTCCACGCCCGTCGAAAGCGTTCTCGCGCTGGGCGCCCCCGGTGGCCCCTTGGCGGACTACGCATCCCAAGTCTACCAGGATGGAGATACCACACTGCTGAGCATGTTCTTCGACTATCAGTCGGCGCCCGCGCTCGGTCCCGAACACCTGTTATTCCTGCTGCCCGACGATATCTTCGTGTTGCCCGAAGCCCTCCAGGTGGTAACGAGTGCGCCGCCCGTGCCGACGGCCGTAACCCCGAATCCGGATGGCACAGTCACAGTTGCCGGAACCGGCTTGAGTGCCAATAGCCTGGTGTTCTTCGATAGCCTGCCGGGGCAGGTTACAGTTGCTTATGCGGCCAATCCGTCCGATCCTACGGGCCAGTCCGGATCGGTTTCGGTGACACCGCCGCCGGGCGCCAGCGGCCAGACCGCTACCATTACCGTGTATAACCCCGACGGCCAAAACTCGACTTTCCTGCAGCCGCAGACGCAGAACCCCTTCACCTATTCCTATCCGCAAAGCGGCGCGCCCGCCGCCGCGATCTCCGCCTTAACCATGTCGCAGGCATCGGTTCCCACGCTGCCGCAGGGGATCTCGGCCATGGTGGACGTAAGCACTTCTACGATGCAATTCGTGGATGGACTAACTACCCTGGGTTTTGGTTCGGGCG
The DNA here is from genome assembly GCA_003166475.1 of Bryobacterales bacterium. Classification (GTDB taxonomy): domain Bacteria; phylum Acidobacteriota; class Terriglobia; order Bryobacterales; family Bryobacteraceae; genus Bog-159. The sequence continues at coordinate 852 of PMVV01000374.1, read as the reverse complement.
ATATCGCCGTGCGGCGCCTTTGGGTGTTGAGTCGCACGCACGCCATCGCCGATGTCACGGTGTCTCCGTCGGCCGTTCTGCAAAACACGGTGGCGAGCGTCATCTCAGGATTCCAGGTCTACGAACAACCCCTCGGATTCCAGGTTGCGCCGGCCAATCCGAACCTGCCTGTGATTGGTCTGCCTGTACCGAACGCTTTCTATCCGGTGCAGAACAGCCTCTACCCCGGGGCCATCGCTTCGATCTACGGCCAGAATCTGCAAGCTGCTGCGGGCACCCCAAGCATCTCGCTGGCTGGTCAAGACGCCCAGATCCTATATACTTCGCCCACGCAGATTAACTTCGTGATCCCGGTCGGAGTGCCGACCGGACCGGCGGTGCTGACTCTCGTCAATGGCGCGTTCGCGGCGTATCCGGTGGTGCTGCAGATCGATCCGCCGCCGCCCGTCGTCGTGGGAGCGGCTTCGGCTGCCGGAGTTTCGTTGGGTGCTGCGCAGAGTGCGGCGCCTGGCGACAGCATCACGCTGGCCGTGACCGGCATGGACCCGGCGGTGCTAGCCGCCCCCAGCCGCGCCGGGGTTGCCGAAGGCGGGGTGAGTATTCCGGTGTTCACCATTCAACAGGCGCAGGACGGCTCGGGCGATCTGCTGATTCAGTTCGTGCTGGCCGCTTCGATCGCGGGCCAGCAGGTGCCGATGACGGTCTCGTTGGATGGGGACCTCAGCATGCCGTTCTTCGTCAATGTAGCCGCGCCCGCGGCGAGCGCTTCGAATTAGCGATGAAAACCAGGCTGGAGGGCGGGCAATCCTGCCCGCAGCCGCCTTTTAGGCGGCCTGCAGGTTGGCAACCCAA
>PMVV01000224.1 GCA_003166475.1 Bryobacterales bacterium | reverse complement strand
TGCAGGCTTGCGGAAAACTCACTGTGCTCCATCGTGATGCGCTTTGCATGTCAGCCTGCGCTTCTAGAGAAGTGGAACAGTGAGGGGTTGTGACCAATTTGCAACTGTTTTTGCACACAGAAGGTACAGTTTTGGGCACATCCCGCTCGGCCGTCATCGATCACCTGGAATCGTCTTTTTCGGGACTCCGGTCGGAGTAAACATCAACCTGCGCCGGTCAGCATCGCTCGGAACCCGCACCACCCCGGCGCAAATCCGCAGTGGGCATGTTCATGCAGTTCGTAACACCCTGGTACAAGGCGCCAGGCGCTGAAATGCTTCTGGAGTACGATGGCAACACCCAGACCATGATCGCCAGCAACAAGCTGGCGATAATAGCCCAAAAGAGACCTGCAAGCACTTCAGCCCCGGTGCTGTCGGCGATCCAGTTTTTACAAATACTTAAGCGAATTCCTCGCGTTTCGCCACTTGTTTCGAGGAGCGTCGATTGCACCGATGCGCTGGGACAAACGCGCTCCGCTCATCGCCAGAGTCGACCAGGTGTACCGCCAGGCGAAGCAGGAGATCGAGGCCTTTTGCGGCTCCCTTCAATCTCAAGGCGAGCATCGAGCCCGATGGGTGTTTCAAGGAAGTAAGGGCAGGGCGTCTTTCTTCTCCATCCAGCTCATCCAGTATTCTTTCCACTCCACGCTTTCCCCCGCCGGCAGCACGTCGATGGGGTTGAGGCCGTCCAGCATCACGGCGCATTCGTCGGTAAACGCCTTCTTCCCCTGATTGGCCAGCGCCTTGGGATGCGGGCCGTGGTGGATGCCGCGCGGGTGCAGCGTGGCCATGCCGGCCTTGATGTTGTCGCGGCTGAAGAAATCGCCGTCGTGATAGAAAATGAACTCGTCGTAATCCGTGTTGCGATGGAAGAAGGGCACCTTCATGGCATCGGCGTCCCGCTCCAGGGGCCGCGGCAGAAAGCTGCAGATCACCGCGCCCGCGGTGACGAAAGTCGTGTGCGCGCTGGGCGGCAGGTGCGCGCGATGGCTCATGACCGGGCGGATGTCGCGCATGTTGATCTTCCACACGGTCAAGTCGCCTTTCCAGCCCACCACATCCATCGGGTTGAACGGATAGAACACCTTGGAGATCTCGTCGTCCACCTTGATGCGAATTTCCCACTCGCGGTTGTCGTCGAGTTGCGGTGCGGGTTCGGGCGTCGAGATCGCCGCGGGATCGTAGAGCGCGTGCTGGCCCAGCAGGCCCTTGTCCGGCTGGTCGAATTCGCCGCGGGACTCGACGATCAGGAAGAAGTTATCCGCGGTGTCCGGCACGACGCGGTAGGTGACGGCGCGCGGCACCACGATGTAATCGCCGCGCTCGAACCGCATGGGGCCGAAATCCGTTTCGATGGTTCCCTCGCCGCGGTGTACGAACATCAGTTCGTCGCCATCGGCGTTGCGATAGTAAAACGGCATGGGCGCCGCGCGGCGCGACACGTAGAGCTTGACGTCGCGATTCCCCAGGAACGCCACCGGCAACCCTTGCGCATCGCCGAGGTCGGGCGGTTCCAGCCGGTTCAGGTCGAAGCAATGGGGCCGCAGCTTGCCTTCGAACCTCACCCATCCGGTCGGCGGGTGGGTGTGATAGAGATGCGCGCTCTTGCCGTAAAAGCCTTTGCGCCCGTGCTCTTCTTCGAAGGTCCCTTCGGGCAGCCCGACGTGGGCTTGCGAGGCAACTTTGCCTTTTTTCAGTGGATACATGCACCCCTCCCGCTTCTAAGCATAGCGGGAAGAGCGGGTCCTGGAGGACCCGGCCCAGAGGGCACCCCGACCTAGAGGTCCGTCCACTCTAACTGCTATAGTTAAGGTCCGAGGTGTCCCATGACGAGTACCCGCTGGACTTCCTCCCTTTTTCTCCTATTCGCTTCCGTTTCGGAGTCTCTGGGTGTCCCCAATCATCGCCCTGCGCTGCTGCGCATGCCACTAACTTTCGAGGCGCTGCCGAATGGCACGCTTGTTGCACGGCAAGGCCCCCAAGAGGTGATCCTGGGTGCCGGCCAGATTACCTCTACGATTGTCGATCCGGCCAATCGCCGGCGCGTCTCGGTGATGAACAGACTGGTGGGCGCGAACCCGAACGTGCGGCCGGAGGGCGCCGAACCCCTGGCTGCCCGGGCGAATTACATCCTCGGCAACGATCCGGCCCAGTGGCAGGCTGGAGTCCCCCTGTTTGGGCGGGCCGTCTACCGCGGTGTTTATCCAGGCGTGGACCTGGTGTTTCATGGAACCGGCGCCGCCATGGAGTACGACTTCGTGGTGCAGCCGGGGGCCAGCGGCCGCCCCATCGCATTTGACATTTCCGGCGCGTCGGCGTTGCGATTAGGGGCGGACGGCGCGCTTGAGATCGCCACATCCGCGGGAGAAATTCGCTGGCTGAAACCGGAAGTCTACCAGACGGCCGGCGGCATCCGGCGCGAGGTGGCGGGGCGGTTCGTGCGTCACGGGCGCCGCGTGAGCTTCGCGCTCGGGCCGTACGACCACAGCCGCACTCTGGTCATCGACCCTACCCTGAGTTATGCCAGCTATTTCGGAGGCTCCAGCAACGACGGAGTGCGCGGCATGGCTGTGGACGCGTCCGGAAATATTTATGTTACCGGTTTCACGCAGTCCAACAAGCTGCCCGTCACGGCTGGCGCATTTCAGACCGCTTATCACGGGGGTTCGGGCGATACGCCGGGCGGGGACGTCTTTGTCGCGAAATTTGCGGCGGCGGGAGCGCTGGCCTACGTGACTTACATCGGCGGCAAAGTGGATGAGGCGGGCATGGCGATCGCGGTGGATTCGAGCGGCAACGCCTATGTCACCGGCTACACCGACTCCCCGGATTTTCCGACGGTGGCCGGATCCTTCCAGACGGCGTACCAGGGCTCCTTCGGGAACGATCCATACTTCGGACCGACGGGAGACGCCTTTGTTTTGAAACTGAATGCGGCCGGCAGTGCGCTGGTCTATTCGACCTATCTGGGGGGCGCGGAGGACGACCGTGGCACCGCCATCGCGGTAGACAGCGCCGGCAACGCCTATATCGGCGGCGAGACCCTTTCTTTAAACTTCCCCGTGCTGAACGCGTATCAAGTCAGTAACAATGGCTTCGGCGGATCGCCTCCCTTCTGCTGCGGCAGTCCCCAGCCTTTCCTGACCTTTGGAGACGGTTTTCTGACCAAACTGAACCCGGGCGGCACGGGTCTGGTGTACTCCACCTTTTTCGGCGGATCGTTGGACGACACAGTGTCATCCCTGGCGATCGACAGCAGCGGAAACGCGTATATCGGCGGCTCGACGCTTTCGCCGGATTTTCCAGTGCTCAATGCCTATCAGGGCACCTATGCGGGCGGTGCTAAGGCGAGCGTGCAGCCGACAATCTCCATTGGAGACGGCTGGGTGGCGAAGTTCGACACCACGGGCCAACTGGTGTTTTCGACTTACCTGGGCGGGAGCTCCGATGACGCGGTCATGGCCTTGGCGGTCGACGGCACGGGCGCGGTATATGTGACGGGCTTCACTTCGTCGGCGGATTTTCCGGTGACCGCGAACGCGGCGCAACCTAAGTTCACCGGACCCTCGACGCTGACTGGTCAGAAGGGATTTCTCTGGGGCAATGCCTTCGCGGCGAAGCTCTCGCCTTCAGGCAAGAGCCTGATTTATTCCACCTATATCGGAGGCAGCGACGACGATGCCGGCATGGCCATCGCGGTGGATTCCGCGGGCAACGCTTACATCGGCGGATTCACCACTTCGGCCGACTTCCCCATTACGAGCAAGACCGCGCTACAAACCACGTGGGGCGGCGAAAGCGGCGCCAGCGACCCGAGCGGCGACGGTTTCCTCACCCAGCTCAGTCCCGACGGCAGCACAATCCTATTCAGCACATACTATGGCGGGGCATCGGACGACGCCGTTACCTCCATAGCGTTGGACGCGCAAGGCAACGTCTATCTTGCCGGCGCCACGACGTCTTCTAACCTGCCGGTAACCGCCAACGCCGCGCAGCATGCCTTCGGCGGCGAGCAATTCCAACCGACCACTATGGGAGATGGCTTCATAGCCATCATGGCGGGGATTCCTGCCAGCGCGCCGGCGCCGGGTCCGGTGATCACGGCTGTGGTTAGCGGCGCCAGCTTTCTGCCGGGCATCGTGCCGGACTCCTGGATTACGATAGGCGGAACCAATCTCGCATCGGCAGCCGATCTGTGGACCGTAGTCAACGGCCAACTCCCTACCCAGGTGGACGGCGTGAGCGTATTAGTGGGCGGCCAGCCGGCCTACGTTGAGTACATCAGTTCGGGCCAGATCAACGTTGTGGCGCCCAATATCGGCGCCGGTCCAATGCAGGTTACGGTCACCAACGGCATCGGCACGAGTCCTGCATTCTCCTCCACTTCCGCGACTTACGGGCCGGCCTTTTTTCTGTGGGCCAATCAATACGCGGTCGCGACGTACCAGGATTACAGCTACGCGGTGAAGAATGGCGCCATCGGGGGCGGCGCCACAGTGCCGGCCAAGCCAGGAGACATCCTGATTCTTTGGGGCACAGGATTCGGACCCACCAGCCCTTCCGTGCCGCCAGGCGAGGAGGTCCCTACAGGCGCGACTTACTTGACTTCAGACTCCGTGACTGTGACCATTGGCGCGATTCCCGCCACGGTGTATGGCACGGCCCTGACGTCCGGATTTGCAGGCCTGTACCAGGTTGCCATCCAGGTGCCGTTATCCGTTCCCAACGGGGATCAACCCATCGTCGCCACGATCGGCGGAGTTTCGTCGCCCTCGAGCACCCTGATCACCATACAGCAGTAACGGCCGGTTCATCGGAATTTGACGAGGCGCGCATTAGCGGAGACAAACGCGGCGAAAGCCGCATCCAGGCCGCGCGCCTCAATCCGGACGGGCGGCTCCAGCGGCAGCTCCGACAATAGCAGGAAACTCGGGTCCGGGTCGTCATCCGCGGTAGGGGGCAGATTGCCGAGCGAAATGGGCGGGATGGTGAAGCGCCGGTCCTTGGCATAGGCCAGGCACACGCAAAAGGCGGAGTCGCCGGAATTATGATCGGAGCTGGCGGCCACGATGAGCACAGCGTCCTTCCGACTGGCTTCCTTCCACTCGACGGTCACGCCGGCGGAGCGTCGCACTTCAGCCAGTCGCCCGCGGTTTCTCCACCCGATCGCGCGCCGCGCTTCCACGCGAGCCGTGAAGGGGCCGATATCCTGCCCTCCCGCGGAGGTCAGGGTGTAAGCGCCCGGCTGCAGGTACAGGGGCGTTCGCTGGACCTGCGTGAACGGGACTTCGCCACCCAACAGCGCATCGTACAAACCGCGCTCACGGGCCGCGCCGCGCAGCACTTTGAGACCGGCCGTTCCAGCAATCGAAATGGACGGGCCTGCGTCCAAGCCCAGGTTTCCAGGAGTGGGCTTCGGGATGGCCGTCCAGGAATCGGGTTGGCGCGCCTCGGAAAAGAGTTGGCGCAAATTGATGCTCAGGGTCACGAGCGTGCACGAGCCGAAAGGCGGAAAGGGCGGGAATGGCCGCTGGCCGGATTGCTGCTTTCCAAAGCTGGCCACGGCATAGTCGAACTGGTAGCCCGCATCGGGACCGGCGGACGCCTTGGCGTCGAGCGCAATGCGAGCCAGCACCACGAAGCCCGCCCGGGCGGCGTGCCGCACGCTGTCTTGAAACCAATCGACCTGGTCCTGACAGCCCTGCCCAACCGGGTGGATCGCGATGCCAATTACGTTGCTGGGCCGTCCGGCGGCGCGTGCCTGGACTGGGACATAGCACCCCTGGGGCGCGTTGGCGGGGACTTGGAATTCGATACGGTCCACTCCTTTGCAGCAGGACTCTTCACCCGCGCGGCGCACCGCACCGGCAGGCTTGCCCCCCAAGAAGATTTCGGGCTGGGCAGGGCCCATTCCGGCGCCCCACAGGGACACGGTTTCGCCGGGAACAGCGGAGAGCGGCCGCTGGGCTTCCAGCAGGGTCTCGGGGGCGGTCTCGGTGGTGAAAAATCCGAAGCTGGAATCCACCAGTGTGACAAGGTATGGCTCGCTGGCACGACCGTCGTAAACTACGGTAAGCCGCACGGGCCCGAGCGGCGCCGAGTGGGGGATCATTCCCTCGATCCGCTCCTCGCCGGCGAATAGCATGCTGGCGGGTAAATCCGTTTGCCCCTGCGCGATGTGGACGGACACGCCTCCCAGGGTGACAGGCGGGTCCACTTCGCTCCCCTTGACCGCGTGCTCGGGCCCCAGCCGCACACCGGAGAGGCTGAACCGTCCGCCCCGCGCGATGGCGCCGCCAGCCAGTGTCGATGGCATCCGGCTCGCGCCGTTCACCAGGCTGCCGGGATCGATAGCGGGCGGCACCCGATCGGCGGCCAGAGCCAGGCAGATAAGCGCAGCCGCCGCCAGAGGAGTGAAGCTCCGAAGGCACATCCGCGAATTATGGTCTTTGGTCACTCGCGCGCCCAAGGCTGGGATCGTGGCTGCGGAGTGGATTAGCCACCGGTAAGCAGCATAACAGCTTTTTGGGGAAACCGCTCCCTGACGGTCGCGGCTCGGCAACAGCCGCGTTAATTTCGCAGGACTTACAGAGCCGCGGCCGTCAGGGAACGGTTCTCAGTCGGCAATCCGTTCTTACCGGCAGTGGGCGTTGACCAGAATGGTGCACAGATTCCAAGTGATCAACCCCGCATACCAGTAGCTGATCCAACGGATCAGATGTTGCTTATGCATCGAGACGCATGCCCCGGCCAACGCCAGGGCCGTCGCTTTCGACAGCAACAGCGCCACCACCGGCCCGAACTGCATCAGCGCGCGGATGAAGGGGCTGGCCTCCGCCAAACCCAGCTTGAACCCAATAAGCGTCGTAAAAAAGTCCAGGACCTGGAGGTACAAAAACATCTGTGCGTAGAGCATTCTACCGTCCGTTAGATTGGTTTCGCCCTGCCGGGGAAGTTCTCACTACCCCTAAAAATCCAATTATAAAAGCAGATCCTCCGCGCGTTCGGCGGAAGCCGGTAATGCGCGTACCGGAACCGGGCTAGGCTGGCGACCAAACCCGCGCCATTACCAGAAATGCGACTACGCCCAGGCAAATCCGCACCGCGCCCGGCAGCCGCAGCGCTTTGGAACTGCCGACGTCGAGCTGTTCGCGCGTCAGGTGCGGAGCGTGCCACTTCATCAACTCGCTCACCATGTAGGCCACGTTCCACAGCGTCTGCCGCACGCGCCCCTTCACCAGCATTAATATGATGGCCAGCACGCCGCCAATCAGAGCGGTGAGAAGGAAGATCCCCAAGAAATTGGAACATCCCACCATGGCCCCGACGGCGGCCAGCAGTTTGACGTCTCCGGCTCCGGTCATGTGCAGCATGTACATGACCAGATTCAGCCCGAAGGCCAGCCCGAAGCCCTTGGCTGCCAGCCACACGCCTTCCACGGGCGACGGGTAGGCGATCAGCGCGTTCAACACGAAGCCGAGCAGCAGGGTGCTGACGGTCAGCCAGTTGGGGATGCGGCGCGTGCGCAGATCCGTAACCGTAGCGACCAACACGGCCAACAACAGCGCGAATTCGATGCCCACGGGGGGGCGAGTGAGATACATAACAGGCACCAGTATACAGATCGGCGGAAACCAAGTTAACCATAACGAAAGTTAACCAGGGGCGTCTGGAGTGTTATCCTCGTTTTCATCACACATGGGACACGATCTCCGTTTTGCACTCCGTACCCTGGCGCGCAGTCCATTGTTTACCGCCGTCGCGGTGCTGTCGCTGGCGCTAGGCATCGGCGCAAATACATCCATCTTTTCGCTCCTCGACCAGGTGCTGTACCGCTCGCTGCCGGTGCGCGATCCGCGCAGCCTGATCGTCTTCCATGTGGACGACCACAGTTCGGGCCTGCGATCCTCGGACAATAACCAGAGCGTCTTCTCCTATCCTTTGTATCGAGACCTGCGCGACCGCAGCGCGGGTTTCAGCGGCGTTGTCGCCCGCGCCGGCGAGCCTGTCAGCGTCTCCTGGAACGGCCAGACCGAACGCGCCCGCGCCGAAATCGTCTCCGGCAATCTTTTCGAAGTGCTGGGCGTTTCCGCCGCCATCGGCCGCGCCTTCACGCCGGAGGACGACGGCGCTCCGGGCGCGCATCCCGTGGTCATGCTCAGCCACGATTACTGGGTGCGGCGCTTCGCCGGCGAGCCCGGCATCCTGAATGCAAAGGTGGCCCTCAACGGCCATCCCATGATCGTGATCGGGGTCGCGCCCGCCGGATTCCGCGGGGTGCTCTCGGGAGAGAATCCCGAACTGTTCGTGCCCATCGCCATGAAGCGCGAGGTTACCCCCACCTGGGACGGTCTCGCGGACCGCCGCACTCACTGGCTGAATATCCTGGGCCGCCTGAAACCGGGAGTTTCGCCGGAACAGGTGCAGGCCGCCATCGCGACCGTCTACCGGCCGCTGATGGAAGCCCAGGTCGCCGAATACCACGAGCGCAGCAAGCGCGCCGAACAGCTCATCGTGGGCCAGAAGCTCGAATTGCAGCCGGCTGCGCAGGGCATCAACCAGTTGCGGCAGGAGTGGGAGAAGCCGCTGGTCGCGCTGATGGCCCTGGTGGGACTGGTGCTGCTGATCGCCTGCGCCAATGTGGCCAACCTGCTGCTCGCGCGCGCCGCCTCGCGCCGCCGGGAAATGGCCATCCGGCTGGCTCTGGGAGCCGCCCGCCGCTCCCTGCTGCGGCAGCTTCTGACCGAGAGCCTGGTCATCGCGCTCGCCGGCGGTCTGCTCGGCCTGCTGGTCTCGGTGTGGACCACCAGCGCGCTGCTGCGCATCCTGCCCGCGGACGCCACCGGCGGGTGGATCGCGGCCACCTTGGACGTTCGGCTGCTGGTTTTCACGCTGGCGCTTTCCACCTTCACGGGCCTGCTGTTCGGACTGGCGCCGGCGCTGCAGGCCAGCCGCGCCGAAGTGGCTTCCACCCTGCGCCAGCAGTCGGCGGCCCTGGCTTCCGCGGGCGGAGGCGCGCGCTTTCGCCGCATTCTGGTGGTCGTGCAGCTTGCCCTGTCTCTGTTACTGCTGGTGGGCGCCGGCCTGTTCGCGCGCAGCCTGTTCAACCTTCTCCGGGTGGACCCCGGTTTCCGCACCGAGCGGCTGCTCACCTTCGCCATCGATCCAGCGTTGAATGGCTACACCAAGGAGCGCGGCTTCGCCTTCTTCCACGATTTGCAGGAGCGGCTCGCCCGGCTGCCCGGAGTGGTGGCCGCCGGCGCCGCCAGTCCCGGCCCGCTCACCCACAGCAACCGCGGCAGCAACATTACGGTGGAAGGCTACCAGGCGCGCGAAGACGAAGATATGGATGTTTCGCGGCACGCCGTGAGCCCAGGCTATTTCCACGCGCTAGGCACGCCCGTGATGCGTGGCCGCGAAGTCGCCGAGCGCGACCTCGCATCGCCGGACAAAGTGGTGGTGGTCAACGAGGCGTTTGTGCGCCGCTTCTTCGGCGGCGGCAATCCGCTCGGCCGCCACATGATGTTCGGCGCCAGCAACACGCGCCTGCCGGACCTGGAAATCGTCGGTGCGGTGCGCGACTTCAAGCACAACAGCCTGCGCGAGACGCCCAAACCCTCCGTCTACTCTGCCTACACCAACGAGGAAAGCCTCGGCCGCTTGGAGTTCTATGTGCGCGGCGATCGCGATACGGCCGCGCTGGGCGCGCAAATCCGGCGCCTGGTGCAACAACTGGATGCGGGCCTGCCGGTGTTCGACATGCAGCCGGTCGAAATCCAGGTCGCCGAATCGGTCGAAATCGATCGCCTGATCGCCATTCTCTCGTGCGCCTTCGGAGCGCTGGCCACCCTGCTGGCCGGCATCGGGCTGTATGGCGTGGTGGCCTACACGGTGGCGCGCCGCACGGCCGAAATCGGCATCCGCGTGGCGCTGGGCGCGGTGCCGCGCGACGTGCTCTGGCTGGTGATGAAGGACGTCGGCACGCTGGCATTCTTCGGCCTGGCGATCGGACTGCCCGTGGCGCTGGCGCTCGGCCGGCTGGTCGAGTCGCAGCTTTTCGGCCTGAAGGCCGCCGACCCGGCCATCTTCGCGGGCGCATCGCTGGTCCTGGTGCTGGTCGCCGTACTGTCGGGACTGATCCCCAGCAGCCGCGCCGCGCGCATCGATCCGATCGACGCCTTGCGGCACGAGTAGGCCGCGCTTCCGAGTGCCTTACATGAACTTCGAGGAGATCCGAAAGCTAACTATTCGGGCGATTTTGAAATTCTCGCCTTCCCCATGCGGCTATCGCAATTACGATTCCTGCAAGCCTGAACATTGGCTCTCCTTTGGCTGAAGAGGTTCCAGCAGAGCACGGGCCGCAGCTTCGGTTTCCCGGTCAACCTGAATCGTGACCGAACACTTGCCAAAGGGGATTGCGCCGACTCCGAAAGCACCGGGAAATCCAGGAATGTACCTCGGATCGTCTCCGCTCACGACATACGGAATTCCTGCGTCTTCCAGGGACGATTTCGCCAGTGTCAGTGCGAACGTATCGCCGGTTTCTAAAACGATCGTTAGATCAAGAGCGTGCGTCTCCCTATCTGCCATCGCCAGTCGTTTTGTAGCCAATCTCATTCTAGCGCCGGTCCAACCCCTCCACTTTGGCCTCGACGACATCGACAAGTTCCCGTTCCGACTATTGGGAACACTTGCCCAATACACAGGCCGAACAAGGACTTTGTTTGCATCCTTTCGTCGTCCTCAAGCCCGTCGGGAATCCTCGAAATTCCCGATGATCGCGCCTGGACACTACTTGCATTTGCACCACGGACACCTTTCCTCCTCCCAAAGCTGTACCGTCTTATACAGGTCGTTGATGAATAGGCAGAGCCGGTTCGTCTTATACTCCGGAAAGCGAAAGGTGAAGGACTGTTGCGGCTTGCCATTACAAAACACGACAACTCGATGCCGACTGGCCGCATCGAGAGCATCGATTTCTCAGGCTCTTTCCCCTTTGATGCATTCCGTCCTGTTCGGAAATCGTCGGCCAGGGAATCGGGGCGTCCCCATCGATTCTCAGCGAGAGTTTCTCGGATTCACAAAAGAGGCCCGGAGCAATTCTCTGGTCCGGTTTTTCAAACACGGGTGCAATGCAGACCGATCCTGAGTCGGATTCAGCAGCTTGCCCAAATGTCACGCCGGGAAGCAAGACAGCGATCAGCGTACCGAGGACTGCCTGGACAGCGGTCTTCATTCAACTTCATGATAACGCCGGTACAGTCGTCGGGAACCATCGCAGAAGCCGCCAGAGAGCCGCTGCTACGATTCTTCGGGCTTGGGTGAATGGTCTTTGCGCTCTGGCATGTCGTCCCGTCGACGGCCCAGGAAACAGCAGTCCGCTACGGCGCTATTTAGTAGCAACGATATGCTGTACGGCCAACTCGTCCTCAAGGGCGCAAACGCGATGAGCTTGATTTACCACATCAGTCCCCGTGTCTCGCTGGACCTCGACTTCTCCATGGAGACCGGCTTCGAGGACGTCAACGAGGTCCAAGCCCGGATGGAGCATGTTCTTGCCAATCGATTCATCGGCGTTGCCCTCGTCCCGTTTGACGTCAAGCTCATGCCCAAACCATCGGTACTCGCCGCACTCGCCGCACTCGCCACCCCCATCCAATTACGGATCTAAAGGTGCTAATATCTGGTGTAAAGAACTGCACGAAAGGGGGCCGAATCAAGTGAAATCCAAACTGGCCAAGCCGCAGCCGCCGCTGGGCGACCAGGAGTTCGCCGATCAGGTCATCGCCGCCTGCGACGACCGCTCCGGCGCGCTGCTCAGCATCCTGGAAAAGGTCCAGGAACATAATCCGCACAAATACCTGCCTCTGGAAATCCTCGAATATATCTCGGAAAAGACGGATATTCCCCTGTCGCAGGTTTTTAGCGTGGCCACGTTCTTTGCCCTGTTCAATCTCGAGCCGCAGGGCGATCACACCATCTGCATCTGCCGCGGCACCGCCTGCCACACGCGCGGCTCGCGCAGCCTGCTGGAGCGCCTGAAGCTGGAACTGGGCGTCCCGGATAGCGGCGACGAAAGCGGCGCCGATAAAGTCTGCGTCACCACTCCCGACCGCAAATTCTCGCTGCGCACGGTAGCCTGTTTCGGACAGTGCGCCTTGGCGCCGGTGGTGGAAGTGGATCACGCCATCTACGGCCACATGAACGAACAGGCCCTGCACCGCGAAGTGGAGGCCCTGGAGCACGACAAGGCCAAGTGATATGCGCATACAAGACATCTCCTCATTCAGCGCCGTCAAGGAAGCCGGCCTCGCCAAATTGCTGCCCAATCGCCCGCGCATCGCCGTGGGCATGGGCACCTGCGGCAACGGCAACGGCGCAGAAGGCGTTTTCCACGCCTTCTCCGAAGCCATTCACCAGCGCGGACGCGATGTGCGCCTGGCCCCGGCCGGCTGCTTCGGCTTCTGCGCGCAGGAGCCCCTGGTCAACGTGTGGCTCCCTGGCCGCCCGCTGGTAATTCTCCGCAGCTTTCAGGCTCACGACGTCGATCGCCTGCTGGACGAAATGGAAGGCGGACGCATTCCCGCCGACCTGGCGCTTTGCAAAATCGAAGAGTGGGACCACCTCACCGCGCAGGTGCGCTACGGCGAGGGCTTCCCCGAAATCCCTCTCTGGCGCGATATCCCCTTTTTCAAAAACCAGAAGAAGATTGTGCTGCGCAATTGCGGCCTGATCAACCCCGACGATATCGAAGAGTACGTCGCCGTAGGCGGCTACCAGTCCTTATATAAGGTACTGATCGACGCCATGCCGGAGATGGTCATCGAGCAGATCAAGGCCTCCAAGCTGCGCGGCCGCGGCGGCGCTGGATTCCTCACCGGCCTCAAGTGGGAGTTCCTGCGCAAAGCCGAAGGCGAACAGAAGTACATCATCTGCAACGCGGACGAAGGCGATCCCGGCGCTTACATGAACCGCAACGAGATCGAAAGCGATCCGCACGCCCTGCTGGAAGGCATGATCATCGGCGCTTACGTCACCGGCGCAACCGAAGGCATCGTCTACGTGCGCGCCGAATACCCGTTGGCCGTCCATCGCCTGCGCCGCGCCATCGATCAGGCCCGTATTTACGGCCTGCTCGGCGACAACATCATGGGCCGCGGCTTCAGCTTCGATATCAGCCTGGTGGAAGGCGCGGGCGCATTTGTCTGCGGCGAGGAGACCGCCCTCATCGCGTCGCTCGAAGGCTTTGCCGGACGCCCCCGCCCGCGCCCGCCGTTTCCCGCGCAGAAGGGACTGTGGGGCTGCCCCACCAACATCAACAACGTCGAGACCTGGTACAACATCGCCCCGATCGTGGCCAAAGGACCGGCCTGGTTCACCGAGACCGGCAGCACCAAGAGCGCCGGCACCAAGGTGTTCTCGCTGGTGGGCAAGATCACCAACACCGGCCTCGTCGAAATGCCTCTCGGCACGCCGCTCAAAACCTTCATCTACGATGTCGGCGAAGGCGGCGCCAATGGCCGCCACATCAAAGCCGTGCAGACCGGCGGCCCATCCGGCGGCTGCATCCCGCAGGAAATGTTCGACACCCTGGTCGATTACGAAACCCTGGCGCAGCTCGGCTCCATCATGGGTTCCGGTGGCATGGTGGTCATGGATGAAGACAACTGCATGGTGGACGTGGCCCGCTACTTCATCGAGTTCACCCACGCCGAATCCTGCGGTAAATGCATCCCCTGCCGCGTCGGCCTGGATAAAGCGTTGCGCATCCTGAACGCTTTCACCAATGGCCACGCCACCCCCACCGATCTCGACCGTCTGGACGAAATGGGCCGCATGATCCGCGATACTTCCCTTTGCGGCCTGGGCCAGAGCGCGCCCAATCCGGTGCTCACCACCATGCGCCATTTCCGCCACGAATTCGAGGATCACATTCGCGCCCAACGCTGCCGCGCGGGAGTCTGCGAAGACCTGGCGCTCTCCCCTTGCGAAAACAGTTGCCCGCTGCACATGAATATCCCGCGCTTTCTGCAGCTTTTCCAGGAGCACCGCCTGGAAGACGCTTTCGTCTCCGTGGTAATGGACAATCCGCTGCCATCCTCCACCGGCCGCGTCTGCCAGCACCCCTGCGATAACCGCTGCCGCCGCCATACCATCGATGAATCGGTCAACATGCGCGAGGTGCACCGTTATATCGCCGATTCCATCTACGATTCGGATCGCTTCGACTCCCTGGTGGAAAGGGTCGCCGCCTACAAACTGCAGCCCACCGACCGCAAGGTCGCCGTGGTCGGCGCGGGACCCACCGGCCTCACCGCCGCTTTCTACCTAGCGCTGCTGGGCCACGAAGTCACCGTTTACGAAACGAACCCAATGCCCGGCGGCATGCTGCGCTACGCGCTCCCCGAATATCGTCTTCCCAAATCCGCGCTCGACCGCGAAATCGAGCTCATCGAGCGCATGGGCGTGGAGTTCGTCTGCGACACCGTCATCGGCCGCGACATCAGCCTCAACGAGCTCGACAACATGTACAACGCGGTGTTCATCTCCATCGGCACGTGGAAGGAATCCTGGGTCTACCTGCCCGGCACCGAGTTGAAAGGCGTGCTGCCCGCGCTCATCTTCCTGGAAGCGGTCTCCAAGCGGGAGCCGGCGCAACTGGGCCACAAAGTGGTGGTTATCGGCGGCGGCAATGCGGCCATCGATTCGGCCCGCACCGCCCTGCGCAAGGGCGCGGATGTCACCGTCATCTACCGCCGCGAACGCAAAGACATGCCCGCCATCAAAGAGGAAACCGATGCCGCCGAAGCCGAAGGCGCCAAATTCATCTTCCTGGCCACGCCGCACCGCATCGTGGGCGACGAGCAGTCCAACGTCAAGGCCATCGAAGTGGTCAAAACCCGCCTCGGCGAATTCGATTCTTCCGGCCGCCGCAAGCCCGTCCCCACCGAGGAGATCCGCCGCTACGAATGCGACACCGTGATCCTGGCCGTTGGCGAGACCGTGGAGCCCGATTTCGGCCGCGGTTCCGGTCTCAAAATCACGGAGTCCGGCACCATCGAGGTCGACCGCTTTACCCTCGAAACCAGCCGCAACAAATTCTACGCCGGAGGCGACGCCATCACCGGCGCTTCCAACGTCTCCAACGCCATGGGCTACGGCAAGAAGGCCGCCCGCAACATCGACCAGCGCCTTATGGGCGCAGCCCGCTTCGACCGCATCATGCCCAGGTTCGAGTATTCCAAGGCGCCTCCCGCGCAGCCGAGCGAATGCCATCGCCACGAGTTGGCCGAACTGCCCGCCCGCGAGCGCGTGCTGAACTTCAACGAAGCCATGCTCGGCCTCGACGCGCAGCAGGCCCTGGACGAAGCCGGCCGCTGCCTGCGTTGCGACATCCGTGAGAACCAGCATGGCCACCGCGTCGCAGACCTGGTCGAAGTTTAAGGAGCCGTCATGTCCACCACCCAGCCACTAACCCACCAACCACCATCCACCATCCACCAGCCACCAGACAAGCTCGCCATCAAGATCGACGGCGAATATATCCAGGCCACCGCCGGCCAGACCATCCTGGAGGCCGCCCGCGCCAACGGCAAATACATACCCACGCTCTGCTACCTCGAAGGCCTGAGCGCCGTGGGCGCCTGCCGCCTATGCATCGTGGAAGTCTCCGGCGTGGGTCGCCTGCTGCCTGCCTGCACCACGCCCGTGCAGGATGGCATGTCCGTCACCACCAACTCCGAGAAGTTGACCCGCTATCGCCGTATGGCCGTCGAGTTCCTTTTCTCCGAGCGCAATCACTATTGCGCGGTGTGCGTGTCCAGCGGCCACTGCGAGCTGCAGTCCATGGCCCAGAAGCTGGGCGTCACTTCTGTCGAATATCCGTATAGCTACCCGCTCCTCAAGGTGGATATGTCGCACGAGCGCTTCGTGCTCGACCACAACCGCTGCATCCTTTGTACGCGTTGCGTGCGGGTCTGCGACGAGGTGGAGGGCGCTCACGTGCTGGATGTGGCTTCCCGCGGCATTCGCTCCATGATCTCTTGCGACCTCAACCGTCCCTGGGGCAAGGCCCGCAACTGTACAAGCTGCGGCAAGTGCGTGCAGGTCTGCCCGACCGGAGCTTTGGCCGAAAAGGGCTGGGCCGTCGAAGAGATGACCAAGCGTGCCGACAACATCACCTGGCTGGCCCTCAGGCGCGGAGACAATCAATGACCAAGAAAGCAAGGCTCGCTACCGTGTGGCTCGATGGCTGCTCCGGCTGCCACATGTCGCTGCTCGATTTAGATGAAGCGCTCGTCCCGCTGGCCGGCAGAATCGATTTGGTCTACGGCCCGCTGGTGGACGCCCAGGAATTTCCCAAAGCCGTGGATGTCACGCTGGTGGAGGGCGCCGTCAGCAGCCAGGACGATTTGGAGAAGGCCCGCCTGATTCGCGCCCGCAGCAAACTGGTGGTGGCGCTCGGCGATTGCGCAGTCACCAGCAACGTGCCCGCCATGCGCAACAACATCCCCGTGAAGAAGCTGCTCGAGAGCATCTATGGAACCATCCCAACCGACGGCGTTCCGCAGTTGCTCAAGCACGCCGTGCCGGTGCACGACGCCATCAAAGTGGATCTGCACGTGCCGGGCTGTCCACCGCCGGCCAAAGCCATTGCGTTTGTCATAGGCGAGCTGCTCGAAGGCCGCATGCCCGACCTCGCCGGCAAAGTGAGATTCGGATGACTAAATTGTGGGGCAGGCTCTCAGCCTGCGGCGGCCTCTCAGGCCGCCCCTTCCCACAACCCAGAGGCCCCCTATGAAAACACTCAAGATCGATCCCGTAACCCGCATCGAAGGTCACGCCAGAGTCACCATCCAGCTCAACGACGAAGGCCGTGTCACGGACGCCCAGATCCACGTCACCCAGGTCCGCGGCTTCGAGAAATTTACGGAGGGCCGGCCCTACTATGAAATGCCGTCCATCACCGCGCGCATCTGCGGCATCTGCCCGGTGAGCCACCTGCTGGCCTCGTCCAAAGCCTGCGACGCCATCATGGCGGTGGAGCCGCCGCCGGCCGGCGTGAAGCTGCGCGAACTGATCCACTGCGCCCAATTCGTGCAGTCGCACGCGCTCAGCTTTTTCCATCTTTCGGCGCCCGACCTGCTGCTGGGCATGGACTCCGATCCCGTGCGCCGCAACGTGCTCGGCCTCATCGAACAGCACCCCGAGCGCGCCCGCGACGGCATCGCCCTGCGCAAATTCGGCCAGCAGGTGATCGAAAGGCTGGCGGGCGAGCGCGTCCATCCTTCCTGGACCGTGCCCGGCGGAGTCAACACGCCGCTCTCCTCGGAAGTGCGCGACCGCATTCTGGCCGACCTGCCCGCAGCCAAAACCATCGCCCGCCGCACGCTGGCTTTCTTCAAGGGCGTCGTCGATCAGTTCGCCGAGGAGATCGCCAACTTCGGCAACATCCCCACGCTCTACGCCGGGCTGGTCGATTCCACGGGCGGCTTGCAGCTCTATGACGGCAAGCTGCGCTTTCGGGACGCCGAAGGCAACATCGTGACCGACCAGGTGCGCCCGCGCAATTACGCCGAGTATATCGCCGAGACGACCCTGCCCAACTCTTACCTCAAGGCGCCCTATTACAAGCCGCTCGGCTACCCGGAAGGCGTCTACCGCGTCGGACCGCTGGCGCGTTTGAATGTCGCGGACCGTTGCGGCACGCCCGAGGCCGACGCCGAATTCGCCGAGTTCCATCAACGCTACGGGCGCGCGGTCTCGAGCGCCTTTCACTACCACTATGCGCGCCTGATCGAGGCGCTCTACGCGTTGGAGCGGATGGAGGCGCTGCTCGCCGATCCGGCCATCCTCGACAAGCACGTGCGCGCCCACGCGGGCGTGAACTCGCTGGAGGGCGTGGGCATCGCCGAAGCCCCCCGCGGCGTGCTCATTCATCACTATAAAGTGGATGAAAAAGGCGCCATCCGGTGGGCCAATCTGATTGTCGCCACCGGCCACAACAATCTGGCCATGAACCGCAGTGTGCGCCAGGTGAGCGAGCATTTCATCGACGGCAACCACCTGCAGGAAGGCATGCTCAACCGCGTCTCGGCTGTGGTGCGCGCCTACGATCCCTGCCTGAGCTGTTCCACGCACGCCGCCGGACTGCCCGACATCTACATCCGCCTGCTCGCGCCCGATGGCACGCTGTTGGACGAACTGCGCCAATAAACCCTAGGCGCACAGTGGGGCGGACGCCCTCGTCCNNCCCCAACCCCCTGGTCGCGCTCCCCAACCCCCTAATCATCGGCTACGGCAATTCGCTGCGCGGCGGCGACGACGGCGCCGGACCCTTTGTAGCCACCCGACCCATTCAGCCCCGCGCATCGGCGGGCCTTCACCGGTTCCATCCCGAAACCCTCCTGGCCCGGTCGCAACAGCTCTACGGCCGCGCGCCCGAGGCTGTTCTGATCGCCCGCGAAGCCCTTCGCGCCATCCGCGGATGGGAGCCGCCCTTCCCCCGCTGGAAAGGTGGTACACTGAGTCTGTCAGTGAGATTTTGGCATCTTCGCATTAGTCCGGTCCGCCGCCCTCGTCCGATCCTGCCCGATTCCAACAACGCAAGTTAACAAAGGAAAAAGAAATGAAGAATATTTTCGTAGGCAACCTCAACTTCGGGGCTACTGAAGCTGCGGTTCGATCTCTATTTGAAGCGTATGGCGCAGTCGAGCGCGTCAACATCGTTACCGACCGGGACACCGGCCAAGCCAGAGGATTCGGATTTGTCGAAATGACCACCAACGCGGAAGCGGATCGCGCCATCGCCGAGTTGAATGGCAGAGAACTCGACGGCAGGGCGCTGAA
>PMVV01000285.1 GCA_003166475.1 Bryobacterales bacterium | reverse complement strand
TGGTGGGCGGTGATGGGGATGGGTCCCGCGTGTGGATGCGGAGCGTGGCCATTGCTTGCAGCGACGCTTCCGGCGATGGAGGCGGCGGCCTCGTGCGCTTCCTGGTAAAGCATGGGGTCGACCAGCGTCATGGTGACGGCGGCCAGACCCAGGGGTTTGCGGTCGCGCGTGCCGGCGAAGATGACGTCTTCCATGCGGGCGCCGCGGAGGCTTTTGGCCGATTGTTCACCGAGCACCCAACTGATGGCATCGCTCAGGTTGGATTTGCCACAGCCGTTGGGGCCTACGACGGCAGCGATGCCGCCGCCATTGAAGCGGAGCTCGGTGCGGTCACAGAAGGATTTGAAGCCCTGCAGTTCGACGCGCTTTAGTTTCAGCAAAAACGTTCACCTCGTCTTGCTCGGGGGATCGTAACCATACTAAACTCGTCCGCGGCAAAAGTAAAGTACTTTCTATGCTGGGGGAAGGGGCGGGCGGGATTTGGCCCCAAGATGTAGGGGTAGGGCCGAAGGCTGAGGTGGCGGCGGGGTGGTGTGCCCTTGGGCGTTTTTGTGCAGGTTTGTGCACGTTTGTGCACCCGTCGCGGGTTTGGGATGGTGAAACGAGAATCTGCCCGACGAAACCAATCCGCAAAATCAACGATGTTTCCATGTTTGTTTGGCTAAGCTTACAGACTATAATTCAAGTTTCGCTTGCTATTTGGATCTTCTCGGCTGCGGGCTAGGAATTTGGGTTCGCTTCGCAAACAGACAGCGGTGTTGGTGGCGCCCGCCGCGGATGATCCTGTTTCGCTTTTCTGTAACTTGTGTTGCATTTTGTTGCGCCGACGCGAGTCGGTCGGCGCACATCGCTTGCGCGCTTGGGTGAAATTGTCAAAGAGCGTTGCGGGCGGATGCGGGCCGGGTTTAAGACCGGCGAATCCTTTACCCAGCTTCAGGTTACCACGACCGGCGGCCGGGCGATTGGCCGCGAATCTGGATTGGCGTTTGTTTTCCTGCCGTTACGGGCGATCTTGGGGCGGTGAACCGCGCCCGGTCCGGGGCCGCTGCTCAAGGCCCGTTGAGTTGCCGGCCAAGGCCACCGTGTTCTGGGCGATCTCCAGTGGCCTCGGTGGCGAGGCGAGTGCCCTCCCGGTGACCGCACCGTCGCCCGAAAGGGCTACTCCTTCAGTCGTTCCCACGAGCTTAACGGTCTAGCGAAGATGATTACCTCCCCAGGCTTGGGCAACACTGTGGTTTTACCGCAGGTATTCGCGGTAACGATGCCCTGCTCAAGCGCCTTCTTCATAGCGAAGTCGCCCATAGCCAACCAGGAGTAATCCGAGGTGCGGGACTGACATAACACATAGCCGGCGGGACGCCCGTGGTATCGCCGTATTCCACGACGGGATTGATTACCCCTGAAAGGCCGCACGCCAGCCTCAGATTCTGGGGGCCCTCGAGGTGGGGCTAGCCGTTGAATCCCGATTCGGTAAGGCGGAGCGTAGTGACGCCGTTGCCATCGGTTTGGGTTTGCGGCAGGGACCGGCCTGGGAGCTATTCCCGACCCAAACCTGTATGCACTTGTTTGGCATGGGACGCCCGCTTCGGCCGTCCACGATCTTGACCGTAATCGTTTGTGCCTGAAGAGATGTGCTGGATGACCCTAGTACGAGCAGCCCCAAAGGAGCTGCACTGCGGTGCTCGATAGTAACTGAATCGCAAGACCTCTTGCGTCGGCCCCGGCGCGCTCTGTCATGGGCATGAGCTATGGCCTCCTAGTCCGAGTACGTCATGGAGAAGATGCCATGCTGCCCCTATCGGGTTGTAGACAAAGGCCGGTCCCTTACCTACCAATGGATAAGCCCGACGGCAAACGTACCCAGGAACATCGTAACGTTGGCAAAGCTCGGTCTCCTTGTTCGGGAGACCGCGAATACCACGCACAGCGCTCCTGCAAGGATGCAGGCCGCCACGCGCACAACGGACGTCTCTATCCTGAAGCCGTGTGGACTCGAGCCCATCGCTCGCGCAGCAAGAAAGCCGGAGACGGCTGCAGCGAGCGACCAGAGCGCTGCGCCGGCGGAGGCTGGGGAGGGGGCATCACTATCTGTTCTGCTCTCCCGAGGCTGCGCGACGCCGAGCTTCGACCAGGCGGACACAAAGTAGATCTTGCCCCAGGGAAATACGAATCTCTTGAGTTGTAAAGCGCCGATTCCCTCTAGAGCCGAACGCGCGGTTCCCACAACATCTGCCTTGGGTACATCCATGGAGCTCCACAGTCTCTTATCGCGTTTTCGACGACCCTCATCCCTGATCTCCGCAAGCGTGCTCATGAACGTTGCCGTTAGCAGCAGGGGCAGGGCGAGGAGCCAGTACAGGGGCGGCATCCCGTAGAAAAGGGCGCAGACCCAAGCAGTGAGCAACGCGGGCATCCACAGCCTCACGACGGACGGTGACGCGGATGACTTCATAGTTCCCCTGGCTCCACGGAGTTACTCCTTACAGAACGGGATGACGGTCGTATTCGTCAATGCCCCCGCCGAGCCCCGACCCCCGGCACCAAAGCCAAGTGTGACATTGAGTTGATACAGGGCGCTGTTCCCT
>PMVV01000402.1 GCA_003166475.1 Bryobacterales bacterium | reverse complement strand
GCCGGTATAAAAGGACTTCGCGGGCGTTTGCTGGTGGCAAGGGGATTTCGCGCCAACTATTCGGGACCGAGCCCGGTCCGCTCGAACTCGCGCACTTGCTGGCGCAGCGCACCTCTGAAGCGGTAAGTTAGGATTCGGCGGTCTGCTCCGAGGTTCTGCTGTGATCGGCCAAACAATTTCGCACTACACCATTTTGGAAAAGCTCGGTGAAGGCGGCATGGGAGTAGTCTATAAGGCGAGCGACACCCGGTTGGGCCGCAACGTCGCGCTGAAGTTCATCAAGGGCCAGTTCAGCCAGCACTGGGTGCAGGAAGCGCGCCTGGTGGCCGCCCTGAACCATCCGCACATCGCCACGCTTTACGACGTGGGGGAGCACGAAGGTTCGCCCTACCTGGCCATGGAGTTTGTCAAAGGCGCACCGCTGAGGGGTCCACGGCCAGCCAAGGTAGTGATCGAGTACGGCATCCAGGTAGCCGATGCGCTGGCGGCGGCGCACGCGGCGAACATCGTGCACCGGGACCTAAAGCCGGCCAACATCCTGGTGACGGAGAACGGATCGGCGAAGGTGCTGGATTTCGGCTTGGCGAAGCTAATGGCGATGTCCGGCGAGGGCAGCGTCAATTCGACCCAGTCGCTTGGAATTGCGGGGACGCCGGGGTACATGGCGCCAGAGCAGCTCGAGGGCACGGTGGCGGACGCGCGCAGCGATATTTTCGCGTTCGGCTGCGTGCTATACGAGTTGGCCAGCGGGCGGCGGGCGTTCCCCGGCGAGTCGAAGGCAGCAGCGCTGGCGGCCACGGCGCTAGCGCAACCGAAGCCGCTGGAGGGCGTGCCAGAGAAGCTTGATGAACTGATCCGGCGCTGCCTGCGCAAGGACCCCGAGCGGCGTTTTCAGAGCATGCGCGAGGTGAAGATCGCTCTGGAAGACTTGCGCGACTTCGGGCTCGAGGGGACTGGTTCCGGCATATCCCCGCGGCCCATCGCGGCAAACAGCCGGCGGTGGCTCGTGGGAACGCTAACTGCGTTCGCTCTGTGCTGCGCCGTGGCTGGGCTCTGGTGGCTGCTCGACCGGAAGACTGATCTCTCGGAGAGGGCCAGCGGGCCACTCGAAATCACCCGCCTGACCACTGAAGGCGGCCTGAACATCGATCCCGCTATTTCGCCCGATGGAAAACTGCTGGCCTACGCTTCGGATCACGCCGGCGACGGCCATCTGCATATCTGGGTCAAGCAAATCGGCGGCGGCGATCCCATCGGCCGGACCAGCGGTCCAGCGGACGATATAGAGCCCAATTTCTCGCCGGATGGCACCAGCATTGTGTTTCGGTCGGCGCGGGATGGAGGGGGGTTATATGTGATCCCCGCTTTGGGGGGAACGGAGCAGAGGCTTGCCGACGGCGGACGGCGGCCGCAGTTCTCGCCGGACGGCTCCAAGATCGCCTACTGGACCGGGCCGGACGAACCCGTTCCCTTGCGCGCGGGGAAGGGCCAGATGTTCGTATTCGATCTTGCGACTTCAACCACCCGCCAGCTCCGGGAGGATTTCGCCGCGGCCGTGCATCCGGTGTGGAGTCCGGACGGGAAGAGCATACTTTTCCTAGGGTTGAGGGATCCGGCAGACGTGCCTCACACGTACGACTGGTGGATTACGCCCGTTTCCGGAGGGACGGCGGTGCAATGCCATGTGTTAAGCCCCAAAGGTTTCTTCGATCCATTTGCCTGGCGGGGCAACCATGTGTATTTGAGCGGAGAAATGGATAGCTGGGGTGGCACAAGGGTCGGCGTTGTGACGATCGCCCCCCGGACGGCGGGAGCTGTTGGTAAGCCGCGGCGGCTGACGGCTGGAACCACCATCGAAGACTCGCCCTCTGTATCCAAAGATGGCCGTCTGGTTCTGGCCAGTCTGACGGGGAATGCCGGCCTCTACGAGCTACCCATCAAGGCTAACCGCGGGAAGGTGGCAGGCGCAATCCGGCGCTTGACAGCGGACGAAACGGACAACTTCGCGCGATCGATCTCCGCGGATGGCAAAAGGATCGTTTTTGTTTCCGATCGCACCGGCTTCCTGGAAATCTGGGGAAAGGATCTGGCCACTGGCCAGGAGCGCGAGCTGACCTTTGGCGGCGGCAGGGCGAAATCGTTTCCCCAAATCACTCGCGATGGTGAATTGGTTGCCTGGAAGGTAAATGACATCGGTGATCGCGCGATCTTCGCGACGCCCTTCGCCGGCGGGGCGGCAGTGCAGCTATGCGCGGATTGTGGAGCTCCGGATGCTTGGGCGGCGGATGGGAAACTCCTGCTTTTCGATCAAAGGAAATCTGTACGGCTGTTCGTGGGTCTCCTGAGGGTCGAGACGCGCGCCCCATCCGAGTACATGGTGGATTCCCAACTGGGTCTACGTGTGAGCTCGATTTCCGACGACGGGAAGTGGATCGCCTTTGCGGCACTCCGCTCCGACGTGGATTTTGACATGTACATAGCGCCGTTTTCGCAGGACCGGCCGCCGCCCCGGCCAGAGTGGATAAGCATCCCGCATTCTCCCAAGGCGCACCCCAACCCGTGCTGGTCGCCGGATGGCAATATGCTCTATTTCAGCTCCGAACAGGATGGATATGCGTGCATTTGGGCCGCGCGCCTGGATCCGGCTACAAAGCAGCCGCGCGGCGAGCCGTTCGCCGTCCAACACTTCCATGCCGGGTCGTTAAGGATGGTGGCGCCTTCGCTTTCCGAACCGATTGCACTGGCATTCGACAAGATCGTCTTAAGCCTGGAGAACCGCTCAGGAGGGCTCTGGATGCTGAAGCTGCAAGACTGAATAGAGGCTAAAATGACATTGCCGAGACGGTATCCCAAATAAGTCGAAGAAAAGGCTTGTAATCCGGCATCCGTTCTGGTAGCATATCTCCAAGTTAAACGGGCCAGATGAAACCACTTCCCGAGTTCTTTCAAGGATCGATCGCCCAGGACTTTCCGGGGATTCTGCATGTGGATGACGCGCCGGACGTCTGCAAGGGTAAGAAGTCACCTAAAATACCCCCGAACACGTCGAGACCACCGTGCACGAATGCGCCGTTGGGCACGAAGGCGCTGTTGGCCTGCAAAGAGAAGAAGTCACCCTGCGGCCCCGCAAACACCGCCAGACCACAGTGCACGAATCGGATGCCCTGCACACAGAAGTCACCCAGCAGCCCCCCCAACACGAAGAGACCGCCGTGCACGCGAGTTCGCGATCTCTGTCATAAGAAGAAAAAGGCGGCTGACGCTTTCGTGCCGGGCGCAGAGGGTTGGTCCATTCCGCCTGCTCCGCCCGTTTTCTAAAGCGCCGGGCCATGTTTCTGACCAAAGCGAATGTCCTCCATTATCTCGTGGAAAGGCAATTCGGCGATCTGGAGACGGCTGTCACTGGCGGATTTGCGGTTCGTTCCCTGACGCGCCGGAATCGAAATCTGCATGTCACTTTGGGGCGGCGGGAATACCTGGTCAAACAGGCAAAAGGTTGGGATTATGAAGCCCGCTCTAGTGTGGAGCGGGAAGCCTTATTCTACCGGCAACAGACCGGTAAACGGGGGGCGCCCTTACTGCCGCAGTGCTATGCTTACGATCCGCCGAATTCGGTTCTGATCCTCGAATTCCTCTCCGGACACACAAATCTGTACGACTTGCCGGACCGCTTCGCGCCCGAACTCGGCCGGTTGTGTGGTGAGGCGATGGGGGCCTTTCATCGCGAAATGGAATCGGGCAGCCTGGCTTCCGCGTTTCCTGGCTCCATCCCTTGGTGTCTGTCGTTTCACGAAGTGGCGGAAGACTTGCCGGAGGCCAGCGCGGGCCAGCTCGAGTTGGCACGCGTGGTGAAAAGGTATGGCGAGTTTGCCCGCGGGCTCAACCTGCTGCACGGTGAATGGCGCGCCGACACTCTGACCCACGGCGACTGGAAGCTCGAAAACTGCCTGGTCTCGCCGCAACACGACCGTTTACACGTGGTGGATTGGGAGTTCGTTTCGTGGGGCGATTCCATCTGGGATGTGAGCGCTCTCTTGCAGTCCTATTGGAATCTTTGGGTAGGCTGGCCTTGGGCATATCCGATCGAGGCGATGCAACCCGCGCTACGAGCTTTCCTGATTGCATACGCGCAATCGCGAGGGTGGGAGCCTCTGGGATTCGCCGCGCGCGCGATCCGCTTCGCGGGGGCGCGCATGCTCCAAACGGCGTTCGAGACCTTGGACAAAGTCGGGAAAATGACGGGCGAGGCCGTCCGCCTGATGCAGGGCAGCTTAAACATCTTCGTGCGTCCGGATTGGGCGGCGGAGCAACTGATCGGAACGCCTTTGCGAAGGGTGAGCGCGACTGGTGTATAAGGAGCTCATGGCCATCCTGGAGGCCGATCTGCCCGCGCAGGACGATGCCGGCGGGCTGACCGATGTGTTGTACGAGCGTTGCTACATGCACTCCATTCTGGATCCGCCGGCCGCCGCCAATGGCGGCGCGACTGACCGGGACCTGACCTCCATTCTGATTGCGGCCAACACGAGCCGTGCGGCTTGGGATGAAGGGTGGCAAATCGATCAGGTCCTCGACGAAGGACGAATTCTTGCGTGCAAGGGCGGCGCGGCTCGCTCTTTTCTTCCTGGCGAGTACCTGACCCATCGGCGCCTGGGGGCCGGCCCTGAAGCCGGGAAACCGGTCGCCATTTTTCTGCCGGCGGGGTCCACGGATATGCAGCCGGGCTTCTATCATGCCTTCGGAGAAACAGCCGGCGAAACTGAAGATCGCGAGCAGGCATTACGCTTCTATTGGAATGTCTCGGTGGAGGGCGCGCCGCGGCTGATGCAGGCTGTTACGCGCGATTTCAACCGATTTCAGATTGCGTTTCAATTCAAATGCGCCAATCGGGCGGCGCATTATCCCCGGCGAGACGCGGCGGTTCTGTATTTCGACCGGCGGTATTATGCTATCGGGGCGCTGCTCGTGGAGAGGGTGCATGCCGAGCTGAGGGATTGGCTCAACGCCGGCACTCCGCTGTTCGCCCGATGTCTCGCCGACGGACTGGGCTTCGCGGAGGACCCCGGCGACAGCTTTGGAAAACACCGTTGCAAGATCCTGGCAACGGCCATGGCAGCCACTCGGGGCAAGCCGGCGCACGAACGGCTGGAGGAGGTCCGGCTGCAATTCGGGCGCCGCGGATTATCGCTCGAGCGGCCGTGGCTCAATGCGGGCTCCATGGGCCGGTATGAGTTCCCGTTCCCAGCCGTATGAATCCAAACTATCCGGACATAGCCGGCCGGATTGCGGCGCGCCTTTGCCGCGATGCGCTATGGAGTCGAGGACGATGTAACTGGACGGCGGATTTTTCTGAAGACGGCGGCATTGCGCATGGAGCCTTGGGGCCGAACCTGTATGCAGGCACCAGCGGGATCGCGTTGTTCCTGGCCCGAATGGCATCCGTTACCGGCGAACGGATTTTCCGGCTAACCGCGGACGGAGCGTTGCGGCAGGCGTTGGAGAAGCTTCCCGAGGCCGGGCGCGGGTTGTATTCCGGCGGACTAGGAATCCACTATGTGGCCCGCGAAATGGGCAGGGACATCGACGAAGACGCCGTGATTCGTCAAGCCGCGCCGGCCCGCTCGGCCCTGGACGTTATCGCAGGCAGCGCCGGCGCAATCGCGGCATTGCTCTATCTGCGCCGCGGCACGCGAACCACCCGGTTGCTGGAAGCCGCGGTGCAACATGGCGATCTGTTGCTGGCTGAGGCTTCGAAAGAAGAAACCGGCTGGAGTTGGAAGGCCACCGGGGTCGCACGAAACCTGACCGGGTTCGCGCATGGCGCGGCCGGGATTGGATGGGCTCTGACTGAGTTGTATGCGGCCACGCAAGAGGGCCGGTTTCGGACGGCTGCGCTCGAGGCATTTCGTTATGAACGGAGCTGCTGGAACCCGGCGGAACGGAACTGGCCGGACTTTCGCGAAGCCGAACCGGAGTATCCAGTCCTTTGGTGCCATGGCGCGACGGGGATCGGATTTTCGCGCTTGCGCGCATGGCAGATTCTGGACGACAAGGAATTGCGGGCGGAGGCGCTGAGCGCCCTCGCCACGGTGCAGAAAGATCTGGGTTCTCCGGGAAACTATTCGCTCTGCCATGGGGAAATGGGGAACGCCGATTTACTTATCCATGCTTCCCAGGTCCTCGGCGATGAAGCTTGGCTCGCCCCGGCCCAGGCCGCCGCAGAAGAAGGCTTCGAACGATTCGAGCGCCGCCGCGTGCCCTGGCCCTGCGGTTTACCAGGAGCAAACGAAACCCCCGACCTGATGCTGGGGCTGGCGGGCATCGGTCACTTCTATCTACGCATGGCCGACCCAGCGCAAATTCCCACGGTTCTGCTGCCGGTGTGTTGAGCCATCCGCGCAATATATGGCGAGAACAGCCCTTCCCACCACCGATCCGGAGGTGACTGGCCCGAAACGGCGTTGTGGGAGAACTATTCCGTGAAGCCCCGCCACGTCAGCCGGACAAAAAACGCGCCGCGCCAACGCCCGTGGGCGCACCCGGACCACCGCGTACTCGCGCAAAATTGCGGCAATGCCCCCCGCCAATCACACCCCGGCCAAAAATCCCCTTCCCCAGCGCTTTCCTCGTCTTACCACCCCCACGCCCCGCCCACGCACCCAGCCCCAACCCTCCCCCGTGCTATCGTAGAAACGGGAACATCCCGTCCGCTCGCTTGAGTCGGTCGCGATACCGCCCCGATCCAACCAGCCCAGCCGCGACGGCACTTTTAGGCCGGCATTTTTATATGATCCTTGCGCCTCCGCAATCCCGCCGCAAAAGCAGCAGCCAGCCCCTAGCCGTCGCCACCCCCCGCGAAAATCGCCCGCAATCGACTGATTCAACACGCCTTACACGAAATTGGTTTCGGGTGTTCAAAAAGCGTCCCGCGGCCCCCACCCCGCCCTCCATGCACAAATCCGCACAATCCTGCCCAATCCTATGAAAATCGGCATCGATCTCGGCACCAC
>PMVV01000492.1 GCA_003166475.1 Bryobacterales bacterium | reverse complement strand
GGGTTCTGGTTGATGCGGATCTCGCGAATGGATTCCTTGGGCGGAAGCTGCCCTCCCGTGAAGCCGTCGATGTAGATCTGTCCGCCGTTGGGGCCCGCCGCCGGACCCGCCAGCGCTTCCAGGTCGTTCTGCAAATCGTCGGGATCGTCCGAGAGCGAATCCAGGTCGGTTCCCTTCAGCACCAGCGCACCGACGTTGGAGGAAGGATCCACATCCACATGCACCGTATCGGAAACCGTGACCTCCTGCTTTTCCGCGACCACGGTCATCCCGATGTCCAGCCGCGATGCGCCTCCCCCGCTGAGATCCACGCCGGTCTTCTCGAACAGGGCGAAACCCTGCGCGGTAGCCCGCACCGTGTATGTGCCCGGCAGCAGTCCGTCCACCGTATAACTGCCTTGCGCGTCGGTTTGGACCACCTTTACGGAGCCTTGCGCGCCCGTTACCGTAACGCTCGCAGCCGGGATCGACGCCCCGGAAGGGTCGGTGACCTGGCCCGTCAGCTTCGCGGGAGAAGGCGCGGCCGCCATCGCGGCAAAAAGAAAGATCGAAGCAATCATTGCATACCGCCCATGTTCATATCCATATTCCAGTTGCCCAGCATCATGGCGCGCTGGCTCCCCGCGGGCGTCGCCGAAAGAATCGGCTCCACGCCTGCAATCAAGGTGATCGCCGTCACATGGCCGGGATCGACGCCCTCCGTGCTCGACACGATGATCGCATCGCCCGGCTTCAGATCTTCCAGCTTGATCGCAGGCAGGCGCTCCAGCATTTGCTGCATGTCGCCGCCGCGGCCGCCCCGCATGCCACCGGGACCGCCCGGTCCGCCCGCCGGAGCGCCCGTTGGAGCACCCGGAGCGCCCGGTGCCCCCTGAGCTCGCTGCGCCCCGCCTGCGCCGCCCCCGCCGCCCGATGTCCGCATGGCGATCATTTTCGCCACCGCCTCCGGCAGCTTGCGCATTGTCGAGTCCGCATTCACATGCACCAGCAGCGGCTTCTTTGTGGAAAGATCCATCACCTTCATGGTGCTCGCCGCCGCGTCGATGCTAGTCACGGTCGCCGCCACGTTGCGGAACGATCCGGAAACCAGTTCCTCGGCCGCGTAGTGCATCCCATCCTCGCTCTTGGTGCCCAAGGCCCGCACCTGGTCACCCACTTTGATCTCCGCCACCATCGCTGGTTTGGCGTCCGCGAACTTCACCGAATCCGGAGCGTACCGGCGGACGCCCGTCGTCTCGCCGGCCACGATAATCAGCGGCTTCATCCCTTCCACGGTGCGCGTGTTGATAGTCACTTCGCCCGCCTTGGCATCCACCGCGGTAACCAGGCCGCCTACGCCGCGCTTCTGCCATTCGGCTTGGTCGGCCTGCTGCTTCTTGGCGATATCCGCCTTGGTCATGATCACCAGCGTGGTGGCCGCCAATTCACTCTTATCGGCGGAAAGCTCGCCGCGCGCTAGCAACCGGTCCCCCGGACCGATATCGCCGGCCGTAATCGGTGTGGCATTTGCCAGGCTCTTCTCGCCTGGAGGCAGCCGCAGAAACTTCGCCCCCGCGTGCGGCACGATCTTCACCGTCTTGCCGTCGTCGGTGCCCAGGGTGATCTGGCCATTCGCCCCATCGATCGCCTGTACGGCCCCAACCAGGTTCGTACGGGCGGGCTGCTGCGCCGTGGCGATCCCTATGGCAAGGCACACCACCGCCGCACAGCGTAAGTCACTGATTTTCATTACGGAAAGACTCCAAATTGTAACGACGTTAACCAAGCGGCCAAGGTTATGCGGAGGCCAGAAAAATGCTGGACTACTGTCCATCGGCTTGTGGGGCGGGCGTCCACGCCTGCAAGCGGGTCTCCAGACCCGCAAGCCAATTTGGCAGTTGAGATTGACGCATTTTATACTCAGGCCCGGAGGTAGCCTTGTGCCGCGAAGAATGTGGATCCCTGTTTCGATCGTCTGTGCCGGCCAGGTGCGCAATACTTCCAGCAGGCGGGGGGAGAGCAGGGTGTAACGGTCGCGTTTGCCTTTGCCCTGCTCCACGCGCAGCAGCTTACGTGGCGAATCGATGTGGCCGACTTTGATGGCCACGACTTCGGAGACGCGCAGCCCGGTTGCGGAGGCTGGGGACGTTGTCGAAGAACCGCTCGATTTCTTCCTGGCTGAGAATGATGGGCGCTCGGATGGGGCACGGGCGCGCAACAGGGCGCCCGCATCGAAAGACGCTTCCAGGGTTACCCCGTAAAGAAACTGGCGGCGGAAACGAACTGATTGAGGGACTCCGCCGAATAGCGGCGCTCGCCGGCCATGTAAACTTGGAACTGCCGGAGATCTTCCAGGTTCAAGTGTTCCGGGCTGGTCTGATAGAATCGGGCCAGACCGGCGAGAAATTTTGCAGTTGCATATCTTCGATCATGCGTTTTCGTAGTGGTGTCATGCGATGGCTCCCTGAGCGAAATTGGATGGGTCTATTGGCATAAACCCGATCCTGTGTGGCTCAGGAGCCTCGCTCCACGCTACGTTGGCATTTGGGATGGTGCCGCGATGCGGACTACCGCGCAGCGGTTTATTGAGGCTCGCGTAATAAAGTGACAGCCAGCTTGGATCTTGTGGGGCGGGCATTCTGCCCGCAGCCGGCTTTTGGCCGGCCCTGGCCGCCTAAAAAGGCGGCTGCGGCCA
>PMVV01000380.1 GCA_003166475.1 Bryobacterales bacterium | reverse complement strand
GCGGGGCTTGAGCCCCGCGCTTTGTTACGCGCTCTGGCCGATCTGCATCTGAAACTCGATATCTGCGGAAATCATGCGGCCCAGTTTTCGATCTTCAGTCCCTTGATCCGGCTGAACGCCTGGTCGTTCGTGACAAGCACGGCTCCCAACGCCAAGGCATGAGCGCCAATCATCATGTCGAGGTTCCCGATCGGGCGGCCTTGCGTTTCCAGCGCCGCCCATAGCGTCCCATAGTGCCGGGCAACGTTTGAATCCCAGGGCTGGACCGAGACCCTGAGCAGAAACTCATTCACGATGGCGTGCAAGAGCGTGGCCTCGGGGCGCCGTGCAACTCCGTAGAGCAACTCTCGTTCGGTCACTGCGGAGATGGCGAGCTGCGCCATTGGCACTCTTTCGATGCGGCGCTGAACCGCCGGCGAACTACCCTTGATCGCATAGCTGGCGATATTTGTATCGAGCAAATACAGCTTCGTCATCGGAACAAGTCGCGCTCTTGGGGCGGGCGATCGTCCCTATCGGACATGAAATCGTCCGGTATGCCTGCCTCGGCGACGAGTTTGAAAAAACTCTCCCACGATTCCGGCCGGCGCGATAAGATGACGTCTCCGGTCGCGGGATCTTGACGGATGAAGACCTCCGTGCCCTCGAATCGAAACTCGGCCGGCAAGCGGACGGCTTGGCTCCGGCCATTTTGGAAAAGCTTGGCGATTCTGGACATGGCCTTCACCTACTCCAGCCCAGCGGCGGCGTCTTCGATCAGCGCGGCTTCCTTCTCCAGCACTTTGCCCACGCGCACGATCTGCTCGTCGGCTTCCTTCCAGCGCTTTTGCTCGATGGCTTCGCGCACGCCCGGCAAAGTTTTGACGCCGTAGCCGGTGTAGAAGCCGGGCGCGTAAATCTGGTGCTCGAACCAGGGGCGCCCCGGTAGCCCGTCGGGCAGTGTCAAACCGCGCTCGACCCGGATGAGCTTCTCGTTCACCGCCTCGATGCCCGGCTTGTCGAGCTTGGCCTTCTGCGCGGCTTTGTCGTAGCGTTCGGCCGCGCGGGTGAGCGCGGCCAGCCCGTTTTCGAGCGGCGCGAAATTCAAGAAGGGCGGCTGGGTCTCGGCGGGCGGCGGCACGGACGTCTTGCGGGGGTCGGCGGTGGCGCTAAAGACGCCTTCCTCGATCTCCTTGTTGCGCTCGCGGATTTCGTCGCTCTCGGTCTTCCAAAGCTTCTGCACTTCATCCCCGTAGCGGCGGACGGTTTCGGCGAAGTTGGTGAAATCATACGGCAGCAGGTCGGCGTCGGCAAAGCGCATCATGGCGGTGCCGGCGGTCTGCGCCAGCGCCCGGCCATAGATGAAATCGCCGTCCGCGAAATGCGTGTACCAGTAGAAATCATCGTACACGGAATGATAGATGCCGCCGCCGTCTTCGCCGCCGAAGCCCAGGTCCAGCGTGGCGATGCCCAGGTGGTCGATGAACGCCGTATAGTCGGAACCGGAGCCCAGCGCGGCGATGCGCAGCTCGGAGCGCTTGCGCAATTCGTCGCGCTCGGCGGACGGCGCGCGAGAGATGCGCGCGAGTTGATCGCGCTTCCACACCGGCATTTTCTTTTCGGGATCTTCGATGTCGCGCGCCACGCCGTTGATGAATTTCTCGAGCGAGTGGGAGCCGGCCATGCCCAGAAAGCCGCGGCCGTTGGCATCCGAGTTGATGTACATGGCCGCGTGACGCCGCAATTCCTGGTCGTGCTCCTCGGCCCACTCGGTGGATCCCAGCAGGCCTTCCTCCTCGCCATCCCAGACGCAGTAAATGAGGGTGCGCTTGGGTTTCCAGCCTTGCTTCTGCAACTCGGCAAAAGCGCGGGCTTCCTCCATGAGAGCCACCGTGCCCGAAACGGGATCGTCGGCGCCGTTCACCCAGGCATCGTGATGGTTGCCGCGCACGATCCACTCATCGGGATACGGCGCGCCGGGGATGCGCGCCACCACGTCGTAGATCTTTTTCATGTCCCAGTTGAACTCGAGCTTCAGATGCACGCGTGCGGCGCCGGGGCCCACGCGATAGGTGATGGGCAGCGCGCCGCGCCAGGCCTCCGGGGCGACCGGCCCGGTGAGCGCGGCCAGCAGCGGCTGCGCGTCGCCGTATGAGATGGGCAGCACGGGAATCTTGGTCAGCGTCTGCGCATCCTTGATGGCCAGGCGCTTGGCATTGGCGGTCGCGCCGATGCCGGGCGTCAGCGGGTCGCCCGGGTAAACAGGCATATCCATTACGCTGCCGCGCTGCACGCCGTCCTTAGGCCTGTAGGGACCTTGCGGGAAGACTTCGCCCGCGTAGTAGCCGTCTTCCTTCGGGTCGGAATAGATGATGCAGCCGATGGCGCCATGCTCGGCCGCGACCTTGGGCTTGATGCCGCGCCACGACCCGCCATAACGCGCGATTACGATGGCACCCTTCACGGACACTCCCAGGCGGTCGAGCCGCTCGTAGTCTTCGGGCACGCCGTAGTTGACATAGACCAGCGGCGCCGTGACATCGCCATCGATCGAGTAGGCGTTGTAGGTGGGCAGTTGCTCGTCGTGCTGGCCGGAGGTGGGATCGCCAGCTACGGTAGGCTCGGCGAGCTTGGCCGTGAAACGCTCCGGCGCGACCATTTCGAGGGCGCGCGTCTTGGGAGTGGGGAAGAGCACCTCGAAGGTTTCGATGTGGGCGTCCAGGCCCCACTCTTTGAACTTCGCCAGGATCCACTCGGCGTTGTCCTTATCGTAGGGCGAGCCGACGTGATGCGGGCGGGCGGACAGGCGCTGCATGTAGTCGTGCAGATTCTGGGCGCTGGGAGTGGCGCGGAACATTACCTCCCAGTCGTGTTCGGCGTGCGCCGATTCCGGCGAGTAGCCGCGCAGGACGGGGGCGTCGGCGGCGGGCGCGAGCGCTGCGCCGAAGAGCAGGGCCAGACTGGCCAGGTGCGGTGTGATCTTCATCAAGGAAAGAATAACAGAGGCGCGCTTCGCGCGACGTGGCTGGTGGTCGGTGTCTGGTGTCTGGTGGCTGGTGGCTGGTGGACGTGCTACTTTCGTGGCACACTGGAAACTGTGAAGGCGCCAGACCAGAGAGCCAGGGCGTGGGCGCGGCTCGCGCCGCCCGGCGAGCTGCATGAACGTTGAGCGCCCCATGCCCCGCACTGCCATCCTCTTAATCCACTGTCCCGACCGGCGAGGAATCGTGGCCGGAATCTCCAGCTTCCTGTACACGCAAGGCGCCAACATCCTGCACGCCGACCAACACCAGGACAACGATCTGGGACTGTTCTTCATGCGCATCGAGTGGGACCTGGACGGCTTTGCGCTGGATGACGCCGCCTTCCGCCAGGCGTTCCAACCGCTCGCGGAAAGCTTCGACATGCGCTGGAAGCTGGCTTATTCCGACAAGCGTCCCGCAGTAGCCGTCTTTGTCTCGCAAGCGCAACACTGCCTGCTGGACCTGCTCTACCGGCATGAAATCGGCGAACTCGCTTGCGACATTCCGCTGATCGTCAGCAACCATGTGGATGCGCAAGGGCTGGCCGGGTTTTACGGCATCCCCTTCCATCACATTCCGGCGGACGCGGAAAACCGGACCGAAGCGGAGGCCCGGCAGACCGCGCTGCTCGCGCAGCATGGGGTGGAGTTGATCGTGCTGGCGCGCTACATGCAAGTACTCTCGCCCGAATTCGTGGCGCGCTACCCTCAGCGCATCATCAACGTGCATCACTCGTTTCTGCCGGCCTTCAGCGGCGCTCGTCCCTACCACGCGGCGTATCAGCGGGGCGTCAAGCTGATCGGGGCGACCAGCCATTTTGTCACCGAGGTGCTGGACGACGGTCCCATCATCGAGCAGGATGTGGTGCGCATTTCGCATCGAGACCAGGTGCGGGACTTGGTCCAGAAGGGGCGCGACCTGGAACGCGTGGTTTTATCGCGCGCGGTGCGATGGTACCTGGAGCACCGCATTCTGCACTACGCGGGCAAGACGGTCATTTTCGACTGATCCGTCTCACTGCGGACTCGGCTTCACGTCGAACGGAGCCTGCGTCCCTCGATGCACATCCTGTAGCCGCCGGTGCGTGGTCTTCATCGCGTCGATCAGTTCCCGGTACGGCCGGTCCGTTACGTCCACTAGGCCGATGTTGTAGTTCTCCCCACCCATCCGCCCCGTCGAGGGCTGGCCCACCCATTGGAACCAACTCGCTCCGATGAACGCCGGGAACGCGGCCGCCTGCTCTACGTAGTAGCGGTAGGCCGTTCCGCGCTCCGCCTGATCCCGCACTTGCACCAGACCCGCCGCCAGGCCCCGCCCGGGTACGCCGAAATGGAACTCACCCACGATGATGGGCCGCCCTGTCACCCGATAGATCTCCCCCATCACCTTGGCGTTGACCGACGTCGCGTAGACGTTCATGCTGTATACGTCGAAGGCCTGCGACGCACGCAGCATCTCCGCCGGCGGAACGCCGCCACCGAAACGCAGCCCCAGGTTCAGATGATTCGGGTCATACCGCCGGATGGCCGCGTCGATTACTTCGAGGTATCTGTCGAACGCGCGATAGACGAACTGCTTGCGGCGCTCCGGCGTGTCGCCGCCCGCCAGGAAAGCCTTCGCTTCGCGCTGGATCGCACCCGGCGGCCGCTCCAGGATAGTGTCCACCACGAGCGACTCTCTGCCCGGCCACGGCGGCTCGTTGGCGATGAAATACCCTAGCAGGTACGGATCGTCCTTGCGCGGCCCGCACTGCTCGGCCGCGGCCTTGCCGGCAATCTTCGGAAACTCGTCGGAGAATACGTCCGGCATCCCCATGTAGCCGGTCTCCATTCCCCACCCCCTCAGGTTCACCACGTACGCCTTCCGGTGCGTGTCCCACAGCCGCGGATCGCTCCAATTGCCGATGGTGTTCAGTCCCCACGACTCCAGCCGCAGGATCGCCAGGTCGATCCACTTCGTCTTCGCGTCGGCGCCGTGCCGGCGCGCCAGGTTCCACCCGTAGAAGCCCATCTGCGGGACGCGGCCGGACACCGGCGCCGCATCCACTGGCGGCATTGCCGTGAAAAAATCCTCCCGGCCCCGCATCCTTGCGTCCCCGCCGCCGCTGCCCATTCCGGTGGAACCCGTCGAAAAGAACAGGTGCCCATCGGGATCCACGAACCACCATCGCCCGTCCACCTGCTCCACCCGGAAAAAGCCGGTCGCCCTGGCCTTGGTGTTCAGATACCCGCCGTACTTGCAGTAACCGAACCCGCCCTCACCCAGGCCCGCTTCCTCAGCCGCCCACTCCTTCTCAAGCTGATCCAGGCTCTTCACTTTCCCGGGCCAGTCCGCCGGAATCCACTGGCCGAATTCGTCCACCACAGGTTTTTTGTCCAGGATGTCGGAGCCCGGATCCTCCTTCGAAAGTTGTACTGACCGGATGTCGAGCGTCGGCTTTCCCAACGGAGCTTGCATCGTGACTCCGATCGCCTCCACCGCGTTCAGCGGCCCGTAGACGCCCCCAGTGCCGATCCAGAACGAATTTCGCGCAACCTTGCCCACCGACGCTAGGTCGAACCCCGTGCGGTTCGGTTGCCGGTAGAATTGCAGGGGTACAGCCGCGCGGATCCACACGTTCGCCAGTGGATGCATCTGCCGCTGCTGCACGCGGTCGCTGCTGTAGAAAGTCAGGAAGAACCGCTGCTGCGACGAAGCCTTCATCTCCAGCACCAGGAAGTCATATCCGGTCCAATCCGACGGAAGGTTCGGGGCCAGATCCTTCAGCGCCCACTTGTGCTCGGATTCGGCGCGCTCGAAGACCGCTCGCAACGGCGCGGCAGAGGCGACACGAGCGGAAGGAAGGAGTAGCACGGCCGCTGCAGCCAGATATCGAACCATGACCTTTCTCCAACTTCGTACTACAACTGCTCAGAATCTTCGTGGGGCAGGCTCTCAGCCTGCGGCGTCCTCTCAGGCCGCCGCTTTTGGTATTGCGAGCCCCCCGCCAGTGGGATCGTCAACGTACCCAAGTTCCCGCTGCCGATATCCCGCACGATCACACGAAGCGAGGTCGCCTTGGGGTCCACCTTGAACCTTCGTTCATACAGGAAACCGTTCTTGACCGCCAAGTCGTAGCTCTCCTGCCGCAGCTTCAGCCCGAGCGCCCGCGTAAGGGGTTCGTATGTATTGCCGGACCTGTCGCGTTGAAACAGGCTGATTTCGATCTGTCCGTTCCAACGCTCGCCATCGGGAACCAAACTGACGCCTGCCATGCCGATATTGAGCTTCAGTTCGTCGTCGTCCTCCCCGCTAACGGGCAAAACACCCCCGCTCAACTCGATGGCGCTCGCATCCACCGGGCTCCAAACCGCCTGCCGCAATTCGGCCTCCCAACGGTGCCCATCCCGCTGCTGCGCCTCCGGCTCGAAGTACCCATCCCGGTAGCGCACGCTCAAATGCTCGCGTCCCGGCAGCTTCACCTTTATAGGATGAAACGAACCATCGCCGCCCGAGGTCCTGGAATAGAAGCCCAAAGTGTAAGTCACGCGGGAGTCTTCGAAAGAACTGCGGATGGCGCCCCGAATGTCGTTCGTATTCACGAACACCTTCCCGCCCGTGGCTTCCGCCAGTTCGGTCAACGAAGACTGCAGCCTCAGGCTGAGTTGCCGTTTCCATTGGTAATTCCGGTCGATATATGCGTTGGCCGCCCTGGCGGGGTCTGGGGCGTACATGGTCACTTTGCTGGGAATCACGAACGATCCGTCCAGGGCATACGGCGCCAGTCCGCCCGGGTCGATGGCATAGACCGACACCCCGTCCTGGATAATCGTTCGCAACATGCTCAGCCAGATCTTTCGATCCGGCGGCAGGAACCACTTTCCTGAAATCAGGACCACATTCTTCCGTCCGGGCACCGCCGCCAGATGATTTGCCACAGTCTCGAGAAGCGTCAGAGGGCGCTTCTGATCGGGCGCGACGTAGGTTCCGTGATCGTCCTCAGCCGGCCCTTTGTGGACTTCCGGAAGTCCCACCGGGAGCGCCGGATTTGCCGTGGACGTACCTGGCGCATCGGCGGAGCCCTCCGGCAGCGAGGATGACCTTTTCGCATCGGGGGCCCCAAACTGGTCGCGATGGATCTGTTTCGCAGTCTCGGCATCCACGCCCGCGAAATGTATAGCGAACTCGGCCCATGCATCCAGACCCTTTGGACTGCCCGGATCGGGCGCGGCATTGGGCTTCCAGGAAGCCAACCGCTCCAGCAGATCGGCGCAATTCTGGTTGTACTCGCGCAAGACCCAGAACCGGCCCGCGCCCATAAGATATATGCCCAGCCTGTCCTCCGGATGGACTTGCCGCAGGAACTGGATGAGTTGGTTCCTGGCATAGACCAAGTCCTGCCAAGTCATTCTATAGACGTCCCAGGTCTCGCCCGCATCGATCAGAATGACGGTAGGCGCGTTGGGAGCGCCGGGTTCCGCCGGCGTCCGGTTGGAGAAGGTGCCGGCTGCCGGCGCGGTCGGGGTCACAGGGGCAAAAGGAGCCGGATGATAATCCTCAACATGGAAGACCCGGATTTCCTGTTTCTTGCCCTTGTCGTAAAGCTCGAAGTCGCCGGCCTTCAGACCGGTTACGAGATCGCCGTGGCTGTCTTTTACCACCACGCTAACCTGCACCAGTTGCGTGTTAACGCGCAGAGTGACGGGGCGCTCGGGCGCTTGCGCGATGACGCCCGCCACCGGAACCAGAGCGAGCGTCAGAGCGGTTCGAAGAGCAGCTTTGAAGGCCATTGCTGCGTCCTAGTGCCTAGTGCATAGAATCTTCGTGGGGCAGGCCCCCGGCCAGGGGTGCCCTCTGGGCCGGGCCTCTCAGGCCGCCTTGAGAGTTTCAGATCTCGTCGGGTTCGTTTCCGGCCGCCAAGCGCTGCCTGCGCAGTTCTTCCTCGGCCCAGAACCAATCTTCGCCCTGGCCTCCTTCCGGCGACCCGCGCATTTCCCAATGCCAAGAGGCGAGGCGGCCGAGTTCATCGCGATCGATCACTTCGTCGGTGACCGGGGCTTCCAACTCGTATTGTAGGACGGCAGGCATGTATTGATCTCCTTCCAGAATTATGACGTACACCCGTAACGGAATCAAGGACCTGTTTATCTGCTATGCTTCCACCCTGCTATCCTGAATAGCGGAAGCCCCCAACTATGGCGGAAGATGTTCAGCCGGTGCAGTTGAAGCCGGAGACCTTGCAGGCTTTCGAAACATATGTCCGCGAGGCCGAAGCCGCCATGGAACTGACGCTGCGCGGCGAGGCGTTCCTCTGGTCCGACGGCGACCCCAAGCGCGCCAGGCAGGTGCGCCAGGGCAAAATCGTCGCGGAGTTTTGGCAGGGCAAAGGTCCGGTCAAGGTCCCCTCCGGATTGATCCACGACTGGATCGGCGCCGCATTCATTCCCGGCGCCACCGTGCCGCGCATCCTGGCGCGCATCCAGGATTACGACAATCACAAGAACATCTACCGGCCCGAGGTGATCGATTCCAAGTTGATCGCCCGCCGCGGCGACGACTTTCAAATCTACCTGCGCGTGCTAAAGAAGAAGATCATCACGGTGGTGCTCGACACCGATCACGACGTTCACTACTTCCATGTCGACGGAACGGACGGCGCGCGCTGGGGCTGCCGCTCCTGCACCACGCGCACGGCCGAAGTGGATGACGCCGGCAAGCCCAACGAAAAGGTGCAGCCGCCCGACGCCGGTTACGGTTTCCTGTGGCGCATGAATACCTACTGGCGTTTCGAGGAGCGCGACGGCGGCGCATTCGCCGAATGCCGCGCGATTTCGCTGACGCGCGACATCCCGGCCGTATTCAAATGGATCATCGAGCCCATGGCGCGCAGTCTGCCGAAGGATACGCTGATTCACACCCTCAAAGCCACGCGAGACGCCGTATCCAGCACGCTGACATGACAGTGGGGCAGGCTCTCAGCCTGCGGCGGCCTCTCAGGCCGCCCTGCAGCACGCGGTACCCTGGTGACAATAGGAGGCGATCGTGCGCCGCGCTATATTCTTCTCTCTCTTCGTTGCGAACCTGACCGCTGCGCAGCAGCCCTTGTTCCGTGTCGTGGATCTTGACGTCGGCGCGACCCAGCGAGTCCAGATCGCGGATGGCAAGACCGCGACCGTGAAGCTGCTCTCGACCAGTGAGACGCGCGACCGGGTCCGTTCCGCCATCCGCGATGCTCGCGTAGACGTGGAAATCAATGGCGCAAGCGCGACGCTTTCCTGCGGCAATTACCGCCTTCCGGTGGCCGTCGGCGGCGTGCAAGTCGACTGCGAAGTCACCAAAGCCTACTACCGCGACACCAACGCCGACCACTGGGCGCTGATCAAAGACGCCCGCCTGCGCCTCTGGCCCGCTACGTCGCCGTACATGCCAGCCGGCTCCTTTGTCTATCCGGTCCGGCAGCGCTGGTTCGCCTCGCGTACGCAAATGGCCAACGAGCCGACCTACGTGGACAACGGCGAGAGTATCGGCGCGCGCCGGATTTACTATCACGCGGGCCTGGATATCGGGGGGGCCGAGCGCATGGTGGATGTGCTGGCGGCGACCAGTGGTCTGGTGGTTGGACTTGGAAACGCCCTGGTGGACAGCGAGAAGGACAACGCCAGCCTGCACACCGAGCACAACGACACCATTTGGGTATTGGATGAGCGCGGCTGGTACCATCGCTACACGCACCTGTACTCGTTTGATCCATCGGTGAAGCTGGGCGGACGGGTGGCCATGGGGCAGAAGATCGGCACGCTGGGGAAGGAGGGCGCCAGCGGCGGCTGGTCGCACCTGCACTACGAGATCCTGAGCCGGCAAGCATCCGGCAGATTGGGGACCCTCGAAGGCTATGCGTTCTTATGGGAGGCCTACTTGCGGCAGTACAAGCCGCACGCGATTGCCGTCGCGCGGCCTCACCAGGCTGCACTCGTCGGGGAGAAAGTGTTGCTGGATGGCTCGCGGTCATATAGCGACTCGCGCATCGCACGGTTCGAATGGACT
Source organism: Bryobacterales bacterium (assembly GCA_003166475.1). Lineage (GTDB taxonomy): Bacteria > Acidobacteriota > Terriglobia > Bryobacterales > Bryobacteraceae > Bog-159. The sequence goes on along the minus strand of PMVV01000380.1, from coordinate 1,776 downwards.
TTCACGGACGGCGGGAACGCGTCGGGACAGCGTGTCGAGCGGATCTACTCCCAGCCCGGCACGTACAGCGAGATCCTCAAGATCACCGACGACCGGGGCCGCACGGACTACGATTTCGAGACGGTCAATGTGCTCGATCCGCAACATCCGGAGCAGACACCTCCTACCATTCAGGCGGCCTACTGGCCCACTACCAGCATTGCTCCAGGAGCCTCGGTAACCTTCAAAGTCCGGACGTTTGGCACTACGGATGGGGAGGAGATCTGGTCCTTTGGCGACGGCGCCACCGCCCGGACGAAGTCAGACGGCAATGTGGAGCCGCACGCGAAGGACGGATTCGCCGCCACAACCCATGTTTTCCAAAAGCCGGGAGATTACATCGTGCGTGTGGAGCGCGCCAACCGGTTGGGCCACAAGGCCATCGCGCATCTTTTTGTGCGAGTGGGTGGGGCAGGCTCTCAGCCTGCGGCGGCCTCTCAGGCCGCCTCTTCGGTTGCGGCCGTAGCGCTCTCGAACCACACACAGGAACCGGGTAGGGCTTTAGCGAAGGGGTGAACGAACAAACCACCAAGCCACGCTTGACATTTTGTTCTTTGCATTATAGAGTACTTCAAGGAGCTTGTGACCCAGCCTTATGACACTCTCGGATTTGCTCTTCCTGGCCTCAGTCCTATTCGTCGCGATCTTGCTTATCCGCATCGCGCTATCCGCCATGCGGCGCCGGTGGGAGGCGACCCGCCGTTTGACCCGGCTCATGGGCCTCTTTCTTGCACTCTATGCTGCGACTCTGATCTGCTTTGCACTCGCACTTCCACGACGCTTCTACGCCCCCGGTGAACGCCGCTGCTTCGACGATTGGTGCGCAACCGCGGTTGACGCAAAGGTCGCGGCCGGCGCAGTCGGCATCGCTTGTCAGGCCAGTAAGTCCGGTCGCGATTGGGTTGCGGCGATCGAGGTTTCGAGCGTCGCCAAGGGCATCCGCCAGCGCGCGCGCGATGCGCGAGCCGAGCTGGAAGACCGGCAAGGAAGGCGCTATCAGCCCTGCGCCGCGCCGCTCGCCACGGAAACTGGACCGGCGCGCCTCCTTTCGGATGAAGTCGGACCAGGCGAATCGTTTCGTGTTCTCCTGCCGTTCCGCCTCCCGGACGACGCAACGCCAGCGGGCCTGGTTTTGCATCACGGTGATGTTCCTGGCGTTGTAATCGTCGGAGCGGATCAGAGCCTCCTGCACGCGCCCGCGCTGCAGCGGCTTGCCTTGGCCCAGGCGCGCTGATCATAGCTGGCCTCCTCCGAGGGTATATGTTTTCTTGGCGTGCTTGGCGGGTCCTTGGCGTCTTTGCGTGAAACCGGGTTGGCCTTCAGTCACCGCCTTCCAAAAAAATGTTCTCCCGCTCTATCAATCACTTCGCGCCTTAGCCCCGCCCCCTCCGTCCGCACCCGTGCTCCCCTGGAAGTAAGGAGGCCCCTACCATGGCGCCCGGCCACACCCTCACCCCGGCCCAGCAACGCGTCGTCGCTCTGCTCTCCGCCGGTTCCACCGCTACCGCCGCAGCTCAATTCGTCGGTGTCCGCCAGGACCTCGCTTGGCGCGAGCAAGCCCGGTCGCTCGCCGGCCAGGCGGTCGGCACAAATCCAGGCCGTCCTGGCCAAACGTCTCGCCGCCGCGGCACAATCGGCCCCCCATCGCACACCCAGCCGGTCACCCCAATCTGACGCCGACGTTTCCACCCCCGCCCATGCAACCAAATGCAACACGTTTCGCACAATTCCGTATAC
>PMVV01000043.1 GCA_003166475.1 Bryobacterales bacterium | reverse complement strand
GGTTTCCCAGGAGACGCTGCTGAAAGTCTTCGAGAACTTCAACCAGCTTCGCCAGCCCGAGCGCGTGCGCGCGTGGGTGCTGCGCATCGCCAAGAATTTCTGTCTGATGAAACGCCGCCGCAGCCAATTCGCGCCCACCCAGGAGCTTTCGCTCGACGAGTATATGCCCGCACTCGATCGCGACGGCGGACATGTCAAGCTCCAGATCGCCGATTGGTCCAGCCAGCCCGAAGACCGCATGCTGCGCGCCGAGTTGCGGCGTGTCCTGGGCCAGGCCATCGCCGCATTGCCCGACACGTACCGGTCCGTGGTCCTGCTGCGCGACGTGGAAGACCTGTCCACCGACGAGACCGCGCAGGTGCTGGACCTGAGCGTCGACGTGATTAAGACGCGGCTGCACCGCGCCCGCCTGGCGATCCGCCAGGAACTGGACCGCTATCTCAAGACCAAGGAGGGATCGGCGCATGCCTCACGGAACTGAGGAATGCAAGCAGATCTTCGCGACGCTTTCCGAGTACCTGGACCTGGAATTGCCGCCAGACGCCTGCCGCGAGATGGAAGCGCACCTGGCCGGATGCCCGCCGTGCGTCGAGTTCGCCGAAAGTCTGCGCAAAACCGTGGCCCTGTGCCACGAATACCAGGCAGGCGAGATGCCGGGGCCCATCAGCGAGGCCGCCCGCGCGCGGTTGGTGGAGGCATGGCAGCGAGCCGTGGCTGGAACCAAACCGCCCGGTGACTGAAGTCACTGCGCGGGATTCCGGAATCGCAACCTTTGGACTTGAAAGTGCGAGAAGCAATTGCATGGCAACGGCGCTAATATCACCCACTCCGAAAAGCAGGAAGAAGCTCCAAAAGCGGCGCGCACCCGACCGCTCGCAACGGCTGCGGCGCGCATTCCAACTGGGGTTCCTGGCGCTGAATCTGTGGATCGGCACGCAATTCGTTCTCTTCGTCCACTATTACGAATCGGGCGGTCGCGGGATGCGCGTCTCCAGACCCGCCGGAGTCGAAGGCTGGCTGCCCATCGCCTCACTGATGAACCTGAAGGTGCTGCTCGCGACCGGCCACGTCCCCCCCGTGCATCCCGCCGGGATGTTCCTGCTCATCGCCTTTCTCGCGATTTCCTGGCTGCTCCGCAAAAGCTTCTGCGCGTGGCTTTGCCCGGTGGGCACGGTTTCGGAATGGTTGTGGCAACTCGGCAAGCGGACCTTTCACCGCAACTGGCGGCTGCCGCGCTGGCTCGATATCCCCCTGCGTAGCGTGAAATATATCCTGCTAGGGCTGTTTCTCTATGCCGTGGGCAGCATGTCCGTGCCCGCCATTCAGGATTTCCTCGAAGGCCCCTACGGCCTGGTTTCCGACGTCAAGATGCTCGACTTCTTCCGATTTATGAGCGTCGCGGGAGCCATGGTGCTGGCGCTGTTGGTGGTGCTGTCCGTCTTTGTGCAGAGCTTCTGGTGCCGCTATCTTTGCCCGTACGGCGCGCTGATGGGCCTCGCCGCGTTAGCCAGCCCGTTGCGCATCCGCCGCGAAGCGTCGTTGTGCATCGATTGCGCCAAATGCGCAAAGGCCTGCCCCGCACTGCTGCCGGTGGATCGCCTGGCGAGCATCCGCTCGGCCGAATGCACGGCGTGTCTGGAATGTGTCGCCGTCTGCCCAGCCGAAGGCGCGCTGCGGATGTCTGCGCCGCGCAGTCGGCCCGTGCCCGCCTGGATGATCGCCGCCACGGTCGCAGTGCTCTTTCTCGGCATCTGCGGATTCGCGCGGTGGGCAGGCTACTGGCACACAGACCTGCCCGAACGGTTGTACTTCGACCTGATCCCCCACGCGCGCGAATTCACGCACCCGTAACGGGCGCGATCACAGCAGACCGATCTGGTGGCCTCTTCCGCCTGTTGCGCCGAGGTCCGCAACGAGCGTTTCCGCCGCACCGCCGTAGTTGTTCCGGCTAAGCTCGTGGTTGCCCCAGTAGGGACGAATCGCGTTCCACGCAACAAGCTGCGGCTTCGCAAAAGGCCGGCGCACGCGGTCAACCGGCTCGCCACGAATCTCGATTTCCTCGAGCGCAGCGGGCCGCAAGCCTGCCTTGTTCGCCCACAGGAACGTCGGGATCTCCGACGGCGCGAATCCCATCAGGCTCGCCGCCACCATGTCGGCCGCCACCGGATTCGTGCCGGCCACGATCACGTCCATTTTGAACGTCTTGCCCATTGAAGGTCCGTTACCCTCCATGGCCATCGACCCGTCGATCACCACCAGGCCGAGTTTATTGGCGCGCACCATATCCACCACCACGGCGGAGGCGGCGGTGGGTTCCACCTTCGATGCCAAATCGTGCATGTGGCCGCGCACGGACTGGTAGACCGTGCCGGGAAATGCGCCGACCAGGTTCTTCATCCCCAGCGTGACGGTGGCAAGCTGGTGCGTTTTCATCATGGGCACGGAGCACAGCAGATCGACCTCGGTCAGGCTCTTGTGCAGCGAGATTTTGTCGAACACGAAACCGCCGGGCACGGCCACGTCCACCAGTTCGCCGGAGTGCAGATTCACAAGCGGGATGCGCAGCGTCTTGGCCAGATCCGCATATCCCAGTTGCTCGAAGACGTACTGCTGCATGGGGTCCAGGATCTCGCGCTTGCGGGTTCGGTAAATCGCCGTTCCCCGCACGTTGAAGTTGGGCGCGGCTGCCGATCCTTCACCGATCGATACTTCCTTTCCCGCGCGCTGCATGATTTCCGCCAGCGCGCGCACTACGGCGAGCTTGGTGGTGGCCTCCGCCTGCGTGGAAACCAGGTTGGGCTTCAGCATCACGGTGTTGACGCCCTTCGTTACGTGCTTGCTGCCGCCCAACAGGTCAATCGCCTTTTCTACGGCCTTGGCGACGTTGTCGTTCTGTATGCGGACGATACTGACGACAGGTTTAGGCCCGGATTTGGCGCCGGCTTTGAGAGCGGATGCTAGAGCGGTGCTGGTAAGGAGGAACTCTCTGCGGTTGAGCTGCATTTACGTATAATCGCCTCCTCAACTCTTGAGTATACGCAACCTCCCGCCGGATAGTTCCCGGCAGACNNAGGGCTTACCGAGCCGCGACCGTCAGGGAGCGGTTTCTGGTCAGCACCCGCCGGTACCGCTACCCTGCCAGCGCTTCCGCCAGGTGCGGCTGATAAGTGCACCGGGGATCTTCCGCCAGGTAGTTCCCGGTCAGCGCATAAGCCCGCGCGCGCGACCCGCCGCACACCTTCTGATACTCGCAGATGCCGCACTTGCCCTCTCGCTGATCGACGTCCCGCAGCGAGCGGAACAGGCTGGAATTCTGGTACACGTCGGTCAGCGAATCCCGCAGCACATTGCCGGCCGTGATCGGCAGGAACCCGCT
>PMVV01000482.1 GCA_003166475.1 Bryobacterales bacterium | reverse complement strand
CTGGACTCCATGCTGCTCAACGAACTACAGAAGCAGAACCTAACGATTGCCGCCCAAAAGGACCAGATTCGCTCCCTCGAAGACCGGCTGGCAAGAGTCGAAGCGCTACTCGAACGAACTTCCCTGTCCGCCTCATCCCGCCAGTAATCGGTTCCGCGACTCTGGCGCATTTACACGCACTCGGCCCAAGCCCGAAACCGGAAGGCCGCCCTCAAATCCGTCTGTTCTCTTGGCGCGCTTGGCGGGTGCTTTGCGTCTTTGCGAGAAACAGAATGGTCCCCGGTGACCAGATTCGCCAAGAAACATCTCCCTGCCAATCAAGCGCTTGCCGCCCTAGCCCCGCCCTCCCCGCCCGCACGCGTGCTGCACTGTAGGTAAGGAGGCGCAATGCTCGCCGGCAGCGATTCACCGAACCGGCCCCTTTCAAAAAAACCCCAAACCAGATCGGAAACCCGATGAATGGCCCCCAACTCAATAGAAACAATAACCTTATACGAAATTGGCATTGCTCGGCCAAAAAAAACCGAGCCAGCCGCCCCCGCCCAATTCGCCTCCGCCCNNACGCCCGCTCAGCCGCGAAGCCCCCGTCCCGTGCCAACCCGCAACCCTGCCACCAACCGCCCGCCTCGCGCGTCCAATCAATCAGGTATACTCAAAACAAGGATGGTTTCCCGGATGCCTCAAAAGCGGCGCTCGTTCTTTCTGTACCTCGGCCTCATCATTTTATGCTCGCTGCTCGGCGGCATCTTCGGACCCCAAGTCCAGGCGGCCGCCACCGTGGCCGATGCCGACGACATCGGCGCCAGCCTCAAATCCTTCACCGCCATCTACGGCCTGGTGGAACAAAACTTCGCTGACAAAGTGGATCCCGACAAAGCCATCTATAAGGGTGCCATCCCGGGCGCACTCCGCACCCTCGACCCGCACACCAATTTCTTCGATCCCCGCGACTACCAACTCCTCCGTGAGGACCAGAAGGGCCACTACTTCGGCGTCGGCATGAAGGTGCAGCCTTTCAACGGAAAGACCATCGTGGTTGCGCCGTTCCCCGGTTCACCGGCCTATCGCGCGGGCATCCGGCCGGGCGACATCATCATGAAGGTGAACGACAAGCCCACCGACAACCTCACCACCACCGAGGTGGCCGACCTGCTGAAGGGTCCACGCGGCACGCAGGTCGCCATCGTGGTTTCCCGCGAAGGCAACGACCAACCCCTCACCTTCACCGTCATCCGCGACGAAATCTCGCGCGATAGCGTGAAAAACGCCTTCTGGCTAAAGCCCGGCATCGCCTACGTCTTCATCGAACAGTTCAACGAAACCACCAGCAAGGAACTTGAGGATGCGCTGAAAAAGCTCGGCGAGAATAACATCCACGGCCTGGTCCTCGATCTGCGCGCCAACCCCGGCGGCCTGCTCAACGAGGGCGTCGCGGTGGCCGACAAGTTCCTGCAAAAAGGGCAGACCATCGTTTCCCACCACGGCCGTTCCTCGCCGGAAAAGACTTACACCGCCCGCAACGGCAACCACGGGCATGAGTATCCCATCGTCGTACTGGTGAACCGCTCTTCGGCTTCCGCCGCCGAGATTGTCGCCGGCGCCCTTCAGGATCACGATCGCGGCTGGATCCTGGGCGAAACCACTTTCGGCAAAGGGCTGGTGCAGACCGTCTATCCCCTATCCGAAAACACCGGCCTGGCCCTCACCACAGCCCACTTCTATACACCCAGCGGCCGCCTCATCCAGCGCGATTACACCAATAAGTCGTTCTTCGATTACTACTATCACAAGGACGAACCCAAGGACATGCAGGACGTAAAGATGACCGACGGCGGCCGCACCGTCTATGGCGGCGGCGGCATCACTCCCGACGAGAAATACGCTCCGCCCAAGATCGATCATCTGCAAACCGAGCTTTACGTCAAGTCGGCGTTCTTCAACTTCACGCGCTACTACTTCGGCCAGCACGACGCCAAGTTGCCCAAGGGCTGGTCGCCGGACGCCACCACCCTGAACGAATTCCACGACTATCTGTTGAAACAGAGCTACGATTTCACCGAAGCCGAATTCACCCAGGATTCCGACTGGATCAAGCGCCTCCTCAAGCGCGAAATGTACATCACCGCCTTCGACATCGATGAAAGCGACCGCGTCGCCATGGAAACCGATCCCGAAGTGGAACGGGCCATCGACGCCATGCCCAAGGCCAAGGCGCTGCTGGATTCGGCCCGCAAGATTCTCGTTCAGCGCGCGCAGCCGGAAAATCCCTTACGCGCCAGGTGAAGAGCGCCGCCCAGATCGTCGTACTGGATGCCGGAGGCCAATACTGTCACCTGATCGCCCGTAAAGTTCGCGACCTGGGAGTCTATTCCGAGGTCCGCCCCAGCGAAACTCCCGCAGCCGATCTCGCCGGCGCCACCGGTCTGATCATCTCCGGCGGCCCGAATAGCGTTTACGATCCGTCCAGCCCCACCGTCGATCCCGCCATTTTCGCGAGCGGCGCGTGCGTGCTGGGCATCTGTTACGGCCAGCAGCTCATGGCCCACTTGTTGGGTGGAACCGTCCAGTTGGGCGACAAGGGCGAGTATGGCTTGGCCACACTCCACTTGCTTGCCGACGAAGCCGGCTCGGCCAGCCCGCTGTTCCACGGCATCTCCGGCCCGCAGCAAATCTGGATGAGCCACCGCGATCTGGTCACCGCCGCGCCGCCCGGATTTTCCGTGTTGGGCGGCACCGCCACTTGCTCCATCGCCGCCATCGAAGCGCCCGCCCGCGGCCTCTACGCGGTGCAATTCCATCCCGAAGTCGTGCATACCTCGCGCGGCCGCGAGATCCTTTCCAACTTCCTGTTCGGCATTTGCGGTTGCCGCCGCGATTGGGACCCGCGCCATCGCGTGCCCCAGATCGAGGACGAAATCCGCCAGGCCGTCGGCGGCCGCAATGTTTTCTTCTTCGTCAGCGGAGGGGTCGATTCCACGGTCGCCTGCGCGCTCTGCCAACGCGCTCTCGGCGCAGGGCGCGTTCAGGGAGTTTATGTCGATACCGGCCTCATGCGCGAAGGCGAAACCGACGCCATGCGGTCGATGCCCGGCCTATCGATCGAATCGGCCGAAGCGCAGTTCCTCGGCGCGCTAGCCGGCGTGCGCGACCCCGAGCAGAAGCGCCACATCATCGGCGAAGAATTCGTGCGGGTGCAGGAGCGCATCGTCGAATCCCGCCATCTGCTGGATGGCCACTGGATTCTCGGCCAGGGCACCATCTACCCGGATACCATCGAATCCGGCGGCACCGAAAAGGCCGCCGTGATCAAGACGCATCACAACCGCGTGCCCGGCATTCAAAGGCTCATCGAAGCTGGCCGCATCGTAGAGCCTCTGCGTTCGTACTATAAGGATGAAGTGCGCGAGATCGGCCGGGAACTCGGGCTTCCCGCCGATGTCCTCGACCGCCATCCGTTTCCCGGACCGGGTCTGGCCATCCGCTGCCTCTGTTCGGAAATCGAAGCCGGCGTCCAGGCCACTCCCGAAGGTTGCATCCTGCCGCTCCACTCCGTCGGCGTGCAGGGCGATAGCCGCAGTTACGCGCCCGTGTTGTCGATCGACGAGTTGGACCACGCCCGCGCCACCGAGCTAATCAATCGCATCTCCGGCGTCAACCGCGTTATCGCGCGCGTGCGCACCGCCGCCCCGCTCGCGGACCTGCGCGTGCGAGTCAGCGCCCTCACGCCCGAGCGCCTGGCGCGCCTCCGCCATGCCGACGCCGTCGTGCGCCGCCTCTCGCACTCGAGCGGTTTCGACCGCCGCATCTGGCAATTCCCGGTCGTGCTCATTCCGCTCGGCACCTCCGAAGCCCCCGACTCCGTGGTGCTCCGTCCCGTAGATTCCGTGGACGGCATGACCGCTCAGTCGGTAGCCATGCCCAACGACTTACTAGACTCTATCTCGACCGAGTTACTCGCGGTCGAGGGTATTAGTGGAGTATTCTACGACCTGACTAACAAGCCGCCGGCCACTATAGAGTGGGAGTAGGACCTCGTGGGGCAGGCTCTCAGCTTAATGCCGCATAGTTTTCCCAGAATCCGGAATGCTGAATAACTTGTGGGGCGGACCCCGGGGCGGACCCCAATAGGCGTTAACTTTAGGATCGGCCGTCCAGAACCCTCCACACTGAATGGTAGTCGCATAAGTCGAGTTGCCAACATTTTGTGCCATAAATGTTTTAAGTTAACGCTTATTGTGTACCCCCCAAGATCGGAGGTCCGGGAGATGGAAAGGTTGATTAGTCCCGCCACTGG
>PMVV01000295.1 GCA_003166475.1 Bryobacterales bacterium | reverse complement strand
CCGAGGCGATAGGCGTTCTCGCGATCGATGCCGTTGATGGATTTGTCGTATCCGGCTTGCGCGCCTTGCAGGCTCACGTTGATCATGAGGACGCCGTGATTCTTGTAGAAATCGAGCGCCTGGATCACGGCATCGGTGTTGAACTCCGGATCGAAGGGCCGCTCGTGCATCCACTCGTCGAGAAACAGGGCGTTGGCCAGGCGGACGTTCATGAGCTTGCCCTGGGCTTCGTGCCGGTAGGCGGGGGCGCTGTAGGTCTTCTGCCAGTTCCCGGGCGGGCCAGAGGACGTTGCTTCACGCACGTAGAAGGCGCGCGGATCGTAGTGCGGGCCAAGCATGAAACCGGTGCTGATCTCAGCGGCCGACAGGGCCGAGGCGAGGAACGGTAGGATGAGGAGCCGATTCACGACGTCATTATCTCATTTGGTGGGGCGGGCTTCGTGGAGCGCTGGAATCAACTCTCCAATCCCAGATTAACACTGGGGAGCTTCGGAGTTACGGCGCCGGGCGTGGACCTTCGATCAGGCGATAGCCGACGATCTTGGCGCCTCCGCTGGTGCCCGCGGTGGCCTTCGCCTCCAACAGGATTTCGATATAGGATGCGGGCGGCTGCCCGGCGCGCGAGTTGAGCAATTTGGTCAGGGTTGCGCCAAAGTCGGGGCTTGTCACCAGTTCACCAGCCGCCTCCGTACCTGTCATATCGATGCCGGAGAGGATCAAAACGTACCCAGTGCCGGTGAGGTTGGGCAGCAGGGCGATGTCCGCATAAGTGACCTCATTGGCCCTGCCTCCGCTCGAAACTCCGTAAACGGGGCGCTCGCCGGGCAAAGGCGATTTGTTCCGCAGGTGATACAGGCGAGTGGCATGATCCTCTTCGAGGTCGAAGTTCAACTGGGATTCGAACAGTTGCTCCCAGGGAATCCCCCTACGGCTGCCGATGAGCACGAAGTTTCCTGTCTTGAACTCCCGGGCGCTGATGTAACGGGAGTAGCGCAGATTGGTTTGCGCGCCATAACGGTGGCCGAGATCCATGAACTTGGGGGCTAGAATGGCGTCGCCCAAGCTGGTGTACTGGCGGGCGGAGATCAACCGCAGAGCCGCCTGCAGCTCCCGATTCGGCACTCTTCCGATCAGTTTCTCCGGATACCCGCCATTGAAATACTCGCTGAGCGGGACATCGGAATCCAGGATATCCTGGACCATGACCAGGTTGGTATCGGCCACCACGACGCTGGTTTGGCGGTGAGGCGCGAAGATTTTGGACCAGAGTGGATCTTCATGCGCCGCTTGTACTTCCTCCGCCGCAGACGCGGGCCGCGGTACCGCGCGAGGCCTCCACCAGATCAACGCGGCGAAGGCTGCGCCGGCCAGCAGCAGGACAACCAGCGCGGCGGTGCGCCATGTGCGTCTGGTTTTTGGAAGGGGCAGTCCGGCGCCGGGGAGCACCACGGGAGCCGGAGTTTCCGCGGAGACAGCCATCGCATCTTCCGCCAAGTGCTCGGGACGGGGCTCGAAGTGCGGGAGGTAGCTGCCCTTGGGAATGGTCAGGACGAGGGGTTCGGCCGCCCCTTCCATACCGAAGTAATCTTCCAGCTTCTTGCGAAGGTGCCGGATTTGGACCCGGACAATATTATCCTCATTGGGGCTGAAGTCCGGCCGGCGTCCCAGAACTTTGCACCCGATTTCCTGTTCACTGATGGCGGCGGCATGGTCGGCCAACACGCGGTGGGAGACGTAGAGAAGGATCTCGCGGAGCTGCGGCGCCTTGGCGAGGTGGCGGCTGGAAGCCACGCGTTGAACCAAAGCCCAACGCTCATCCCCGTCGAGCGATGTGAATTGCTCCGAGTGCTGATTGAGTAGTTCACTCAAAGCGACAGTCCATCATTCGGACCTGATTATCCCGAAGAAACTACGTTAACACCTGGCGTCTAAAAAATCCACACCGGGCGCGAGGAACCAGTTCAACTCATTGATTCCAGAACATCGTTCACGCATGTTTACGTAAACTCCCGGAGAAAACACCTGGTTTTTCCTTGATTCGGACGTCACCCTCAACTACATTCTGTTCCAGGCACGGGTGGGTCATGTCGCCGGACAGCAAGAGCGCCAACTGCCTGTGTGCGGGCGAGGCATTCGCTACAGAGAGAATGGCGCTCCAGTCGAGCACGGGATTGCTTTGGCGAGTCCGCGGTGTGAACTGCGGTCTTTGAAAAGGGGTCGGATTTTCCAGTACGTTGAGCGGTTCTAGGTTGAACCGGAAAGGGGTCTATATTATGAAGAGTAGGTTTTTTCCCACATGGCAGTGGGCGATTGCGCTGCTGCTGATCTTCGCCGCAAGCGGCGTAGCGCAGGATTATCGTGGGCGCATCGAGGGCTTGGTCACTGACGAAACCAAAGCGGTGATCGCAGGCTCGACGGTGACGCTAGCGAACGTTAATACGGGAGTCCGGGTAGTCAAGCAGACCAGCGACACTGGCCTGTATCTGTTCGACTTGGTCGATCCCGGCACATATACGGTGACCATCGAGGCGACCGGGTTCAGCCGTTACATTCAAGAGAATATTGTGGTTGAGACGCGCGGCGACATTACCGTGAACGCCACCCTCAAGCCGGGGGCGCTGCAAGAAACCATTACCGTCAACGAGACGCCCAACGCGGTGGAGTTCAACTCCGCGAACCGGGATTTCACCATCGATTCGAAGATGGCGGAAGAAATCCCGCGCTTCGATCGCAATCCATTCAAGATGACGCTGATCGCCCCCTCGGCGGTCAATTCCCGCAGCGAAATGATGCCGTACCACTCCTGGTCCGCCAACAGCGTCGACTTGGGTGGCGGCACCAACCTGAAGAACGATCTGGAAGTGGACGGCATGCCCATCGGCATGGGCCAAAAGAACACCACGCCGCCCAATACCGACGCGGTGCAGGAAGTCACTGTGTCGACCAATAGCACGGACGCGGAGTCCGGCCACAGCGCCGGTGGCATGATCACGATCACCACCAAGGCCGGCACCAACGAGTTTCACGGCAGCGCTTTTTACCTGGGCCGCTATCCGTGGCTGAGCGCGGAAGCCGACCGCACCCTGTTCAGCGAAAACTCGCAGCGGCAGAACATGTACGGAGGCACTCTGGGCAACCCGATCAAGAAGAACAAGCTGTTCAATTTCTTCTCCATCGAGGATTGGCAGGTAGGCTACCCGAACACTTACGTCCGGACCGTACCGACGGCACTGGAAGCGACGGGCGATTTCTCGCAGTCTTACGGAACGGGTCCCAATGGCACCTATGTGCTACGGAACATCTACGATCCGTGGACCTCGGTGTTGAACGCAGACGGGTCGGTGACGGTGACGCCCTTCCCCGGCAACAAGATCCCGCAGAACCGCTTCGATCCGCTATCCGGCAGTCTGATGAAAGCCTTCTGGGCGCCCAACAATCCAGGAGCGAATATCACGGGTTTGAACAATTTCAGTAAGGGCTTTATCGAGAAGTACGGATACTACAACATCTCGGACCGGGTGGACTTCAACGTAAACGACAAGTGGAAGATCTTCGGGCGCATGGCCCGGTACAACACCACAGATCTGGCCGGCAACCCGACGCCCAACAACTCGGAGTTGTACGTGCCGACGGGCACGGCGCGGGCGGCCTGGAACGCGGGCGGCGATGCCATCTGGACCATCAATTCGCGCACCCTGCTGGAATTCCATGGCGACTGGCACAGCCTGGAGGACGCATATATTTCCTCTCCGTTGCCTTCGAGCGGCTGGGGATCGATCTGGCCGAATAACGACTGGTACTCGACTTATCAAAAAGCTTCGGTCGGGCAGCCAATCTACTTTCCGGACATGAACATCGGCGGACAGGGATTCGGCGGCGGCGGTTTCTACTGGAACCAGACTCCCAAGGGAGAAGCCTCCAGCGTGAAACTCGCGCAGCAAAGGGGCTCGCACTATATTAAGGTCGGCTTTGAGCAGCGCGAAAGCTACGGCCTCAGCTACGTGTCGAGCACTTCGAACTTCTATTTCAACACGGCCCTGACGGCCAACACCTTCAACAATCCGAACACAGGGCTGTATGGCGACCAGTATGCCACGTTCCTGTTGGGCGCCCTGGACGGCTCCTCCCAAATGATCGGCGGCCCCGTGCCGAATCCGCACGTCAAGTTCTACGGCGGGTATATCCAGGACGATTGGAAGGTGAACTCCAGGATCACATTGAACCTGGGGCTTCGGGATGAATACGAAGGCGCCATCTACGATCCGGCGGACGACTTTTCACGCGGACTGGACCTCAACGCAGCAGTGCCGCAGATGCAGGCCACTCCGCCGAACATGCCGGCGGCGGCCACCAGCATCGTGGGCAACAACTTCTATCACTATACCGGCCAATGGCAGTTCGCCAGTTCCAGCCATCCGGGCGCATTCGACCCGCAGAAGCTGGCCTTGCAGCCGCGCGTGGGCCTGGCATACCGCATCAACGACAAGACCGCTTTCCGCTTCGGCTACGCGCGATACCTGATTCCTTATGAAATGAACATCGCGCTGGCGCCGGTCTCCGGATATGAGACGGTCGGATTCCTGGAGCCGCCTTTCCTGGGAGAGACGGGCTACCAGAACACTCTGGCGCCGCACGACGGCGTCCCGCAGGAGACCATCTCGAATCCCTACCCGGCCGGCAGCAACCCGCTGTTGCCCATCCTGGGCACGGGTTACGGAGGCAATCTCGGACGCGGCGGCCAGTCTCTGCTGTGGTACAACCAGAACCAGCAGAAGGCGCGCAACGACCGTTTTAACTTCAATATCCAGCGCCAAGTTCCCGGCCAGATCGTGGTTTCGGGGACTTACTTCCTGAACATCGGCAACCAGCAATACACCAAGGCGTTGAACCAGATCAACCCGGCGCTGGAGACGCAGTATCAAAACCAGTTGAACCAGCAGGTGGCGAATCCTTTTTATCAATACCTGAACACCACCTTGATGCCGGGTCCGCTGTATAACCAGCAAACGGTTTCGTTGGGTTCTTTGCTGGTGCCTTATCCGCAGTATGGCGGCTTGTACAGCCTGGGAAACCTGGGAGCGGCCGAGCGCTATCAGTCGATCGAATTGAAAGCGCAGAAGCAGTTCAGCAAGGGCTACAACTTCATCGCTACCTACGTTTACATTCGGGAGAAAGCCCAGACCAACGGCTTCCTGAATGGCAGCGTGTTCAACGACCAGGAGTGGTATGCCAACCAACTCGTCTATCAGGACAGCAACCAACCGCGCAACCGCTTGAACCTGGCGGGCACGTGGGAATTGCCGATCGGGAAGGGCAAGCCGTTTCTGGGTAATATACCCAGGGCGGCGGATGCCATCGTGGGCGGCTGGAAGGTGGCAGGTATCTGGACTTTCATTTCCGGCGACTTCCCGCAGTTCGGCAACATGATCGTGACGGGCAACCCCTGCATTTCCGACCCCACGCCGGACCACTGGTTCAATACCTCGGTGTTCCAGCCGCTGCCGGCCAATACCTATGTTCTGCGGAGCAATCCGCTGCAATACAATTGCCTGACAGGCCCGCATTTCTGGACGCTGGACGGCAACCTGACCAAGGCCTTCACCATCGGCGATCGGTTCCACGCGGAGATGAAGATGGCCGCTTACAATGCCACCAACCGGCTGAACCGCGGCGATCCGGACACAGGGTACGTCACCGATTCCAATTTCGGCCAGGCTCTGTACCAGGGCGCTCCGGGCGGCATTTTTGGCGCACAGGGCGGGTACTCCCTGACAAGCGGCCGGCAGGTGGAGATAGGTTTGAAAATAATATTTTAGGGCCACGGCCCCTACCTCCCAAGACGAGCGGCGGGGTTTATCCCCGCCGCTCTTTTTGTTCGCGGGCGGGCTGTGACGCATCTGAACTATAGTGAGTCCATGGTTTCTCTTACCCGGCGAAGCGCACTGAGTCTTCTGGCTTTGCCGGCCTGCCGGCTTTTCGGTGAGGTCCAGACGGGGATGGCCTCGCGCGGAGTCAAGGCCGCGCCACGGGGTAAGCCCTCCGGCCTTCCTTTCCACGCCCGCTTCACGGATATTTCCCACCAGGCCGGTCTTCGCGAGACGGTGGTTTGCGGCCATCCCCGCCGCGCGGACTATGTGATCGAGGCGATGAGCTGTGGGGCCGCGTTTCTGGATTACGACAACGACGGCTGGCTGGATATTCTGGTGTTGACGGGATCGCGATTCGGCGATCCGCCACCCACCGCCTCCCAGCGCCTCTACAAGAACAACCGGGACGGCACCTTCACCGACGTCACCGCGAAAGCGGGGCTGTTCCGCACGGGCTACCAATACGGCGTGGCTGTGGGCGACTATAACAACGACGGCTTCGACGACCTGTTCATTACCGGCTGGGACCAGAACACGATGTACCGTAACAACGGGGACGGCACCTTTACCGACGTCACCAAGCGGGCCGGTTTGTGGAATGCACAGCCACGATTTGGTTCCGGCTGCACCTTTTTGGATTATGATCGCGACGGCCGGCTGGATCTATTCGTATCCAACTATGTGGCATTCGACATGGAGACGGTTCCGCGCGCCAGCACTGCGACCAGTTGTAATCCCGGGGGCATATTCTGCGGCCCGCGAGGACTGCGCTACGGTCACCACAGTCTCTATCGCAACAATGGGGACGGCACTTTCAGGGATGTCACTGCGCCATCGGGGATCGGCAAAGTCGAGGGAGGTTACGGTCTGACGGCGGTATCCGCGGACTTCGACAATGACGGCTGGCCGGACATCTACGTGGCCTGCGATTCCACCCCCAGCTTGCTCTTCCGCAATAACCACGACGGGACTTTCACCGAACTGGGACTGGAGCGCGGCGTAGCTTTGAGCGACGACGGGATGGAGCAGGCCGGCATGGGGATCGGGATCGGCGATTTCAAGCTGGACGGCAGCCTGGACATCGTCAAGACACATTACTCCGCCGATACACCAGGCGTGTATGTGAACAACGGCAAGGGCGACTTCCGCGATATGACCCTGCAGGCGGGCCTGGCGGTGGAGACACGCTATGTGTGTTGGGGCGTAGCGATCGCGGACCTGGATAACGACGGCAATCCGGATATCTTCTGTGTCACTGGCGGAATCTACCCGGAGATACAGGACAACTATAATACGCCGCGGGTGGTTTTCCGGAACTTAGGCAAGGGGCGCTTCGAGGAGTTACTGGATCGGGCAGGAGCGGGAGTAGAAGCCCTGCACTCGAGCCGCGGATGCGCCGTGGGCGATTTCGATAACGACGGCGATGTCGATATCCTGATCGTCAATCATAATGAGCCGCCATCGCTACTGCGCAACGATGTGAGCGGGAATAGCCACTGGATCAAGGTCAAGCTGCACGGTGTCAAGTCGAACCGCGGCGCAGTCGGGGGGCGGGTTACGGCGCGCTACGGCGATAAGGTGCAAGCGCAGGAGGTGCTGAGCCAGTCGTCCTATTTGTCTAGCAACGATTCGCGCCTGCATTTCGGAGTTGGGCCAGTCACGACGGTGGACCTGGACATCCGCTGGCCGCTGGGCCAGGTGGAGAAGCTGAGCGGCGTGGCGGTGGACCAGTTGATCCACGTGACTGAGGGATCGGGGATCACGCGTACGGAGAAATTTAAGTGATGAGGCGGCGTAAATGGAGGGCGGCCAATCTTGGCCNNTTTAGGCGGCCAGAGCCGGCTGAAAGCCGGCTGCGGGCAGGATTGCCCGCCCTCCATCTTTGCCTGGCGCTTCTGTGCGCAGCCTCCCTGCTGGCGCAGGGCAAGCCGGTCGAAGAGGCGTGGGCTTTGTTGGCCAAGGGGCAGCGCCCGCAGGCCATTCGCCTCTTGTATGACATCATCAAAGCGAACCCGGGCGATGCGGACGCCCGTCTGCTTCTCGGCAGTGTGCTGCAAGAGGAGGGCGACCGCACGGGATCGATTGCGCAATTGACTGAAGCCGTCCGGCTGCGGCCGCGTTCGGCCGAAGCGCAGAATGCGCTGGGCGAAGCCTTCAACGCCTTTGGCGATGCGAAGGCCGCTCGCGGACCCTTCGAAAAAGCCGTGTCACTGGATCCCGGATTCGCCCAGGCGCACGTGAACCTCGGTTTGGTTTTGCAGCAGGCCGGCGAACTCGACCAAGCCGCTATGCACCTCGATCGCGCGATCACACTGCTGGGGCGCAAGCCCGACGCGGCTTATCCGCACTATCTGCGGGCCAAGGTGACGAGCGAACAGGGTGACGTCATCAAGGCCGCCGCGCACTTGCAGGAAGCGGTGACGCTGCGTCCCGATTTTGCCGAAGCATGGTCGGACCTGGGAGACGCGCGCAAGACTTTGTTGGACGATGCCGGGGCACTGGCGGCCTTCGAGCGCGCCGTAGCACTGGCGCCGGATGACGCGGTGGCGCAAACCCGCCTCGGGTCGCAATACCTGGATGAAGGCAAGGCGCACTTGGCCGTCGCGCATTTGCAGGAAGCGGCGCGTCTCGATCCCAAGAACCAGAGCACGCTGCACAGCCTGCAGCGGGCGTTGCGCGAAGACGGGCAGGCTGCGCAGGCCGACGCCATCAAGCGAAAGCTGGTGGAACTGTTACGCGATAAAGACAAGGACGACCAGAACATGCTGGCCGGGATTGAACTCAACAATCAGGGCGCGAATCTGGAGAAGGCCGGCGATCTTGCCGGCGCGCTGGAGAAGTATCGTGCGGCGCGAAAGCTTCTGCCAGACCACAACGGAATCCGGGTGAACTTCGCGATTGCGCTGCTGCGCCTGGGCCAGTGGAAAGAAGGCTTGGCGGAACTGCGCGAGGCGGTGCGGCGGGAGCCGGACAACGCCGTCCTTAAGGCGGCTCTGGACGATGCGCTGGCGAAGGCGCCGGAAGGGCTGAAAAGTGGGACGAAGTATTAAGAAAGAAGTCAGGAGACAGAAGTCAGAAGTCAGAATGCTGACGCCGAACTCTGACTTCTGGCTTCCGACTTCTATTATTGGAGAAAAGGTCATGTTACGTAAATGTTTCGTAGCGGTGCCGCTATGTTTGGCGGTTGCGGTATTGTTTATCGGTTCGTCTCTTGCCTTGGGCGCCGAAGGTTCGTCCGTAAAGGTTTGGGAGACGCAGACCGTAATTCCCACTTACCTGGCGGGAGCGCCCGAACCGAACCCGATGTTCTTCTTCGGGCGGGAGTCGCAAGGCGCGCAAGGGCCGGTGTACCCCTATCCGATGTACGACACGCTTACCGGCAAGAAGGTGGATAAGTCGTACACCATGGTCTATCTGGAGAACGAATACATCCGGATCGGTATACTGCCGGAGGTCGGCGGCCGCATTTTTGAAGGCCTCGACAAGACTAATAACTACAACTTTATTTATCGCCAGCACGTGATCAAGCCGGCGTTGATCGGCCTGATCGGCGCCTGGATTTCCGGCGGAGTGGAATGGAACATTCCGCACCACCACCGCGCCAGCACCTTCATCCCCGTGCAGTACAAAGTGGAAGAGAACCCGGATGGCAGTAAGACTGTTTGGGTTGGCGAGTTGGAAGTACGGCAGCGGATGCGATGGGCGGTGGGTTATACGCTGAGGCCGGGCAAGGCTTACCTGGAAGCCTCGGTGCGCATCGTGAATCGCACACCGGAAGTGAATACCATGCTCTGTTTCACCAACGTGGCGGTACATGCCACACAGGAATACCAGGTGATCTTCCCTCCCAGCACGCAGTTCGGCACTTACCACACCAAGAACCAGTTCACGGCGTGGCCGGTATCTCATACCAAGTTCTCCGGCGCCGATTTCACCAAGGGCGTGGACATTAGCTGGTACAAGAACCATACGGAAGCCAACTCGGTTTTCGCCTGGAACTATCAGGACGATTTCTTCGGCGGGTACGACCACGGCAAGGAAGCCGGCACGATGAGTATCGCGGACCACCACATCATCCCCGGCAAGAAGTTCTTCACCTGGGGCAACGGCCCGTTCGGGCGCACTTGGGACAAGACACTTACCGACGAAGACGGACCTTATCTGGAAATGATGGTGGGCGCTTACTCGGACAACCAGCCGGATTATAGCTGGCTGCAGCCATACGAAACACGGTCGTTCGCGATGCAATGGTATCCGTTCCGCGATATTGGCGGAGTCAAGAAGGCCAATCTGGACGCCGCGGTGAATCTGGACGTGCAGAACGGACAGGCCAAAGTTGGCTTCTACACCACATCCGCGCACGCGGCCGCGCAAGTGACGCTGCGGGCCGGCGCGAAGGTGCTGCTCCAGGAAACGGTGGGCATTAATCCTGCCAAGCCCTACGTGAAACAGGTGGCGGTTCCGGCGGGCATCGACGAGCACGACCTGGTGGCGTCGATTTCAGATGGCGGCAAAGAGTTGGTCTCGTACAGCCCGATCCGGCTGACGCCAGAGGCCATGCCGAAACCAGTGACTCCGCCCGCGCCCCCAGCGGAGATGAAAACCAACGAAGAACTCTATCTGACTGGCCTGCGCGCCCAGCAATTCCACTCGCCGAGTGTGGACCCGATTCCCTATTGGCAGGAAGCCCTGCGCCGCGATCCGGGCGACGCGCGGGTGAACACAGTTCTCGGCATTACGGCGTTCAAGCAGGCCAGGTACGCGGAGGCGGAGAAGTTGTTCCGCAAGGCGCTGGAGCGGCTTACCGACAGGTACACGACTCCCAAGGACGCCGAGGCGATCTACTATCTGGGCGCAACGCTGAAGGCGGACGGGAAGATCGACGAAGCCTATAACTACCTGTACAAGGCTGTTTGGAGCCAGGCCTGGAAAGCCGCGGGCTATTATGGGCTGGCCGAGATTGCCACGTCCCGCGGAGAACTGAACGCGGCGATGGATTTCATCAATCGCTCGATCGAGTCCAATGCCCTGAGTATCCGCGCGCAGAATCTGAAGGCCGCATTACTGCGACACACGGGATGTTCCAAGGAGGCGCTGGAACTGCTGGCATCCGCCGCGCATAGCGCCGACCCGTTGGACGTCCGTTCCCAGGCGGAGACGTGGCTGGCGTCGCAGACTCCAGAAGCGGCGAAGGTGGTCGCTTCCACGATGAACAGCCATCCCGCTACCGCGCAGGCGACCGCCGCCGAGTACATGGACGCGGGCCTCTGGCAGGACGGCACGGACGTGCTGTTGCAAATGACCGCCGCCGGGCCGGACAAGGCCAAGATTCACCCCATGGCCTACTACTACCTTGCGTATTTCGCGACCAAGCTCGGGCAGCCGGAGAAGGCCGCCGAGTACTACAAACTGGCGAAGGCCATGCCGCCGGACTACGTGTTTCCTTTCCAGAGCGAAGCGATCGTGGTGCTGCGCCAGGCGGCGGCCGCAAATCCGGGCGATGCCCGCGCACCGTACTATCTGGGCAACGTGCTGTATGACTGGCAGCCCGAGGAAGCCACCAAAATGTGGCAGGCGTCCGCGGCTATCGACCCGACCTTTGCCATCGTGCATCGCAATTTGGCGGTCGCGTATCTGCACCAGAAGTCGGGGAGCGATCCCGATAAGGCCATCGCCGAACTGGAGAAGGCGGTTGCGTGCCAGCGCCAATACCCCCTGCATTTCACGGAACTGGATGAGCTATACGAGCAGACCGGCGCCAGCTTGACCAAGCGCGACGCGCTGTTCGTGCGTAACGCGGCCACGGTGTCCGAGCGGGATGACGCGGAGAATCGCGCCATCGCGGTGAAGGTGGCTTCGGGCGAGTATGACGATGCCATCAAGATGATGACCGGGCGGCGCTTCGCCGTCGCCGAAGGGGTCAACCTGAACGTCGACGAACATTGGACCGAAGCGCACATTCTGCGCGGTGAGCGGAGCATCGAAGCGAAACAGTACGACCAAGCGCTGGCCGACTTCCGGGCTGCCGTGGCGATCCCCGATAATCTGCCGCTGGGAATTGCGGGCGGCGCCGGCCTCCACAATGCCGAGGCCGCCTATTGGACCGGTGTGGCCTACGAAGGACTGGGCGACCATCAGAAAGCCGTTGCGTCGTGGGAGCGCGCGGCTCCGGCGAGCCCGGTCCGCAGGCGCCGCGCCTCGGCCGACGATCTGACGCGCAAGCCGGAATTGTATTACCAGGGACTGGCGCTGCAGAAACTCGGCAAGGCCGACGAAGCCAAGGCGATCTTCCAGGGACTGGTGGCGGCCGGACAGCAATCTCTCGCATCGCAGAAGGCCGCGGCCGGGCCGGAGTTGTCGCCGCGCGCCCGCAAAGCACTGGCGCATTACATCATCGGTTTGGGGTATCTTGGACTCAACGACCAAGCTGGGGCTAAGGCTGAGTTGGGCCAAGCGGTTCAGACCGATCCGGGTTTGGCTCAAGCCAGAGTTGCTCTGGCCGCGGCCGTTAAGCGCAGCTAGAAACGAAGAGCGGCCTGAGAGGCCGCTGCAGGCTGGGAGCCTGCCCCACTATATGAAGACGACCATCGTTTGTCTCACTGTCCTGATTCTCGCGACGTCCGCTACGGCGGGCGTGATTCCGCAGCCTGTTTTGGTTGAGATGCGGCCGGGCATATTCCGCTTGCAGGCCGGCACCGCTATTGTGGCTCCCCCCGGCGTTGCCGAAGCGCGCCAGGTCGCCGGTTACCTGGCCAGCGCGCTCGCGGCGCCGACGGGGTGGCAGTTGAAGGTGTCCGAATCGACCTATCCTTTGCTCCGCCACAACGCCATCGTGCTGGGCTTGAGCGCGCAGTCCGCCGCTCCGGCCCAGCCCGAGGGCTACGAACTGGTGGTCACGCAGCGCGGGGTACGCATCCAGTCGACGACGCCGGCGGGCTTGTTCTACGGCGTCCAGACGCTGCTGCAACTGTTGCCTCCGGAAATCGAGAGCCAGACGCGCCGCGAGGCCGGCTGGACGGTGCCGTGCGTGCATATCGTCGACTATCCGCGATTCGCCTGGCGCGGCATGATGCTCGACGTCAGCCGCCACTTCTTCAGCAAGGAATTCGTGAAGCAGTACATCGACCGGATGGCCCGGTACAAGATGAACGTCTTCCACTGGCACCTGACCGACGACAACGGCTGGCGCATCGAGATCAAGGGACTGCCGCAACTGACCCAGGTCGGCGCATGGCGCGTGCCGCGGTTGGCAAAATGGGGCACCCGCGAAGGGCCGCGCGAAGGCGAGGCTGCGACTGACGGCGGGTTCTATACACAGGACGACATACGCGAGGTGGTGGCCTACGCGCGGCAGCGCTTCGTCACGGTGGTTCCCGAGATCGAGATGCCGGGCCATTCGCTGGCGGCGCTGGCGGCATATCCTGAGCTGTCCTGCACCGGCGGGCCGTTTCAGGTGAACCCCGGCTCGAATTTCTACGAGAAGGTGGACAACGCTTTCTGTCCCGGCAACGAGAAGACCTTCGAGTTCATCGACAAGGTATTCAGCGAGGTTGCGCCGCTGTTCCCCTCGGAGTATGTTCACATCGGCGGCGACGAATGTTTCAAGGGCTTCTGGAAGGCTTGCGCGAAGTGCCAGCGGCGCATGGCCGATGAGCACCTCTCGAACGTCGAGGAGCTGCAGAGCTACCTGGTCCGGCGGGCGGAGAAGATCCTGGAATCGAAGGGCAAGAAGCTGATCGGGTGGGACGAGATTCTGGAAGGCGGACTTGCGCCCAATGCGGCGGTGATGTCCTGGCGCGGAATGGAGGGAGGCATCGCGGCGGCGAAGATGAATCACAAGGTGGTGATGACGCCCACGAATTTCGTCTACGTGGATTACTATCAGGGCGACCCGTCGCTCGAACCCAGCACTTTCGGGCGGCTGCTGCTGAGCACGTGTTACCGTTTCGAGCCTACGCCCGAGGGAGTGGATCCGAAGCTCATTCTGGGCGGACAGGGCAACCTGTGGACCGAGTCCGTGCCCACGCCCAGGCATGCGGAGTACATGACGTGGCCGCGGGGGCTGGCGCTGGCCGAGGTTTTCTGGTCGCCCAAGGCGAGCCGGAATTGGGACGATTTCGCCGGCCGGGTGGAGGCGCAGTTCCAGCGGCTGGACGCCGCGCAGGTGAACTACGCGCGCACCATGTACGATGTGTCCGTGACTGCGGTGCGGGATGCGAGCGGGAAGCCGGCCGTGCGCATGAGTACGGAGCTGAGCGGGTGCGACATTTACTACACGTTCGATGGCACCAATCCGGATTCGTTCACGGCGAAGTATGGAGGCGAGCCGGTGTTGATTCCGGGGGACGCTTCGGTGGTGAAGGCGATTGCGTGGCGCGGGGGACGGGCGTCGGGGCGGGTGGTCACGGCGGCGGTGAAATGAGGCGGGGCTGAGAGCCCCGCGCAGGCTGAGAGCCTGCCCCACTTAATCTGCTAGGACCAGGCCGGAGGGTAGTTCTTCACCGAAGATGCGGCCCAGGGCGCGGTCGTCGCGCTCTTCGTCGCCATCCAGCACCGCCAGATAGCGGTCGGCATGCGGCAGGCTTTCGAGCTTGTGGCGCACGGCACTGAGCGGGGCATGGGGCAGGTCGCGCGTGGGATCTTCGGTGCGGCGTGCGATGGCGGCCAGGGCGTCGCCGACGCCGGAAAAGTCGACAGGGAGCAGCGCTTCGGCCCAGCGCCCGGCCGCGGCCGGCGGCACAACCTGGTTCATCGGGCCATAGAACAACTGGCGCGCGCCCAGGCGCGAGAGGCACCAAAGTTCGCTCTCGCGGAAATCGCCCGCTTTGATACGGCGCACCAGCGCGTCGCCCAGTTCGACCTTGGTGCCGATGGGCAGCAGCTCCAGGCTGGCGGCGGTGCGCCACATCTCGCGGAGGAGGCTACTATTGAGCCGCTGCTTCTTTGCGCCGCGCGGCAGCAGGAACGACGATAGCCGCTGGTAGATATCGTTCTGCTGGTTGCGATTCATGCCGCCCGCCAGGCGTCCCCAGAAGATCCACCAGTCGATTTCACACTGCACCTGGTTGACATATTGGACACCGGCGGAATAGATGCGCCGCGCCTGCTCGATGCGAAAGTCGTCGCCCGGAAAGCCGAATCCGGGGCGCAGGCAGAAGCCGCCGAGGTTGAGCCATCGCGCTTCGTAGGCAGGGCTTTTCTTGCGCCCATCGGCTGCGGTGAGGAAAGCGTCGGCCAGTTGGCGGATGGCGGCCAGGGGCCAAGAGTTCTTGCCCAGTCCGAGGATCTGTTCCAGTTTGGCGGGCAGCTCTTCCGGCGCGATGGGCGATTTCGCGGAGGGCGAGAAGACCGCGGGGATCAACGCCAGCGCATCCTTCAGCGCCTGTTCGGCGATCACAGCCGCGGGCTTGCGGCCGGCGGCGGCGTGCTGTTGCGTGGCTGCTTTGCGCAGCTCGAATTGCAAGCGCCAGCGATTCTCGCTGATCTTGGACTCGCACCACGTTTCGAGCGTGCCGATTTCGGTGAGGCGCGCGCCGAGTTTCACAGGGATGAGCCGCTCGCCGGCCTTCTTGCCGAAGCGGATGACGGCGTTCAGCGGCGCGTGCGTGTGCAGATCGGGGCCGAGCGCGGGAAGATCGATCACGTCGCCGAGTTTGTCCTCGCTGCGGGTCAGCGAGCTGTAGAGCCGGAACGATACGGCCTTGTTGGCGACGAGCTGCAACGCTTCGTTATCGATTTCGAGCGTTGCGCCTTCCTCCGCGCCGCGCGGCACCAGGCAGACGGCGGTAGTGTCGCCGATGCCGATGAAGTAGGTCCGGGGCAGGCCGCCGCGCACCAGGACTCCGCTGCCGGTCGAACGGACATATGAATAATATGCCGCGCCAGTGGCCACGGCGAGATCGAGATCGCGATTCTCGAAGACCTCGGGCCGCTTGCCGTACCAGTTGCCCACGGCATCGGCCACGCGCTGGCGCAGGATCTCCGGGATGAAGAAGCCGCCGTTGAACAGAATGGCGTCGGGGGACTGGCCGGCGCTGTCGAGGAAGGCGTTGAGATGCTTGGTGACGGCGGGATCGGAGACGTAGGGCAGGCCCAGCTCGCGGAAGAGACTGCGCTTCTCCTCGGTGGGCATGTCGCCGCGCGCGGTGAGGGGGAGGAAGCCATCGAGCGCCAGCTCCAGCACCTCCTCGCGCAGCACCTCGGTCTTCAGCGCCTTGCCGATGAGCGCGGAGCCGGTGCCCAGCACCGTGATCTCGACGCTCTTCAAATTGGGATCGGAGAGCAGGCGCTCCTTGGCGTTGGTGCATTGACGGCGGAGGCCGCTGCGCTGGCGGATGGAGAGCGGCACGCCGAGCTTGGTTTCCACCAGCCAGGCGATGGTGAGATCGAGGTTATCGCCGCCGAGCAGCAGATGCTTGCCCACGGCGGTGCGCGTGAAGTTGACCAGATCGCCCTGGCGCTCGACGCGGATGAGGCTGAAGTCGCTGGTGCCGCCGCCCACGTCGCACACCAGCACGATCTGGCCATCGAAGAGCAGCTTGCGGGATTGGGCGAGGTTGTTGGCGATCCAGGAATAGAAGGCGGCGGCGGGCTCTTCGAGCAGCGTTAGCTTGGGCAGGCCGGCTTGTTCGGCGGCCATGACGGTTAGCTCGCGGGCTTCCTCATCGAAGGAGGCGGGCACGGTGAGGACGATATCCTGGTCGGCGAGGGGAAGCTGCTTGACGCGATCCCAGGCTTCGCGGAAGGCGGCGATGTAGCGCGCGGAGACTTCCACGGGGGAGAGCACGCGGCCGGTTTCGGGGGAATCCCAGGGGAGGATTTTGGCGGTGCGGTCGACGTCGGGGTTGGAGAGCCAGGATTT
>PMVV01000165.1 GCA_003166475.1 Bryobacterales bacterium | reverse complement strand
TTGCAAAAAGGGCTTCCATGAACTGGCGGGCGGAAGATCGCGCTGGTTCTGCCATAATCGACCAGCATAGCTCTCAACATTCCCGTTGGCGGCCGGCTGCGTGGATGGCAATGCGGTTGGGGCGCCTGTCGCCGGGCCCGTCCGTTCAGACCTTGTGCCGGCCGGGGCCGGCGAACTCCTGTACCGTGCCGCTTTCGCCGGCCACGCGGATACGGACCCCTCCGGGCACTTGTATCTCCGCCCCTTTGGCGCGGTTGTAGTCGAGCGCGAGACTTCCGTGCGGCGTGGGAATGCTCACCTTCACCCAATCGAAGATCTTCCAATTGGGCCGTAGCTCACAGAGGCGGTAGCCCGGCTCGACAACTCGCAGACCCAGGGTACCGCGCATGAGTAGAGAGACGGCAGTGGCTCCGGTCCAGCCGTGGTTCAGGCTAAGCCCGTACGGGCGGCCGTAAAACATGAGCCGCTCACGCGGGCCGTCAGCGGGGCGGATGTCTTCGATGAAGCGCGTGAAACCGTTATCGAGCATCCAGCCCCAGTTCTTCTTCAGGTATTCGAGGGCTTTCGGGAAGCGGCCCGCCTTAGTGTACGCCATCAACTCGTAGTAAGCCTGCATGCTGATGTTGCGCGCGCGGTTGCGCGGATCGTCAAAGACCGCGCTGAAAAGCCCGTCGGTCTTTCCTTGGGGAACGAGGTCGAGCAGAATGCCCCAGGTCTGGGCGTGCGGGGAGACGCGCGGGTCTCGCGTACCGCTGCGATCGAAGCCGTTGATGAAAGCGCCCCTGGTGTTATCCCAGAAGACGCCTGTGATATTGGCGCGGAGGCGCGAGGCGTTGGCGGCATAGCGGTCCGCGAGGGCCGTGTCGCTCCACTGGCGCGCCAGCAGGGCCCCGATCTCGAAGCAGTGCAGGATGAGCATTTGGGCGTAGGCGGGCGTGCCGGCGCAGTCTAGGTCGGTAGCGCGCTTCTCGCCGCGATCGGACTTTGCAGCCCAATCCGGAAAGTACTCTCCGAGATAATCGACGCCTTCCACCTGGGGGCCGCCAGGGCTGGTCTTCGTGGGTGAGAAGGCGCGCGCCGAGATGAATCCCCGCTCGTCCTGAAGGCGCGTGAAGAGGTCGAGTACTTCCGTTACGTTGGCGCGGTAGCGTTGCGAAAAAGATACATCGCCGCGGGTCAGGTAGTCTTGACCAAACCCGATGACGTAGTACATCAGCAACTCGAAGAGGCCGATGCGGTCCAGGCCGGCTCCAGCGGGCGGTGTCTGCGTCAGCAGGGTGTTCCGCACCACGGCGGGATCGAAGAAGACGCAATCGACGGCGTCGAAATCGATGTTCTGATCGAACAGCCATACCAGAGCGTCACGCTTGATGCCGTCAAGAATGGTCGTGTCGTGGATGCAGGTGTGGAGTGTTGCGGCACCCACTTTCCAGATGTCGTTCAGACGTGCATCGCTCGATTCGAACGATCCCCGGTACTCGACCGGATAGATACGCGCATTCACGCTAACCCCTTCGAGCCTGCAACTTTGCGTCGCGTCGAAGCGGACAAAGCGGATCGCCCGTTCGGGCAGCACGAAGGCACGCCGCGTGGAGTCGAGTCGCAGGGGTACGAGCGGTGCCTGCTCGAACGTCGATTCGTCCGTTGCGGTGGCTTCTTCGATGGACTCGCCCACGGCCACCTGTAACTCGCCCGCGCCGGAGGCGGTGAACTCAACCGTGCCTAGCTCGATTTCATGAAAATCAAGTAGCACTTCCCCGCCACTGCTGAGTTCATACCCGCCGGTTCTCTCACCCGCTTTAGAAAGGCGAGCGACTTTGCGTGGGAGCAGTTGTTGGTGTCCGTCGATGTCCTTGTCGGGGAGTGCCCTGGGCGAGGCAAGGCGCTCTGCGAACTCTGCGGCGGTCCAGTGCTCGCCGTCAAGGCTCGCTTCCCATCCGTCGCCGGTGGATACGTTCCCGCCTTCGAGCAGGAAGCACGGCAGGGAGAGCATCATGTCCTGCATTACGAGGATCTCAACGGGGCCCGCAGGCAGCACGCGGTGGTTGACGCTGATGTCCCCTTCTCGACCGTCCACCCGTACGCGCGTGCGGCCCAGCGGCCAGGCCCAGCGGACGGGAGTGTCAACGGCCAGGATCAGGCGAAGCCGGAACCATGCCACGTACTCGGGGCGCTGGTAGAAGCCCGGGTAACCGATGTTGGACACCCGCTCGAAGGCGACGCGCGAAACGTTGGTGTGCAGATGGCAGGCGAGCTGACCCGGATACCAGATCCAGCGCGCGTTCCACGGCGCTGCGGAAGCGGGCGGCTTCACGGCGGCCTGCGCCCCTGTCGGCGATGCAACGGCAAGCGCGGGCGAGACGATGACGGCGCTCGCCGCAGTACCCAGCTTCAGTAACTCTCGCCGATCGAGTTTCGACATGGACGCTACCTCCGAATCGACAAAGCCGGAATTTCTGTTTTGGACTTCCAGGTCTCATTCAGTTTAAACCAAACCTGCATCCCAATGGGTGGCAATAACGCGCATCCCGCGCCCGCTGTCGGCGCCCCGGCGCATCCATGATCTGCAAGAATTCCTGAGAGGATGGCGGCACTCGACGCCCTGATCGACTGGGAAGCCGGCCGCCCGGCACCGCTGGGCGAGGAAGGCGAGGAGTTTTCGGCGGCAATCCTGCAGCCCGCGGCGCTTTACTCGGTGCATCTGGCGCTGGAACACTTGGTGGAATAAGGTGGCACAGGCTTCAGCCTGTGATCTCACCGCTCGGCGCCTTCGAGATCCAGCGTGACGCGCTCGCCGTTGATCAGCACGAATCCGGCGTTGACGATCTGCTGGCCGGTGCAGTCGAACTGCGCATAGCAGTGCAGATTGGCCATATCGAAGATGTATTCCACGGCCTGACCCGCGGGCTTCACGGTGGTGCTGAAGTCGATGCCCGCGAATTGGGGCGCTTCCTTGAAGCAGGCGAGCACGGGACGGATCAGGTGCGCGATCTGTTCGTCAAATGCCAGCGCGGCCGCGCGGTAACGGGATGACGGTTCCGGCGACTGGATGGTCGTCGCGATGGAAAGCTGCAGGTAGATACCTTTGTGAAAGTTCACGAACACCGGCGGAGCGTAGCTGACGAAGTGCGCTGTCTGGTCTAACTCGCGGACCATCTTGTCCAGAGTTTCCTGATAGGCAGTTTGGAGGCCCTTCAAGGCGTCGGGTGTGGGTTCCGGCGCGGCAACGGTGGGAGCAGGGGCAGGCTTCACCACCACTGCCGCCGGAGTTGGGGCGGGGACCGGCGCCGGAACCGCAACCGAAGCGGCGGGCGCATCCGTGGTCATGCGTCCCCAAATCGTGGCCGCTTCGCCGTTGATGAATAGCGTTCCCTCCTCCAGCGCCATTGCCTGTGTGGGCTCGTCCGGCGCCGCGATCAGGCGCAGCGCGGCGGCTTTCGGAATCACCAGGACCACGTTTTCCGGGTGTTCCCCGCTGACTCCCAACACCTTCTTGCGCACGTGATGCGAGATCTCCAGAGCGAATCCCTGAAGTTTCGGCTCGTCGCTCAACTGCGGAACCTCCGCTCGCAGCAGGGGCAGCATCACATCCTCGAAGGTTCGCCGGGCGCGTTCCTCTCGTTTCATCAACTCGTCGGAATAGGCGGCATAGTAGTTGCCAGTGATCTGCACAACCGTCTGATGTCCGTACTTGGCGAACTGGATGGACCGCTGGTCTCTGGTTTTCTGCTGGTCTTGGTCGAGGTCCAGCGTACGGCTGAAATAGAAACGGTAGGGGAACTGGTGCGACGCGATGGTCACGGCCGCAGCCTTCAATTCCGCAAAATGCTTCTCCTGTAATTCGCGCAATTCCGGATCGCGAATCTCCGGCGGCGAAACCACTTGCGCGCAGAGCAGGCCGGTGCACAACATGCCGGCGAGCAGCTCAATTCTTCGCATACGTCAAACCCTTCAAGCGATAGGGTGGATCGGCGACGGCGCGTATGTAGGCAATGAGCGCGTCCACGTCGGCCTTCTTGAGAGTATATCCGTAAGGCGGCATCTCCGGCGACTTGTTCAGAGCCGGCCCCCCAAAACCGATGATGGACGCGAGGTCCGCATCGCTCATGGCGTTCAGCACGGCGCCTTCGATAAAGGCGTGCGGCTTGGCGGTGAGATTGTCGTGGTTCGAAACCCGCTCCGGGGTGGATTCCGGATCGTGGCAACGCGCGCAGTATTGATCGTTCAGCACGCGGCCCTGCTGCTGCTGGTAGCCGAGCGCGATCTCGTCGAGCCGCAACTCCACGGGCTTGCCGGATTTGTCGCGCGTGGTGGCCGCGATCTGATATCGTCCGGCGCTGCCGCCCAGGGTCACCGTGGAGGTCAACTGTCCGTCCGCGCCAGTCAGGCCCGCGTCCGGCGCTGCCATGGCTCCTTCGGCGGTGTGCAACTCGACCAGCGCTCCGGCGACAGGACTGCCTTGCGCGTCGTTGACCTGCACCACGACCGGTTGATCCAGGGCCGCTCCGATACTGCCGACCTGCTTGCCTCCGCCGACTTCCGTAATCGCCGCTCCAAAAGCTTTGGCGGCGAGAGGCGCGGGTGTCTTGGCCGGCCGGTTGCATCCGGCAAGCAAGATCAACATGGCGGCACAGGCTTTAGCCTGTGGTCTGAGGTGCTTCATTTCTTAGCCACCTCCTTGTTCTGTTTCATCAGGAAGGCCGTCAGCGCGCGGGCATCCGCATCGCTCAAGTTCCGGTTGGGTTCTACAGTTCCGGGCCGCAAGGCCTGCGGATCTTTCAGCCAATGGAAGATCCAAGCCGCGTTGAGCCGCGCGCCCACCTGCGTGAGCGTGGGACCAATATAGCCCTTGTCGTTCTGCGGATCGACGATGTGGCAGGACTGGCATGCATACTTCGAGTAGAACAACTGCTTGCCCAGTTCGATATCGGCCGCGCTGAACTTGGCCGGGTCTATCGCGTCTCGATCGAAGTCGGGCGTCTGATAAACGGTCGATACGTAGTCCGCGATGGTCTCGGCCTCCGCGTCCGTCACGTTGAAGCGCGGCATGCGGCGGATCAGCGCGGGACGCAGCGTGTTGGGGTTCTTCATGAAGCTGACCAGCCAGCGGCGCTGGACGGAGCTGCCTTCCCACGTCAGATCGGGCGCCATGTTGCCGCCGCGGCCGTTGATGGCGTGGCAACTGAAACAATTCATGTCGGCCATCAATTGACCGGCTTTGCCCGCGGGACGATAACCGGATTCGCGCTTGCCTGCCACGCGCAACGCAGCCGGCAGGGTCCGGGCGCGTTCGGTCTGCGCCAGCAGGGCCGTGACCAAGGCATCCACCTGCGCCTCGGTGAAGGTGTATTGCGGCATTTTGGCGCTGGGGAAAGCATGCGGCTGCCTGATCTTGGCCCGCAAATAGTCCGGCAGCGTATGCTCCACTCCCGGCGCAAACACGATCTTCATGAGCGACTCGCTGCCCACCACGGTCAGTTCCGGCGCGAAGTTGGCAGGTTTGGAGATGCCGTTGATTTCGTGGCAGGAGGCGCAGCCGCGCTCCGTCACCAACGCCTTGCCGTGCGCTATCTGCTCCGGCGTGGCGGGTTCCAGGTGCACATTCGCCAGGAAATCGGAATCGGTCTTGGCTTCGATGAAGGCGCGCAGCGGGCCGAGCTGCTTCTGGTCGAAGCGGTAGTGGGGCATGGCGGTGCCGGGATCGTAGGTTTTGGGATTGTGCAGCCACTCGCCGAGCCACTCCGGCTTCACCTTGGAGCCGATGCGCGTTAGTTCGGGTCCCACGTCGCCACCCACCAGCATGCCCGCCGCATTCACGGTGGCATGGCAGGACGCGCAGAACGATTCGCCGTATACGCTGGCGCCGGCTGCGGCGTCGGCGGCGACGTCGGGGGAGGAGCGGGCCTGAGAGGCCCGCGCAGGCTGAGAGCCTGCCCCACTGGACATCAGAAATGCGGAGATGTCGCGCGCATCCGCATCGCTCAGTTGGAAGTTGGGCATCGTCGCGGTGACGGCGTAAGCCTGCGGATTCTTGAGCCAGGCGAACGTCCACTCGCGGGTGGTCTTTTCGGCGATATGGGTTAGTGGGGGAGCATCGGTTGTGGATGCCATCCGCTGGCCGTCAGGCATTTTCAGGACATGGCACGACACGCAGTCGTAACGCGTCAGCAGTTGCCGTCCCAGGTTCAATTGCGGCGTGCCGGTCAGCGTATTCGCGTGGCACTGACCGCACCCAGCTTCCAAATAGCGCGCGGGCAGAATGGGTTGCTCCCAGGCCAGCGTGCTGCGGTGCGCTTCCTCGACTCCGGTGGCGGCGCCTTGGCCGCGATGACACATCACGCATCCGAACTCGGTGAGGGAATGCGGAATCGGCGGATGCGGCCGGAACGGTTGCGTGCTCACGTCCCACAGGCTGGCTTCCTTTAAGCCCAGGTGACAGGTGCCGCAGCGATCCGTTACGCCCAACTCCGGCATCCAGATCTGCTGCAGTCCGCCCTGGAAACGCCGCTGTAGGGTGGCGGCTTCGCCACGCCCGCGAATCAGGCGGAGGTACTTCTGCTGATAGCGGGTCCACTCCCGGAAGCGATCCTTGGCCGGGGCGATCGCCAGGCAGATCAGCAGGATCACGCTGAGCGTGCCGAAAGCGCGCGCGCTATCGCCGAAGAGGAACTGCCACACCTTTTGTATCTTCTGTCGCATGGCGTTCAACTCCTCCAGGGCCACACCCACGACCAGCCCGCGCCGCGGAAAAATGTCCCGATCACCGTCAGAATTCCGGCCTGCACCAGGAACCACGTCATGATCCAGAAAGAGAGCGGTTTCGAAACCAGCCATCGCCGGAAGCGCGAGGGCTCCGGCGGACCCGCCGCGGCGGTCAGCATGAAGCCCGCAATCAGCAGCGTGGGAATCAGCACCGCGTAGACGTGGAAGACCAGCATGATTGCGGTGAACACTACCAGCGCTCCAATGAAAATGCGCAGCCGCCGCTCGCGGTTGCGCAGCCAAACGCCGTCGGATTCGATGTTGATGTCGAAGTACGGAATCACGATCAGCGCCAGCACCACCATGGTTGGAATCAGCACGCCAGCCACGAACGGCGGGAAGTAGTGCAACAATTCCTGCAAGCCCAGAAAGTACCAGGGCGCCTTGGCCGGATTGGGGGTGTGCATGGCGTCGGCCAGTTCTTCGAGAGGCGCATCCCAAATCAGCGATACGACCACCAGCGCGATGGCCAGAATCTCAATGGCCACGGCCGCCCGGAAGAGGCCTTCCGGATAGGTCATCACCACGGAATCGTCCTGGGCTTTTACCTGCGGCGAAGTGCGGCGCGTGACGAACGCCACGCGCACCGGCGTGCGGCGCGCGTCGGAATCGAATTGCGCGGCGAACTTGGGATTGGGCGGCTCACTCATGGGATTCCTTATGGCCCGTGTACAGGCCTCCGTCCTTGCGGATGCGCCAGAAGTGCACGGCGATGAACAGAATCGCCGCCAGCGGCAGAATCACGCAGTGCAACACATAGAAGCGCAGCAGAGCGTTGGCGTTTACGGTATTGCCGCCCAGCATCAGGAAGCGGACCTTCTGGCCCATCACCGGCACGGCGGACATAATATTCGACCCCACCGTGATGGCCCAGTAGGCCAACTGGTCCCAGGGCAGCAGGTAGCCTGTGTAGCTGAGCAGCAGCGTGAGGATGAGCAGGACCACCCCGACAACCCAGTTGAACTCGCGCGGCTTCCGATACGCGCCGCGGTAGAACACCTTGAACATGTGCGCGAAGACCAGCAGCACCATGGTGTGCGCCGACCAGCGGTGCAGGTTACGCAGGAACACCCCGGCCGAGACCACGAATTGCAGGTCCTTCATATCCGCGTAGGCTTGCGGCACCGACGGATGGTAGTAGAGCATCAGCAGGATGCCGGTGACGACCAGGATCGCGAAAGTGCCGAAACTGAGCGTTCCCAGGTACCACGTCACGCTGAATTGGAGGGCTCGTTCGCGGGCCTTGACCGAGGCCAGGTGCAGGAAGACGTTCTGCTGGATGGCCATCGAGCGGCGCAGATTGTTGGCGCCGCTGCCGCCGCGGAAGACGGAGCGCCAGACGCGAGTGTCGCGGATGTCTTGAAGAGTCATCAGGTCCTCAGGTATTGCTTGGGCGGAATGACGGAGGCGCGATCCACCAGCAGTTCACCTTCATCGCCGAGCCAGACTTTGAGCCAGGGCAGGCCGCGCGGTGCGGGCCCCTCCAGCTTCACGCCCTGTTTGCTGAACTTGCTGCCATGACACGGGCAGGCGATGATATCCAGGTCGGCATTCCACACCGTGAGGCAGCCGAGATGGGTACACGTGGCGGATAGCGCGTAGAAACCCTCCGGGCTATGAATGATGTAGATACCGGCTTCCAGATCCTGGTTGACGGAACCGAGCGGATAGCGGTCCGGCTTGCCCGCGTTGGCGATCGGCGACGGCTCGTAGAGTACGTTGGGGGAGAGATAAGAATATCCAAACACGCCTGCACCCGCGCAGGCTACGGCTACCGAGCCGACTCCCAGCTTGATGAACGCCTCGCGCCGGGTGGGTTGTGTTTTGTCGTCTTCTGGCATGCTTGTTCCTTCAGTGGCGAGTTTGCGCCGATTGGCAATCGGCGCGCAGGATTTCATCCTGCCCCACAATGCTGTACGCCTCCATGGTGATCACATTCACCGGGCAGCGTTCCGCGCACAGGCCGCACCGGATACATCGGGTTTCGTCCTTGAGCATGGCCGAACCGGTAATCACGCCCAGCTCTTCCGCCGCCACATCATCCAACTCCACGCGGTAAAGCTGCTCGTTGGCGCGGATCTCGCCCAGCACTTCGGGCGGAAACTCGATCTGCTCCAGCGGCACGATCCGCAGGCACTCCTCCGGGCAAACATCCGCGCAGCCGCCGCATAGGATGCACTGCGAGCCATCCGGTTCGTTGCCTTCGAATACGGTGTTGACCCAGCAGCGTAGACAGCGGCGCGCCTCGGCCATGGCCGATTGCTCGTCGAAGCCGATCTCCACTTCCGTCACGCCGGTGCGACGCTCCAGCGGCAGCATGGGCACCGGCTGGCGCGACAAATTCATGAAATCCGCAAACATGCGGTGGTGATCGAGCACTTCCACCACAATCTCCGGATCGGGATGCTTCCGCCCGGTGAGGTGCTCGTCGATGGCGATGGCGATGCGCTTGCCGTCGCCCACGCTGTCGATGATCAGGCGCGGCCCGAACACGCAGTCTCCGCCCGCGAACACGCCGGCCGCCGAGGTCATGAGGGTTTCGCGGTCCGCCACGACCAGCCCGCGCGGGGACACCCGCACGCCGTCTTCGGGTTTCAGAAAGTCCAGGTTGGGAGCCTGCCCGATAGCCAGGATGACGGTGTCGCACTCGATGACGGATTCGCTGTTCTCGTAGAATGCGGGGTTGAACCGCCCGTTGGCGTCGAAAACATGCATGGTCTTCAATGTTTCGAGGCCGGTCACTTTGCCGTCGCGCCCCAGCACGCGATGCGGACCCCTGCCGTCATGCAGAATGATGCCCTCGGTCTGCGCTTCCTCGATCTCTTCCAAGGCCGCCGGCATCTCCTTGCGATTTTCCAGGCAGACGATGCTGACCTCCTGCGCGCCCAGGCGGAGGGCCGACAGCGAAACGTCCACCATCTCGTGCGCGGCCAGGGCGGCGACATTCTCCTCGCTCGGAACGGCTTCTTCCGGAGCGCCGGCGTGCTGCCGCAGTACTTCACGAGCGGCCGACCGGGCCACATCCATGGCCACGTTTCCGCCGCCGATCACGACTACCTTCTTGCCGATAGTGAAGCGGTAGCCCAGGTTGGCGTTGAGCAGAAAATCGACAGCCTTGTGGACCCCGTCGAGATCCACGCCCGGTATGGAAAGGTCGCGGCTGCGGTGCGCGCCGACGGCGATGACTACCGCGTCGAAGCCCTGTTGGCGCAATCCGGAGATCGTGAAATCGCGGCCGGCGGCCTGGTTGAGCTTGAGCGTGATATCGCCGGCTTCCAGAATCTCGCGCACCTGCGCTTCCACCACGCTGCGCGGCAGGCGGTATTCCGGGATGCCCAGTTTGAGCATGCCGCCGGCCACCGGTGCGGCTTCGAAGATGGTGACGGCGTAACCCATCAGGCCCAGGTCGTGCGCCGCCGAGAGCCCCACGGGACCGCTGCCGACTACGGCAACGCGGTACGGTTGCGGCGCGGCACGCTGCCGGTCGATGCGCAAGGGGTGCCGGGATTCCGGGCCGTAGCGCTCCGTCAGCATGCGCTTCAGGGCGCGGATCTGGATGGGCTTGTCCACGGCGCCGCGGCGGCAGGCCGTTTCACAAGGGTGCGCGCAGACGCGGCCGCAGATGCTGGCCATCGGGTTCGGATCGCGGGCGTAGCGATACGCCTCCTCGAACCGCCCTTCCGCGATGAGTGAAACGTACCGGCCGGCGTTGGTGCCGGCCGGACACGCCATCATGCAGGGAAAGTTGCTGTTCAGCCAGTCGCGGTCGACTTTCTTGTCGCGAAAGCGCGTCAGCATGCGAGCTTATTTGGAGAGCGCGAAATCGACCGTCACATCGCCGCCCACGGTTACAGGCTTCGATTGCGGCGTCTTCATGCCCTCGTGCCATGCTACGAGTGTGTAGCTGCCGGCCGGCACATCGGCAATTTTGAAATTGCCTTCGGCGTCGGTCTCGGCGAAATAGGGCGTCGGCGTCACCACCAGGAACCCGGACATTTCCGGGTGCACGTTGCAGAGCAACGGCACGATTCCCGGCGCGTCGAACTTGAAGTCGCGCTTCTGCCCTGTGGGCCAAGTGCCCAGATTGTGTCCCAGCTTTTTATTGCCGCTGATCGCCGGCCAAAAAATGTTGTGCGCCACTTTGTCGCTGTTCAGAAACTCCACCGTTGTTCCCACTTGCACCACCAGGATGTGCGGCGCGAACAGCAACTGCTTCTGATCCATCACCTGAGGCTTGGCGGGTGCGGGAAACGTCTTGCCGGCAACGGCATCCACATACACCACCGAAGTGCCCTTGCCCGCGGTGACCTTACCGCTGATGTTGGCCGCGTAAGCGGCCAGCGAAGCTGCGAGTAAAACGAGTACCACTCTCTTCATAGAACGGTTCCTTCCTTTCATCTCTGTTAATTGTAGAACTTCCCGGGGTCAATAAACGAATTCCAGAGCCACAACTGCCGTATTGACCCGGAAGGGGCTGAGCGGCTCCTGCAGTCCGGTCGAGGGGTCGGTGACCGTCTGGACAAACTGCTTGGGCCGGAACTGGTATTCAAAGGAGGCTTTGATGTTCGGGTGGATCAGGAATTGAATGCCGGGCGTGAAGCGGTTGCGCGTGGAGTTGAGCGGTCCGAAATAAGCCGTTCCGCTGTTGAGCGCCAGTCCGTTGATGCGGTCGGCGCTGGAGTTGACGCCATCCCAGCGCCCGATGGCCATGATCCACGGCAGAACCAGGTAATCGGCCTGCACGAATCCGCCGTTGAACTTGGCGGGCACGCTGGTAATAAAACCGACCGGTACCGCGGCAGTGGAACCCACCGGCAGTGGGATCAGGGCACCGCTCGAATCCACCGGCAGCAGGTTATTGTCGCGGGCGAACATATACAGGCCAAACAGATTGAAGTTGCGGTAGTTGAAGTTGAAATCGCCGCCCGCGCGGTAATAGGGCTCGCGCGCGTAGAGCGTGCTTGGGTTCCCGCTGGCGTCCGCGCCCACTACGCCCTGTTGAGATTTGCCGTGCAGGTAGAACGTGCCCAGGCTCAAGAAGGTGTGGTCGCGCGGTCCAGTCGTGCCGGCGGCCTGGACAGAGTGACGGCTTTCGCTGTCACGCTCCAGGTTAAACCGGTAGGAGAAGCGGGCGTAAATATCCTTCAGGCCGGAGTCCGAGGCGAAGCCGACCCCGCCATTGGAGCCGCCCGTGGCCGAGGGAACGTAGATACTGGCATTGGAGGCTTGATCCACGCCGGTCGTGTTCTGATCGATGATGGCCACTGAATAGTGGTAACCGCCATAGCTATGCCCGCCGCTGAACTCGATGCCCCTCTGTCCGTCCGCGAAACTAAACTGGTTCGCCACGTTCTGCTGCAAGGCCACCATGGAGTTGATCGCGCCCACGTTGCTTTCGGTATAAATGTCGTACGGGCTGATGTTGATGCTGCGCGCCTGCGTGAACGGCAGGTCCAGTTCGAATTGGCCTGTGCGGATGCTAAGCGAGTCTGTCGGAAGCTTGAGAAAGCGGCCGACATTGACAAATTTCAGGTAGCCGTCTCCCAGGCCGCCCGCGCTGTTATCCCCGGCCACGCTGAGGTCGTCATCCACCCAGAAGGCGATATCGCTGCCGAAGTTCCCAGCCATAAAAACGCTGAAGAAACCGGTCTCGAAATCGCTTCCCGGGATGACTGGCGCCACCGTGCCCGGAGCCGCCAGCGCATTGAAGCGGCTCGCGTTTGCGCCCGTGAATTGCGTGAAGTTGTTCATGCGCAGACCGATGGGCGGCATGCCCGGAATGGTGCCCGGCCAGACCGTGTGCGGCCAGACATCCTTCTGCGCCGGCGCGCCCAACATCACCGGAGGAGTCTTCAGGAACGTTTCGTCGTCTTTCGGGAATTTGAACCCGGCATCCTTGAAGGCTTTGCCAAAGTCGTTGAGCTTGGGAAAGTCCAGGTGGCAGGTCGTGCATGAAGTGCCGTACTGCCGGGAGAACGCCGGAATCGCATAGCTCCTGGTGCTGATGGTCGAGAGTAGCAACGGCGTAATCAGGATACCTGCAGGGATAAATGTCTTGGGCAATTTGCGTAGTTTCAGGGTCCACCTCCTCACTGGGGACTCCGCCTCGTCCGAAGGGATAGGCCAGATTCCGCAGTTTGGCCTAGTATGGCATCTCAATGCCCAACCTGCAAGCCGTTTGTTTTCAATTCATGCGGCAGCAGGGTGCGCGAATCGGCGCAGTTCGGAGGCCCACAGGGGTGGGGGAATTGCCTCAGCGCGTAGCTCCGGCGACGAGACGGTGGAAAAGTGGAAAACCGAAAGCAGGTTCCCCACTTTCCCACCGCCTTCTCTAGTAAGGAAGGGGACATTTCTAACGAGGCTTGACAGGTGAGAATTCTCGTAGTTGACTGGCGCTGCGATTGGGCCTACAATTTCCCGCATGTGCACACGCATGGCAGTCTTGATCCTCTGCGCCGGCGCGATACTGTTCGCGCAAAAAGATACCGGCGCAATTGTGGGAACCGTTTTGGACGCAAGCGGCGCCTCCGTGCCGGGTGCGCAAGTCGCGGCTGTAGACACGGCCACCAACTTCATCTACAACGCCGCCACGGATGCTACCGGACAGTACACCATGAGCCCGGTGCGCGTCGGCACTTATCGGATCTCGGTGGGCGCCAAAGGCTTCAAAACCGAGGTCGAATCCATCACCCTGGAGATCCAGCAGCGCGCGCGTGTGAATTTCACGCTGCAGCCAGGGGAACTGAGGGAGACTATCGAAGTCACCGGCATGGCGCCGGTGCTCGAAACGGACAACTCCGAGCGCGGCCAGGTAATTAACAGCCGTTACATGCAGGAGCT
This sequence comes from Bryobacterales bacterium, assembly GCA_003166475.1. Classification (GTDB taxonomy): domain Bacteria; phylum Acidobacteriota; class Terriglobia; order Bryobacterales; family Bryobacteraceae; genus Bog-159. The sequence continues at coordinate 29,045 of PMVV01000165.1, read as the reverse complement.
TCCGCTGAATGGCCGCAATCCGGTGCAGCTTGCGCAACTCACGGCGGGCGTGGTTTTCAGCGAGCCGGGTGCGCGCGACGAGCAGGGCTATGGTTTCTCGGCAAACGGCGCCCGATCGCTCCAGAACAACTTCCTGCTCGACGGCATCGACGACAATTCCAATCTGCCGGATCTGCTGAACGAGGCCAACTACGTGGTGATGCCTTCGGTGGACGCTCTCGAGGAGTTCAAGGTGGAGACGGAAACCTACTCGGCGGAGTTGGGCCGGGCTAACGGAGCGGTGGTAAACGCCACGCTGAAATCGGGCAGCAACGAATTCCATGGCGTGCTGTACGAGTTCCTGCGCAACGACAAAGTGGATGCGCGCAACTTTTTCGATCCTTCGCTGCCGCCGTACAAGCAGAACCAGTTTGGCGCCACCCTGGGCGGACGCCTGACTCGCGACAAGCTGTTCTTCTTCGGCGACTACGAAGGTCTGCGCGAGCGCCAGGGCCAAACACTGACGTCGCTGGTGCCGACTGCCGCGCAGGCCAGCGGCGATTTCAGTTCCCAGCTCGATTTGACTTCCCCTACCGGCGTGCCGGACTGCAATGGCATGCCAACCTTTGCGGGCGAGTTGTTCGATACGCGCCTCACCCAGGCCAGCGCATCGTCGCCGACCGGATACTGCGGCGTGCCTTTCAGCTACAGCGCGAACGGAACGCCATCCAACGTGATTCCGGCCTCTCGCCAGGACCCGCTGGGCCAGAAGCTGGTGGCCCTGTTTCCGGCGCCCAACGCTAACGGAAACGGCTACAACTACGTTTCCAACCCCGTCCTGCAACAGGACCGCAACCAGGGCGATGTGCGCGTCGACCAGGTTTTCTCAAGCCGGGACAATGCCTTCTACCGGTTCAGCATCTCCAAGTCGCCCACCGTGATCCCCTCTCCCCTGCCCGGATTGGCCGATGGCGGCGGATTCTTCGCGGGCATTCAGAATTTCGACGGCTATAATGCAGCCATCAGCGAGACGCATATCTTCAGCCCCACGCGCGTGAACGAGTTGCGCTTGGGGTACAACCGGTTGCGCGCCAGCCGTTTCCAGCAGAACTCCAACACGGACGTCGCCGCCCAGGTCGGTTTTCCGGGTGTACCCTTTTCGCAGGGCACCGATAACGGAGGCCTGCCGCAGCTCACCTTCAGCGATGCCTCGAACCTGGGAAGCCCGACTTATCTTCCCTCTCTCGAGATCCAAAATACCTACTCGCTCTCCGATACCGTCACCCTGATTCGCGGCGGGCAGACCTGGAAATTCGGCGGGGATTTCCGGCCGGAGGAGTTCACCATTTTTCAACCCGCCGCCTCCCGTGGTTATTTGAGCTTTGGGCCTGTGTATACGGACAATCCGGCCCAGCCCGGAACCGGCGGCAGCGGGCTGGCTTCCTTGTTGGCGGGACAGCCGGACGGAGGCGGCATCAACAACCTGCATAACGTGGATTACACGCGCAAGAACTATGCGGTATTCGTGCAGAACGACTGGCGAGTGAACCATAAGCTCACCGTGAACCTGGGCCTGCGCTACGAGTTTTTCGGAGTTGTCAAGGAACGTTTCGACTCGCAGGCCAACTTCAACCCGCTCACGGGACTGTTGGATATTCCCGCCGCCAGCAATGTGACCCTCACCCCCACCTTTGCGCAGTTGTTGCAGGTCAATCACAGCGCGCCCGCCGGCCTGGTGCATTCCGACTTCAACAACTTCGCCCCGCGCGTCGGCTTCGCATATCAGGCCGCTCCGAAGCTGGTGATCCGCAGCGCTTTCGGCATGTTCTATAACGCCTCGGAGAATGGCCCGTACTCGAATCCCAGCCAGGGCTTCAATCCGCCGTACTTCGTTAGCCAGACCTTTGCCGCGCCTTGTGGACTGCCTTCCGCCAATGCGGCACTGGATTGCTCGGTGCCGGGCCTGGGCTTCTTGTCTCAAGGATTCCCGGCCAACTCCCTGGTGGATCCCAACACGCCCACGCTGTTCTCGATGGACCCCTACATGCGCACGCCCTACGTATTGCAATGGCATTTCACGATGCAATATCAGGCCGGCGCTAACAGCCTGCTGGAGGTTGCCTACGTAGGCTCGAAGGGTACCAAGCTGTACACCTTCGGCAACGTCAACCAAGCCGCACCGACGGCCGACCCGAGTGCGCCTTACGCGCCGCGGCGTCCGTTCCCGTCGATCGACACCAGCATTTCTTATCTGGATACGGCGGGCAACTCCGAGTACGATGCGCTGCAGACCAAGTTTCAGCACCGCTTCTCGGGAGGGCTTAGCCTGCTCGCCAATTTCACATGGGGCCATGCATTGGGCAACGCGTCCAATGCCAATCTGGGCGCGCAGAACAACGACGCCTTCCGGTGGTGGGAGCACCCCGAATGGGAGCACGGCAATCTGGACTTCGATGTCCGGCGCCGCCTGGTGTTCAATTACATCTGGGAGTTGCCGTACGGCCGCGGAAGGCACTTCGGACCGGATGCGTCCAGATTCGCCAACGCCGTGCTTGGGGATTGGGAATTCTCCGGTGTCACCACTATTTCGGATGGCACCTGGTACACCGTGACCGATGCCAATGGCAACTTTGCCAACTCCGACGGCCAGCAACGGCCGGATGCGGTGGTGGGACAGAACCCCAACGGCAAGCCCTGCCTCCCCGGCACGTTCTTCAACACTTGCGCATTTGTCGACCCGGCCTACGGCTCGTTCGGCAACGTCGGCCAGAACACGGTGCGCGGACCGGGCCTGCAGTCGTGGGACATGTCGTTCCAAAAGGATCTCCCTGTCGGCGAACACAGGCGGTTCCAATTCCGGGCGGAAATGTTCAATATCTTCAACCACCCGAACTTCCTGTTCGCGCAGCCGGGGCCGCAGAATTCGAATAACGCGACCGTGTTTGGCACGCCTTCTTTCGGTTATGTCACGGCCGCGCGCGCGCCGCGCCAGGTGCAGTTTGGCTTGAAGTTCTATTATTGAGCCGCACCGGGCGCGCTCATCGTACATCGCCGATGTCCCACGAAGCCACACCCAAAAGGACCACCGCGAACGGAGTTCTCTTGCAACTGGTTGTGATTGCCTGCGCGGGCGCCCCGTGTCTCGCCGCGGAAGGCGCGCGCGTAGACGGCAAGAATATCCGCATAGAGTTCGACAGCAACATGCACAGCCGTGTGGTGGCCGTGCTGGCTGGGCAGGAACGCGTCATCGGCGATTTCACCCCTTCCGAGTTCATCCGCGTATCCGGACGCGATGTCACCGACTTCTCTTTGCAAGAACAGAAACACGGGCCCGTCCGGGATCGGTTGGGGTCAGGCTCCCGGACGATCCTGACAGGCATCGCTCCGTCTCTCAAAAAAGTGTTGACCGTCACGGTGTATGATGCGTTTCCGCGCACAGCGATCTTCGAGGTCGCATACACCAATACGGGAGGCTCGGATCTGTCCGTGAGCGGCTGGACCAACCAGCATCATGCCATCGGCGCTCCTCCTTCAGCCGCGCAACCGGCGTTCTGGTCGTATCAGAGCGGCTCCTACGAGAAGCGGCCGGACTGGGTACTGCCGCTGAAGCCGGGTTTCAAACAGGAAAACTTCCTGGGCATGAACGCGCCAGATTACGGCGGCGGCACTCCGGTCGTCGATGTATGGTGTCGCGACGCCGGCATCGGCGTGGGGCTCCTGGAAATGGCGCCGAAGCTGGTTTCTTTGCCGGTGACCCAACAGGGCCCGGGCCGCGCCTCGGTGGCGGTGGAGTTCAAGCAGAATCGGACGCTGAAGCCCGGCACGACCCTGAAAACCTTTCGCAGCTTCGTCGCCGTCCACGAAGGCGACTACTTTCAAACGCTGCGCGATTACCGCGAGATGATGATTGCGCAAGGCATTCATTTTGACCCATCGCCCGATAGCGCGTTCGGCCCCATCTGGTGCGCCTGGGGATACGGCCGGAAGTTCACGCCCAGCCAGGTCTACGGCGCGCTTCCGATCGTGAAAAAGCTGGGCTTCACCTGGGTCACGCTGGATGACGGCTGGCAGACCGCGCAGGGCGATTGGTTCCTCCAGCCGCAGAAGTTTCCACAGGGCGACGCCGATATGCGGGCCCTGGTGGACAAGATCCACGCCGAAGGCTTCAAGGCCCAGTTGTGGTGGGCGCCGCTGACCGCGGATCCGGGTACGGAATTGGTCAGGAATCATCCGGACTGGCTGCTGCTGAATGCGGACGGCAGCAAGCGGAAGATTTCCTACTGGAACTCGTGGTATCTGTGTCCCGCGGATCCGGAAGTAACGGCTTACCACACGGCCTTCGTGGTGAAGGCGCTCGGAGACTGGGGTTTCGACGGGCTGAAGCTCGACGGCCAGCACATGAACGGAGCGCCTCCATGCTACAACCCCGCGCACAAGCACGCGCGGCCGGAGGATTCCGTGGAGGGAATGCCCAAGTTCTTCCAGGCCCTCTACGAGACCGCCCGGCAGACCAAGCCGGATGCGCTGGTCGAGTTTTGCCCGTGCGGCACATCCTACTCTTTCTTCACTCTGCCGTTCCTGAACATGTCGGTTGCGTCCGACCCCGAGTCGGCATGGCAGGTACGCACGAAGGGCAAGACGCTCAAGGCTCTCCAAGGCGATCGGGTAGCCTACTTCGGCGACCACGTCGATATGACGAAGGACGATTTCGCCTCCACCATCGGTCTGGGCGGCGTCGTGGGAACCAACTTCACCTGGCCGGAAGGCTCGGCCCAGAGGAAGCGGGGCGACCTTACGCCGGCACGCGAGAGGAGTTTCGAAAAGTGGATTCGTATCTATAAAGAGAAAATGCTCTCGCGCGGAGAGTACCTCGGAACTCTGTACGACATCGGTTTTGACCGGCCGGAGACGCACGCGGTTAGCAAGGACGGCAGTATGTACTACGCCTTCTATGCGCCTAGGTGGAGCGGCAAAATTACGTTGCGAGGCCTTTCCCCGCGCGCTTACCGCGTTACAGACTACGTGGACGGTAAGGATTTGGGAACGGTCCGCGGACCCGCCGCCACGCTGGATGTCCAATTCGAGAAGCATTTATTGCTCGAAGCAAAACCGGAGTAGCGGCGTTTCGCAATCCAGCGTGTAGATCCCGGTGCCGCCCTCGCCGAAGCCCTCTGGGCCTGGACTTCCAGTCCCGCCTCGCGAAAATGGTCGTCCGGCTTGGCATTCCAACTCCAGTTGATCGACGAGATTCCGGCGAGGCCGGCCGGGCTTCGAATGCGGATTTCAGTGCAGTCGGACCGTGAGATGATCATAGCTCTTGCCCGGTTATGGCGGATGCAGTTGCCATGCGTGCCGGCGGTGGGCCCACCAAGCACGCCTCGCCTACAAAGTCACCAACCGTCAAAATCGCATGACCGCTTCCTTATTCTGTTTGAAGACGACGGTGAGCTTAAACTCTGGCTTTCTGGATCGAAAAGACGGCATCCGCTGGGGTCGCCCTGCGAGAAGAGCACTTGGCCTTTATCTTGAAATCTGCTTCATTTATGCCTCTTGCTCCGCTTGCCTAACGCGGCAACTTTACACTACTCTGCGCGGAACTTCGCGAACTCCACTTTAGGCTTGCTGCCCCCGCCACCCAGAGCTAAGGTCCTCATTTCATGTACGATATTGCTCATTAACGTCCCAAAACGCCGGATCGGGTTTGCCACCGCCAGACTGCGGCAGCGATCCCAATCCGAGCAGCACCTAACCTCCCATACCGCTGCGGAATGAGCTACCAACCCATACTGCCAATCACCGCCCGCCAATCCCGCCTAATCGAATGAAAACAATACGCGAAACCGCCGCAATCCCCCTCCACCCGCCGGCGCTCGTGCTATTGTTGTTCCGGGTGGCCCCAACAGCCACGCCCGAAATTCAGGCGCCATGCACTCGCCATCGGCGTTCTGCAAGCTGCGCCTGCCGGTTCTTTGAAAACTTCACCCGCGCGGGACGACTCTCGCGGGGTGGAACCATATAACCTATTTACCCGCAACGCATTACCCTGTTCAAATCTCATTTTGGGTTCGGTTGGCACATTTTCCGTCGAACCAATGTCAATGCACAAAAAAAACTGCATAAAAATGCACAAAAGCCGCCAACCCGGATCGCCCCCTCGTCCGCTCAGCAGCGAGCCCCCTACCGCACCACCTCCGCCGGATCGTCCATCTTCACCGACGGCCGCGGATCGAGCGGTTCCCGCGCCGCCGCCGGATCGAACAGCCGCGCATCCTCCCGCCTCACCTGATAGCCGTCGTAATCGGGCGTACTCGTGAAGCAATCGCTCAAGTCGCTGGCCACCGCATCGAACAGGTTCAGCGGCGGCAATCCCAGCAGCCGGAAGATGGTCTTCAGCATCCCCGGAAAGCTGGTGTTCACGTGCGACACGTAGTTCCGCTTGAAATACGGCCCAATCCCCATGAACACCGTGCGATGCGCGTCGATGTGGTCGCGCCCGCCCTGCGCGTCGTCCTCGGTAACGAAGATGGCCATCTCGCGCCACCACGGCGTCAGCGACAGAAACTCCACGATGCGTCCCAGCGCGTAGTCGTTGTCCGCCACGTAGGACCCCTCGTACGGATAGCCGTCCTGGGGGCGCGGCTCGGTCATGTGATCGTTCGGCAGGTGGATATAGATGAATCGCGGAAAGGGTTCGCCGCCCTTCACGTATTTCTCCTCGATCTCGTGGATGAACTGCGTGGCGCGAAACTGGTCCGGGATGTTCATGTTGAACATCGGATACTCGCGCGACGTGTTGCGGTACAGCGGATCGGGCATGGGCACATTGATCACGAAGCGCGCGCCGGTGGGCTTGTAGCCTTGTCCTTCGTCGCCGCCCGCCAGTTCAAATCCCTCGCCGTAATTGCGAAACGGAATGCCGTGGCGCGCCAGGTGATGCCAGATGGTGCCGCCCTCGGGCTGCTCCTCCGGATGCACCGAAGAGTTGCCTTCCGCGTAGCTCAGCCGCCCCGGCGCGGTCGTCGGAAAACGGAAATTCCGGCCATCCGCGTAGGAAGCGCGGAACGAAGTCTCGGTCAATGCGTCGGGATACGCGCCCACCAGCCAATGGTGCCCGTCCACGCTGACTTCCGAATCGGCGTAGAAGTTGTCGCTGAACGACCAGCCCAGCGCCAGCGCATGGTGATTCGGCGTCACGTTCACGCGCTGCAGGCTGAGGCGATTGCCTTTGCCCGTCGCGTGGCCCGCCTGTCCGAAGCGCGCAATCCCCGGCGCACCCATCACTGTCGCGCCGCTCGGCAGACGCATGATATCGCCGAAGACTTCGTCGTAGGTGCGGTTCTCTTTCACGATCAGCACTACGTACTTCACGCCGCTGGGCAGCGCGGCGCCCCCTGGGCCAGGCGTCTCCCCGCGCGGGTTCAGGCCGTTGTTGTCCATCACGGTCCCGGTCCCGGCGGTCACCGCCGCGGCATCCGGCAGCGGAAAAGACGCAATGCTGCCGCGCCGTAAAGTGCCCGACCAAGTCAAGCCTTCCGCGCCGGCCTCCCCGGAAGCAAACGCGGTCTGCCAGACGTTGGGGCCGGTACCCTGGCCGTTCACGCTGGCCACGTACACGTTGTCGCGATCGATCAGCACGCGGCTGGGAAACCAGGCCGCCGGCAGATGTCCGAGGACTTTTGCTTGCCCGGATGCGCGCGTGTCGACCACGCCCACCGCATTGATGCCCGCCTCCGCCACCAGCAGCCAGCCGGTCGCGGCGTCGTAGGCCATGCCGATGGGCAGCACGCCGCGCAGCTTGTCCAGGCCCGGAATGCGAATGTCGATCTGCCCGGTCACGCTGTTGGTCTTGGCATCGATCACGGTAATGGAATCGTTATGCGCGTTGGAGACGAACACGCGATCGGCGGTCGCCACCACGCCGGAAGGGCTGCTGCCGCCATCGGTCCCTTCGCCGAAGGCCAGCCCCGTGTGGATGAATGTCTCGATCTTGGGCGCCGCCGGGTCCGCCAGATCCACCACGGCCAGCGAATTGGCTTCCCGCACGTTGGGATCGCCCAAACCCGGCACGTCCACCGGCCCTTTGCCGGTCTCGCGTCGCGCGCCGTCGCGCGATTCCAGCGACGGGAATCCGAAAGCCGGAAACGGCAGGCCGGTCTCGCGCAGGTTGTGGGCATCCAGACCCGGCAGCGGCTGGTATTCGAACATGCCGACGTTGGTGACGTAGGCTGTGCGCTTGTCCGGCGAGAGCGCCAGCGCGAAAGGCAGGCGTCCCAGACGCACCGACGATAAGACGCGCTGCTTGCGCACATCGATCGCCACCAGGCGGAAGTTGGCCTGATCCAGCACGTAGACCACGCCGCGATCGGCGTCGAAAGCCAGGTCGCCCGTGAAGCTGTCCGCGAAGCCGTCGCGGTTCAAGTCATAGATCTTCTTAGCCTCTCCGGCGGCCAAATCGACCAGCCGCACGCGGCCCGAGTTGCCCTCCGATGCATAGACGCTATGTTCGGTGGCGAATGCCAGCCCCATGAAGACGCTGTGCCACTGATCGTCGCTCTTCTCGTCGCGCTCGCCCTCCTTCGCCTTCTTCTTCTTGGGCGCAAGCAATTGGCGCACCTGCCACGCGCCGCCTTTCTCCTGCTGGAGCACCGTCAGCGAGAAGCGGTCCGGCCCGCCGTTGGCCGATACCAGGGTCTTGCCGCTGGCGCTGATGGCCAGTCCGAAGGGTCCGGGGCCCGTCACGTACTGATGGCCAAGGGGCGAAATGATGCGCCCGCCCGGCAGGATGCTGGCCGCGCCGGGGCGGCGCAAGGCGGGCCGGATTCCAGCGGGTGCCGAGTATTCAGCCGCGCAGACGGGGAGTGCCAGAAACAGCAGAAAATAGCGCATGATGCGTTCTTACATGATATAGCGCGCGGGCCACCCGGCAGAAATTACCTGCACTAGCGCAAGGTTTGCACAAGCGCCGCCAGCCGGCTTTCGTGCGAAACTGGACCAAGGGTAAGATTCTACAGTGTATTACGCCGTACGGTAACGACTGTGCGATCTGGCACGCCAAGTGCACTAGCGCGCGGAAGGGAAAATCGGATGCGGAACGTGTTGGTATTCCTGATGTTCGCTGTTTCGGTGGCAGCCGCCCCGCCGCAGACGAGCAAGGCACGGCCTGCCGCCAAGGCTTCTCTCACCGGCTGCGTGGATGAGCGCGACGGTCAGTACGTGCTGACCAACGATAGCAATCTCCAGCCCACCGCCCGTTTGCAGCCGGCGGCTGGGTCGCCTGAGGATAATTTTGCCAGGCATATGGGGCACAAAGTGACAGTACGGGGAGTGCTTGCGAAGGCGGAACCGCTCCCTGTCATGACCGTCGAGAGCGTCGAAACTGTTTCCGATACCTGCGCTCCCGCATCGGAGGGGCAACCAAAATGACACCAAGTCCACAAGCGCATGGAGGAATGAGTATGGCAATGGCAATGGCAAGCACCGCGAGGGTGATCGCACCCCAAAGAACGTTGGAAGATCCCTTGGCCCACCTGCCGTGTTCCAGCATCCTGGAGTACAAGAAAGGCCAGAGCATTTACAGTGACGATCAACCCTCCACCAGCATCTACCTGGTAATCGAGGGCAAGGTCAAAGTCTCCCGCCTGGCTGGCGACGGCCGTCAGGTGATCCTGGACATCTATCAAACCGACGAGTTCTTCGGTGAACCGGCGCTTCTTCGTCTCCCGGAGCGCGCCGAACAGGCCACCGCCATGGAAAGCAGCCGGTTGATGTCTTGGAGCACCGCGGAGATCGAGGACATCGTCTCCAAGCGGCCCCGCTTGGCCGTGGCGCTATTGCAGATAATGGCGCAGCGGACCATCGAGTTCGGGCAGCGCATCGAAAGCTTCTCGGTGGATAATATCGCGCGCCGGCTGGCGCGGTCCTTGATCCGCTTCAGCGAGCGGCTGGGCACGCCCGAGCCGGATGGCTCCGTGCGTTTGGCGCCGTTCACGCATGAGCTGCTTTCCCAATACGTGGGCACCTCGCGCGAGATCGTCACGCACTACATGAACCAATTCCGGCGCGAGGGCTACCTGCGCTACTCGCGCAAAGGCATTGTCTTGTATCACGACGCGTTTAAGGAATGGCTGCGCCAGGAAAGCCGATAAGCTTTCAGCGATCAGCTTTCAGCAGTCAGCCTTCAGCTCTCACTCCAGCCGCGGCGGCGGGTCTGAAGCTGAAAGCTGATAGCTGATAGCTGACAGCTTTAAGGCATTTTCAGGAACTGCCCCAGCCGTTCTTCCGCCCGCCCGATGGCGCGCGCCAGCGCGACTTTGCTCAGATTGTGCGCAAACACGCTGGTGATGTAATCGAGATCGGCCGATACCACCGATTCCTGCGCCTGGGTCACTTCCACCGCGTCGGCAATACCGGCCTCGAAGCGTTGCCGGGTCAGCCGCAGCGTATCGCCCGCCACCTGCTGGTTATTGCGCGCCACTTCGAGCTGGCTGGCCGCGGTTTTCAGATCCAGAAACGCATTGCGCACGTCGGCTTCGATCCGGCCGCGCACATCTTCCAGCTCCGCGCGGCGCTGCCCCAAAGCGGCGTCCGCTTCCTGCGCTTCGCCTTCGGTCCGCCCGCCCTGCCAGATCGGGATGCGCAGCGTGCCGACCACCGTGAACGTGCCGTGCGATTGCGCCGGATTGATGCCGATAGCGCCATAGTCGGCCGAAAGTGCCAGCGAGGGTAGATGCTCCCAGCGGGCCGCGCTGCGGGTACGCTCGGCGGCGCGCACCTGCGCTTCGGCGGACTGCAGGTCGGCGCGATTCTCCAGCGCCTGCTTGAGCGCCTGCTCGATGGTCAGATCGGGCGCAGGTGAATAGGGGATATCGTCCGTGATTTCGTAGCCGTCATTCACCGGCAGTCCCACCAGCCGCGCCAGGTTGATCTTCTGCTTGGCCACGTCGTTCTGGAGCGACATCAGCCGCTGCTGCTGGGTCTGCAACTGGACCTGGCTGCGGTTCACGTCGATCTGCGGATTCAGCCCCACCGCGCGCCGTTCCTGCGTCTGCTTGAAGAGCGCCTGCGCCGTATCGATCTGCGCCTGTGCGGATCGCACGCGCGCCTCGGCCGCCATCACCTGTAGATAGGCACCGCCCGCCGCCAGCACCACCAAGTCGCGCGCGTCGCGCAAGGCGGCCTCGTTGGCCTTCACCAGTTCCTGCGCGGAGCGGTAGTTGTTCAGCGCCGTCAAGTCCGCCACGGTCTGCGTCAGCGTGGCGCGCAGATCGTAGTAGTTGAACGGTCCCACGATGGTGGGAAAGGTGAAGCCGGGAATGGGCACATGGATGCGCAGGCCCTCGGCCGCCAGGTTGGTCTGTTGCACCGCCTCGCGCAGGTAACCGTTCACGTTCGGCAGCAGGGAACTGCGCGCCACGCGGACCTGTCCGCGAGCCTGCCGCATGGCCTGCGTCAGCCCCTCCGTGCCCAGGTTGTATTCCAGGCCGCGCGCCACCGCGTCCCGCAGCGACAGCTTGCCGTTGAAGGGCTTCGCGCTTCCCGCCACGCTGCCGGCGTAAGGACCCTGCACCTGCACCGACGTGTTGAGCGTGTTGACGCTGGACGTGACGCCCGGCACCGGCGTCTCGACCGTGTTCACCGAGCCGCCCTGTCCGGGGCGTCCGGAAAGGGGCAACTGCGCGGCCGGCGTACCCTGCGGCGGTGGGGCCTGCGCCTGGAGAATCGATCCCAGCCCGAGCCAGAGAACTGCGCAATAACGTTTGGTCATCTGTTTATCATCCAAGTTGTTTGCGGAAACGCCAGATGCTGAGCGACACCAGCACTACCGTGAATCCGATGAGCGCCAGAAAGTTGGGCCAAAGCACGTCGACGCCGCTGCCCTTCATCAGCGTGGCGCGCACGATGATGGTGAAATGGCGGATGGGGTTCAGCCAGGTAACGGGTTGCATCCAGGAGGGCATGGCTTCCACCGGCGTGGTAGCTCCAGAGAGCGTCGCCAGCGGTGGATTGATGAAGAACGCCGTCATCATGGCTTGCTGCGCGGACTTGGTAAACGTCGCCACGAACGTGCCGATGCCAATGCCGCACAGGATGCACAGGCCCGCGCTCGCCGCGACCAGCAGCAGGTTGCCGCGCACCGGCACCGCGAAAAACAGCCGCATGATGCCGATCGCTAACGTAGCCATCACCATCAGCAGCACGAACAGCGGAGCGATCTTGGCCACCACTATGTCCGTGGTGCTGGCCGGTGTCATCAGCAATTGCTCCACGGTGCCGCGCTCGCGCTCTTTCACCATGGCGGTGGCAGCCAGCAGCGAGCCGTTAAGGATCAGCAACACGCCAAACGTCCCGGTAACGATGAACCAGGCGTTCACCAAGCCTGGGTTGTATAAGAACGCAGTCACCGTTTCCACCACTCCGCGATGCCCCGGTGGAGCGCCGCCGAGCGCGCGAATCCTGGGCCGGACGCCTTCCCCCGCCAACGTCTGGTTGTAAGAAAGGATCACACCCTCGGCGTAGCCCTGCGCGATGGTAGCCGTGTTGGCGTTGGCCGCGTTCAGCAGGATCTGCACATCCACCGGCGTCCCGCGCCTGAGATCGCGCGCAAACTCGTAGGGCACCACGATGCCGGCATCCAGCTTTCCCCGGCTGATGGCGGCTTCCAGATCTTGTACCGAGGCGTAATCGCCGCCCAGCCGGAAGCTCTTGCTCTCTGTGAGCGTGGAAATCATTTCGCGGCTTTCCGGCGTCTGGCTCCAGTCGATCGCTCCCAGGCGCAAGTGGGACACCGTGGAATCGAGAGCGAAACCGAAGAGCAGAAGCTGTAGCGTAGGCGGGACGATCAAGGAAATCGCCATGCGCTTGTCCCGCCGGATTTGATTGAACTCCTTGCCCATCAGGGCGCGTAGCCGGCTCATGCTTGCACCTGCAAGGTATGACGACTGGTCAGAATCTTTTTGTGGGGCAGGCCCGTGGCCTGCGGCGGCCTCTCAGGCCGCCGCTTTTGGTTGCCGTTCCGACAATCGGCCTGCAGGTTGCCAACCTGGCCCACAACGTGCGTCATGCGTTCACCTGCATGCGGCGCATCGTCTTCCAAGCCATCGCGTAAGACGCCGCGCCCAGCACCGCGATCATCAAGACGGAAAACCACGTGGCCGGCCATCCGCCGCCCTGCAACAAGGCGTCGCGCACGATTTCGATGTAATACCGGCCCCACACAATGTAGGAAACCCAGCGCAGGCCGGCCGGGATATTCTCCACCGGAAAGATCAACCCGGAGAGCAGAAAGACCAGCAGAAAACCGGCCAGCGCCACGGCCTGAATCGCGGCCGCCTGGTTGGGAATACCGGCGCCCACGAAGGTCCCGAAGCTGACTACGCAAAACGCGTAGAGCACACTGCCCACCATCAACGGCGTCGGATCTCCCGCGATGTGCAGGCCGAACACCGTCAGCAGAGTAGTCATCCCGAGCAGCCATTCGCCGGCCGCGACCACCATGAAGGCGAGAATCTTGCCCAGCAGGAATTCGTGCGCCGAAATGCTCGAAACATAAACCTGCAAAATGGTTTTCTGCTCGCCTTCCTTGGCCATGGCCAAAGCGGCCAGCAGCGCGGGGAACATGGAGATGCCCATCACGAAGATTCCGGGGGCGTAGAACTTCGGCGAATCGCGCCCGGGATTGTACCAAAGCCGCACTTGCGCGCCCACCAGCATGGCGCCCGCCATGGCGCCGGAGTCCTGGTTGAAGGCGTGCGTAATCTGGTTGACGTAGCCCTGCACGATGCGGGCGGTGTTGGAGTCCGTGGCGTCCACCAGCAATTGCACCTGGACATTCGCGCCGCGCGCCATGTCGTGGCCGAAGTTCCTGGGCACGATGAGTACGCCGCGCGCCGCGTTGGCCGTGAGGGCATCCTCGGGCTTGCGATCCGGAGGCCAGGAAACCACGTGAAAGGAAAGGGACGAGCGAAACGCGTCCGCGAACCGCCGCGACGCGGACGAATCGTCCAGGTCCTGAATTACCAGCGGGAGGTTATGCACGGTCAGCGAGATGGCCGTCGAGAGCAGAAACAGCAGGATCAGCGGCAGCACCAGCGCCAGCGCCAGCGCCAGGCGGTCGCGCACCAACTGCGTCAGCTCTTTGCGTGCTTGCGAGAAGATTCGTCTCATATGAAGTTTCAGCTTTCAGCTTTCAGCTTTCAGCTAGTCCTCTGCGGCAAACTTGCCTTCCTGGCGGGCCTTCTCCACTACCGCGATGAAAACATCTTCCAGCGAGTAGTTCTCCTCGTGCACCTCTTGGACCGCCACGCCCGCGTCGCGCAGCTTCTCGGTAAGTTGCTTTTCGGCGGATGCGACATCATCATCCACGATCACGTGTAGCCGGTCGCCGAACAGCGAGACGCGCCAACGCTCCATCTGTTCTTTCAGCCGGTCTGCCGCGCGCTGCGGCTGGTCCACGCGCAACTCCAGCAGGTGTCCGCCCTGCCGCGCTTTGATGGCGCTGGGAGCGCCTTCCGCCACCAATTCTCCCCCCGCCATGAAGCCCAGGCGATTGCACTGCTCCGCCTCTTCCAGATAATGCGTGGTCACCAGAATCGCCGTGCCCATATCCGCCAGCCGGTTGATCATGCGCCAGAACGCGCGGCGCGCCAGCGGGTCCACACCCGAGGTCGGCTCGTCCAGAAACAGGACGCTGGGCTCGTGCATGGTGGCCGCGCCAAATGCCACGCGCTGCTTCCAGCCGCCGGGCAAACTCCCCGTGATCTGCTGCTCTTTCCCCGTCAAGCCGGAAAAATCCAGCACCCACTTTTTTTTCTCCGCGATCTCGCTGGCCGGCACGCCATACACCCCGGCGAAGAAGTCCAGGTTTTCATCAATGCTCAAATCGTCGTACAGCGAGAACTTCTGCGACATGTACCCGACCAGCTCGCGCACCTCCGCGGACCGGATGCCGCCCTGCCCGCCCGTAAGTTGGGGCGTGCCGCTGGTGGGCTCGAGCAGCCCGCACAGCATCTTGATGGTGGTGGTCTTGCCCGCGCCGTTGGCGCCCAGCAGGCCGTACACCTCGCCGTAGCGCACGTTCAGGTTCACATTGTGCACGGCCGTGAACGAGCCGAACCGCTTCGTCAGATTCTGCGCGCCGATAGCGACCTCTCCCACAAGATCGCGATGCGGGTGCCGGCCGGGGAACGGCGGTGCGTGCAGTTCCTGCCCCATGGCGCGCAGCCGCGCCACGAAGGTGTTCTCCAGTGTGGGGTCCGCGACCCGGATATCGCGCACGGCGATCCCCGCCTTCGCCAGGGTCGCCTCTACCGCCTTACGGCCAGCCTCGGGATCTTTCACAATCACGTCCAGCCGGTCGCCAAACCGCTGGACATCTCCAATCACCCCATCTTCAGCTTCCGTGAGCCTGTCTTCGGCCTCCGCCAGATCGGCGGTGTGGACTTCCAGCCGCTTCATCCCCAGACTGTCCCGCAATTCGGCGGGCGTGCCAGTCTGATGGATCAGGCCGAGATGCATCAGCGCGACCTTGTTGCAGCGCTCGGCCTCATCCAGATAAGGCGTGGCCACCAGGATGGTCAGGCCGTCCGCGGCCAGATGCGCGAGCGCGTCCCAGAATTCGCGGCGGGAAACCGGATCGACGCCCGTGGTGGGCTCATCCAGCAGCAGCACGCGCGGCTGCGCCACCAGCGCGCAGACCAGCGACAGCTTCTGCCGCATGCCGCCGCTCAATTGCCCCGCCAGCCGGTCCTTGAAGCGGTGCATGTCGAACATCTGCAGATAGCGGTCGCCGCGCCCGGCAATCTCTTTCGGCGGCACGCGGCGCAGATCGCCCACGTAGCGGATGTTCTCGTTGACGCTCAGATCGGGGTACAGGCTGAAGGTTTGCGTCAGGTAGCCCACCGCGGAACGCGATTCGCGGGCGGGCTTGCCGAACACTTCCACCACACCCGAGGAAGCCTCCATGATACCGGCGAGTATTTGGAAGGTGGTGGTTTTGCCTGCGCCGTCCGGACCAATCAGGCCGAAAATCTCCCCCTCGCGAACATCCAGATCGATGCCCCTGACCGCCTCCACGGGACCGTAGTTCTTGCGCAGGTCGTGCGCATGAATGACCACGCGGTCCGGCGCGCGGATCTCCGCCGGTTCCGCCAGCGCCACCGCGCCCCCCTGGCGATCGCCCGTCATTTGCGATGGCTTTCCGGCGGCCATGCGTCGCCCGCCACCAGGACCTCGCCGTCGGCCGGCATACCGGGCTTGGCGTAGCCGAATCCGCTCTTCAATCCCAGCTTCACGCCCACCACCTGCTTCACCCGGTCGTCGCGAAAGTACGTATTCTCGGGCGTGAAGGTGGCCTGCGGATCGATGCGCACCACATAGGCGTCCAGCGGCTGTTTGGGATTCGAATCCAGAAACACGCGCGCCGCCTGGCCCACTTTGATGCGTCCGATCTGCCCTTCGGGAATGTATCCGCGCAGGTACACCTTGTGCAGGTCGAGCAGCGTGACGATGGGCGTACCGGCGGTGAGCACTTCGCCCGGTTCGGCGGTGCGGGTCACCACCGTTCCATCGAAGGGCGCGGTAACGACGAGATCGTTGCGGTTGGCTTTGGCCTCCAGCAGCGACGCCCGCGCGTGTTGCTCGTCGGCGGCCGCACTGGCGACGTCAGCCTCCTGCTGCGCGATCTGCCGGCGCAGAGTGGCCGCCTGCAGGCTGCGTATGTCCGGATTGCTCAAAGTGGCTTGGGCCGTAGCGAGAGAGCCGCGCGCGGCCTCCACCTTGCGCTTGGACGCAGCCACCAACGCCGCTTGGGTCTCCGCCGTGGTCTCCGCCTGCTTGCCCTGGCGTTCGGACACCGCGCCCGATTGCGCCAGCCGCGTATAGGCGTCCTTATCGAACAGCGCCAGCTTATAGGCGGCTTCCTGCTGCGCCAACTCGGCTTCCGCCGCCGCCAGTTCCCCTTGCGCCTGGCTGACGCGGCCGTTGGCATCCACCTTGGACTGGCCGGTTTCGACCGAACTCTGCTGCAACTGCTCTTCCAGGACCGCGATTTGCCGCCGGGCAAATTGCAGCCGCGCCTCGGCCTGCGCCACGGTGGCCTGGGCCTCCGCCTCGCGATCGCGCAACTGCTGGTCGTCCAGGACGGCGATAACATCTCCCGCCTTGACCACGTCGCCCTCGCGCACCTTGGCTTCGAGCAGCCGGCCCGTGGCCTTGGACGACACCGCCGAGTCGTCTCCCTCAATCCGCCCGCTGAGGACGATGGTGTTGGCGGAGCCGTCAGGCTTGGCCAACGCCACACGCCAGAACACGAGGGCGCCGGCGGCCAGCAGGACGACAATCAAAATGATCACGGTCCGGGCGCGCCCTGCCTGCGCATCGATCGGGGGGGGATTCTTCATATTTGCCTCGCAGTTTGCTTTTGTTTGGGTTTTGCCGCCGCGTTGCGCCGAGCGAAGCTTTTCAGCGCGGCGTACGAGAAGGACGCGATGTGGCTGGCGATTTCTTCCAGAGTCTCGGGGGTGAACTGGAAGTCCGGCCACAGTCTCTTAAGAACTTCCCGGCCGTGCGCATAAACGATGATCTGTCCCAGAATGCTTTGCGCGCAGAGCCGCGTCTGGCGATCGTCCACCGGCCGGCCGATGACGCCGGCCACCAGCGCGCGTACGGCGTTGTGCCTGGGGCGCATGATCTGATCGACCACGCCATCGAAAGACGGCGTGGGTTGCGCCAGTTCGTGGGTCATCAGGCGCACGGGCCAGGCCGGCCGTTCTTCTCCATACATATGCTGTAGCAGGCCGAGCACGAACGCGCGCAGCTTGGCTTCGGGCGTACGGCCCGGCAGAACCGGATTGAAGTTGGCGGCGTCTCCCGCCGCGCAGGCCGCGTAACGGAGCACTTCGTTATAAAGCCCCAGTTTGTCGCCGAAGTGATAATTCACCGCGGCGAGATTGACTCCGGCGCGCGCGCAGATGTCGCGCACCTTGGCCGCCTGGAAGCCGGTCTCGGAGAAGACATGGCCCGCGGCTTCGAGGATGCGGGCTTCGGTGGCGTCGCGGGGGACGCCGTTGCGCGATCTGTTCCGGTCCGGCATGAATAAAACAGTATTTTAAAACGTCTGTTTGAAAAAAGCAAGAAAAAAAGCCGCGCACGCCGGCGTGGACGCCGGTCGCAGGACTGGAGTCCCGCCCCACATTCAGAATGTGATCGTGGCGCTTTCGACTGTGCCCACGGAGTTGGTTAGCTGCACCACCGCCGCGACGACGTCGTCGGAACTGCCGGTCACCGGAAAGAACGCGGTCAATCCAAAGACTCCGGCCATGGCGGAACTTGCGAAGTACTGCTCGAATGCGGAACCGGCCGCCACCGTGATATTGCCTGGCGCGATGGCGCTGCCGGAGGAATTGAAGAAGCTGAAGACCAGTTGGGATGTGCTCCGCGTGTTATCCCAACCGTTGATTTGAAGCTGGATGTTGGTAGTCGTGCAGTAAACGGCGCTGGGATCGCAACCGACGTTGCGCTGCGCCACTGCTGCGTCGATGCCGATGGCCGCCGCGGGAATGGCGACATTGGCTCGCGCGCTTTGGCTGCCGAGAGTCACGGTGAAAGTCAGGGTGCCCGCCGTGGTGCCCGTCCCGAACGAAACGGACGGTCCCGCGGCGAATTGCCCGGCCGACGCCCCCTCCGCCACGGTGAAGGCGACGGAGCGCGTTCCATCGGCGAAGACGATCGCCGGGTCGTCGCTGACGCCGCTGACTGCGGACTGGAAGGTGAGAGCCACCGTTCCACTGCCGCTCGACACCGACCCCGACGCCAGGCTGACCGAAAGACTCCCTTGTTGCGCGCTGGCGAGCGTGGCTGGAGTGAGTTGGATCGATGGAACAGGGAAAACAGGCGGAGGCGGCGCCGCTCCCGTGCCTTGCAGTGGATACGTGAGCAGTCCGATCGTTAAGGTCGCCTGTTGCGGACCGATGGCGGTGGGCGCGAATATGACATCCAGTTCGGCTGACGAACCCGGCGCAACGGTCGGCCCCGAGAGTGCGCTGCCTGCCAGGCTGAAGGCGCCGGCGGTCAGTGGAGGGATCGCGGGAACGGTGAGCGGTATGGGCGGGTTCGTCCGATTGGCCAACATCAGCTTGATGGTCTGGCTCGAGCCGGTCTGGACGCTATTGAAAGTTATAGTTTCCCCGGCCCCCAGCGGTTGATTGTTGAGAAGCACCGTCAGCGGGGGCACGCCCGTGCCTGTCAGGAAGACCTCAATCGTATTGCCTGGGTCGGTGCAGTTCGCGCTGCTCAAGGCACAGATCGTCAGAATGGTGCTGGGAGATCCCAGTTGGAGCGGCTCGAATTGCACGGTGAAATCCAGAGTACCCGAAGGGTTGATCGTGATAGGCAATTCCTGAACGGGCGCGCCGCCGCATAGGTCGGGCGACAGCGGACACGCCATTGAGAAATACGTGGTGTCGGCCAAGCCCAGACTGTACAGGGGGACCGGCTCCGATCCGGTGTTCGTCAGTTGAAACTCGACGTCCGCCACGCTCCCCAGCGACACCGAGCCGAATGGGACCGCCTGGCCGGCCGGAGTTACCACGCCGCCCTCGACCGTCGACAGAGTCACCTGCGCGGAGGCGCATGCCGCCGCCGCCAAAAACACGAAGAAAGCGGCTGGCCGGCTCATGGGTTGCCTATCGTGACGGTGGGCGTGCCGATGCTGACCACCGAACTCGAAACTGTCGACTTCGACGCCGAACTGGCGCGGCTTACGCCCGCAAACGCCGCGCCCGCGCCGGCTGCGACGATGGCCGCCAGCACGATCCATTTCTTATGGCTCCCGGACCCCATCTTGGTAGTGGTCGGCGTGATCTCGCCGGATTTGGCCGTCCCCTGCGCCGGCGTCGTCTGCGTGATCTCGCCGGATTTCGGCATGGTCTGCGGCACCGTCTGCGGAGCCTGAGCCGGAGTCCGTGGTGGCGCGGCTGGACCCGCCTTGGCGGTATTCGCCGGCGCCCCACTGCGGTTCTCGCCGATGAACTGAGTGGAAACCGCGCCCGCGCGAGCCTGCTCCTTCACCGCGGTAATCCGGATGCGAAACTGCCCGCCGGTCCGGTTCAACTGCACCGAGTGAATGGAGGCGCGGCCGGCCGCATCGGTGAGGATCAGGTCGGTGCGCAATCCGTTCGAGAACAGACCGCTGGGACCTTCGGGCGGAAGCTGAAAGCTGACCGCGGCCCCGGCCACCGGCCGTCCGGTCTCGTCCGTCACTTCCACCGTGAGGGGATGTGCGATGCGCGCGCCGGCCGGATGCACGGCGCCTTCGCCCTCTAGAACCTTGATTTGCAGAACGGCGACCTGAGCCATCGCCACACAAGGAAACGTTGCAACCAGCGCCCTTGCAAGAAACGCATTCATATAAGACCCGATCTGGCGGGGCGCGGGGCCGAATCGGGCGGCGAATCACAGGCTGAAGCCTGTGCCACCCTACGCGGCCCGCAGCAGCACCGCGGTAATATTGTCCGGACCGCCGGCGCCGCGCGCGGCTTCGATCAGCTCGCGGCACTTCTCTTCCAGCGGCTGGTTCGGCGCACCGCCCCGCAGAATGGCCACGATGCGCTGTTCCTCCACCACGCCATGCAGCCCGTCGCTGCACATCAGCAACAGATCGCCGGGTTGCAGGCGGATGTCGTGATAATAATTAATCTCCAGCGCCACGCCCGCCCCGATGGCCATAGTCAAAACATGCCGCATCGGATGCGTGCGCAGAATCTCCTCGTTAAGGCCCAGCGGCCGGCCCACTTCGTTAACCCAACTCTGGTCTTCCGTGATCGCGCGGAAGCCGCTGTGGTCCAATAAATACGCGCGGCTGTCGCCCACGCTGGCGATCAGCAGCTCATCGCCCACCTCCAGCGCGGCCACCAGCGTGGTGCCCATGCCCTCCAGTTCGGGGTCGTTCGCAGCCGCATTCAGCACGCGCCGGTTGGCTTCCTCGACAGCCACCAGCAGCGCCTGCGAATCCCTGTTCTGGGCATTCAGTATGCTTTCGGAAACGGTATCGACAGCCAGTCGCGAGGCGCGCTCGCCCGCTTTGGCGCCGCCCATGCCGTCCGCCAGCACGTACAATCCCATCTCCGGATCGATCCGGGAATAATCCTCGTTATTTGTCCTGACGCAGCCTTTGTCGCTCAAGGCGCAAGCTTCCAGCATGATGACGCGCTCCGGAATTGGAATCTGCCACACTACGCGTCTGTAATTTTAACCGAAAGCCAAGCCGCCTTTATCGACCATTTGTAAAACGGGTAGTGGGTTTACGCGGGAGATACTCTCAAAAGGCTTGTGGGGTCCCGGCGAGGCAGGCGGCGCCACGCGCACTATAGCCATTGACAATATATCCAGTCCGGCTATAATCAACCCATGACAGACACTCCGGGGCCGGAGGCGCTGCTTCCCCTCCCTCCGGCAACTTTCCACATTCTGCTCGCCGTGGCCGTCGATGACCGGCACGGCTACGCCATCATTCAGGACGTGGCCGCGCGCACGGCGGGCGAACTGAAGCTGAGCGCCGGGACGCTTTACCGCTCGATTCAGCGAATGCTCGAACAAGGATTGGTCGTCGAAACTCAGGATCGCCCCGCTCCGGAACTGGATGACGAGCGCCGCCGGTATTACCGGATTACGCCGTTCGGCGCCGCCGTGGCGCGGGCCGAGGCTCGCCGGCTCACGCTGCTGGTCAAGATGGCGCGCGATCGCGGATTCGCGGCGGGGACGGCATGATCCGCTTCTACGATCTGCTTCTGAGGCTCTATCCGGCGTCCTTCCGCGCGGAGTACGGCGACGATATGCGCGCCATCTGGGCGCGACGCAGGCGCGACGCCGCGGGCCCGCCGGCGGTGGCCGTTCTGTGGATCGCAACCGTCTTCGAGGTTCTTTTCAATGCCGCGGCTGTGCACTGGGACATTCTCCGGCAGGATCTCCGTTACACGGCGCGCACCCTGGCCCGCTCGCCCGGATTCGCGCTCACCGCGATTCTGGTGCTGGCGCTGGGTGTCGGCGCAAACACGGCGGCATTCTCGGTAACCGATTTCGTGCTCATCCGGCCGCTGCCGTTTTTCGCGCCGGACCGCCTGGTAAAGCTCTGGGAGAAGGAGTCCGGCTACTCGCAGATGGAGCTGTCGCCCGCCAATTACGTCGACTGGAAACACATGAGCAAGTCCTTCGAGGGCATGGGCGCTTTCTGGGATACTTCGGTGAACCTGGTGGGACAGGGCGACCCGGAGCGGCTCGAAGGGGCGGCCATCACCGCCGATCTGTTTCCTCTGCTGGGCGTCCAGCCTGCGATGGGGCGTCTGTTCACCGCCGCCCAGGACCGCGAAGGCGCCCCCGGAACGCTGCTGCTGAGCTACCAGTTGTGGCAGGCGGTATTCGGCGGCGACCCCGGTGTGATCGGGCGGCGCGTGAATCTGGACAACGAGGCGTTTGAAATCATCGGCGTCATGCCGCGCGATTTCCATTTTCCGAGCCGCAGCGCCGAGCTATGGACGCCCATGCGATTCCAGGAGCATAGCGACGATTTCCGGGACCGCAACAATAACTACCTCAATGTCGTGGCGCGCTTGAAGCCGGGCGTTTCGCTGGCGCAGGCCCGCGCGGAAATGGGGGTAGTGGCGGCTCAACTGGAGCGGCAGTTTCCGAAAGAAAATCGCGAGACCTCGGCTTCGGTCAACCTGCTGCGCGACGAGATGTCCCAGCAATCGCGCCTGCTGCTGCTGGCGCTGAGCGGCGCGGCGATTTGTGTGCTGCTGATCGCCTGCGCCAATCTGGCGAATCTGCTGCTGGCGCGCGGGCTGGCCCGCCAGAGAGAGTTGGCCGTGCGCGCCGCCATGGGCGCGGGACGCGAACGCCTGGTGCGCCAGTTGGTGACCGAGAGCCTGGTGCTGGCGCTGGCGGGAGGCGCGCTGGGCGTGCTGGTGGCGGCCGCCGCCGTGCCGTTGCTCGCCAGGCTGGTGCCCGCTTCGCTGCCCATCGCACAGTCGCCATCCATCGATTTGCGCGTGCTGATCTTCGCTGGTGTGATCTCCGGCCTGACAGGGATCGCGTTCGGCGTGCTCCCGGCCGTGCGAGCCTGCCGTCAATCCGATTTCACCGCGCTGCGGGAAGGAGCGCGCGCAGGCGGGGGGCGCAAGGAACGCTTGCGCTCCACCCTGGTGGTCGCGGAGGTCGCGGCTTCGGTGGTTTTGCTGGTCTCCGCGGGTTTGCTGGTGCGCGCGCTATGGCGGATCGAAGCCACCGATCCCGGCTTTCGCACGGAAGGCGTGCTGACTCTGCGGACGGCGCTGCCGATGCCGAAGTACTACGAAACGGTGCGCCGGGCTGGGTTCTACACGCATGTGCTCTCCGCGGTGCGGGCTCTGCCGGGAGTTTCAAGCGCTGCGTATATCAGCTTTCTGCCAATGGTAATGCGCGGCGGGATCTGGCCAATCACCGTGGATGGCAAAGCAGTTGAAGTGCAGCGATCCGGGGGGCATCAAGCCAGCCTGCGGTTCGTCACGCCGGGGTTCTTCGCCACCATGGGGATTCCTTTCCACCGCGGGCGCGACGTCGCCGAATCGGATACCCTGGATGCGCCGTTCGCGGCCGTGGTCAGCGAATCCTTTGTGCGCCGCTATTGGCCGGACCAGGATCCGCTTGGCCGCCATTTCATGATGGCGTTTCACGACCGGATGATAGTGGGCGTGGTTGGCGATATTCGCGTCCGTGGGCTGGAGCGGAACAGCGAACCGCAGGCCTACCTTCCGTACCGCCAGGTGCAGGATGGGTGGGTAATAGGTTATGCGCCGAAGGACCTGGTGATTCATTCCGCCTCCGGGCCGGGGACACTGCTGCCGGCCGTGCGCCGGATTATTCGCAGCGCGGATGCCGAGCAGCCGGTCTCGGATGTGCGCACGATGGCGGATATCGTGGAGGAGCAGACCGCGTCGCGTGCGGCGCAGGTGCGCGTGCTGGGGGCCTTCGCGGCGATCGCGTTTCTGCTGGCGGGCGTGGGCATTCACGGATTGCTGTCGTTTGCCGTGTCGCGGCGGACGCAGGAGATCGGTGTGCGCATCGCGCTGGGCGCGCGGCCGGGCGGGATCGTGGGGATGATCGTGCGGCAGGGCGCTTTGCTGGCGGGCGCCGGCGTGCTGCCGGGCATCGCGCTGGCCTACGCCGCGGGCCGGGCGATGGAAGGGCTACTGGCGGGTGTGAAGCCGGGCGACGCAGTCACTTTCGCGAGCGCCATCGGACTTTGTTTGCTGATGACCGTGCTGGGCAGTCTTCTGCCGGCGCTGCGTGCGGTGCGGATCGACCCAATTACGGCGATCCGCTCTGAGTGACGTAGGGCAGGAGTCCACTCCTGCGGCCAGTCTTGCAGAAAGATCCACGTCGGCCAGAAGCCGGCTGAAAGCGGGCTGCGGGCAGGATTGCCCGCCCTCCAAACTTAGAACGAGAACCGGCCCTCCAAACTTAGAACGAGAACCGGCCGGCGAACTGGAACGCGCGCGGTCCGCCCGAGCCGAAAACGTTCGAACTGGCGCTGGTCGGCACTCCTAATCCGGCTCCGGACGAACCCAGATTGTAGCTGTACCCGCCCAGGTTGGCGATATTGAAAACGTTGAAACACTCGCCAATGAGGGACAATTTGGCGCGCTCGGTACCCAGCTTGAACACTTTGGTCACGCGAATGTCCTGCGAGTTAAAGCTGCGCGGCAACGAAAAGTTCGATGGCAGCGCAATAGTCGGAATCACGCCCGTGGTAGTGGTCTTCCCGGCGTAGGTCTGGTTGAACTCATTGACTGCCTGAATCAGCGCGGCCTTTCCATCGTTGATGCCGAGCTGGTTGTAGCCTATGCCCGGAAGCGGCGACCCGCAGGTTTCGCCCGCTGCGTACGCGCCGTTGCCGTTCAAATCCACGCCCGATATGCAAGGCTCGATCGGCCCCACGCTTTGGAACGAGGTGATGCCCGCAACCGTGATGCCCCACGGCAGTTCGACGGTCATGGAGCCGGTCAGGATCTGGTGGCCCGCTTGCGGCCCCCAGGAAGCCAGCCAGTTGTTGTCGTCCACCAGGCCGTTGTAGCCGACCTGGTCGGAATATGCGTACGACAACTGCGCGCTGGTGCGGTGCGAGAAACGCTTGTTGGCTTTGAGCAGGAGTCCCTTATAGTGCGAACGGGCGCCGCTTTCGATGGCCTGGATGACGCCGGTCGAGCATTCGGCGGCCGGGTCCAACGCTTGGGCCGCGCTGGTGCAAGCCGGGATCACAGGTCCGGCCGCGCTGTAGAAGTGGTTGAGGTCCGTGTCGCGAATCATCTGGTGCAGGTATTGCCGGAACACGAAGTCGGCGGTGACCACCAAGTCGGTGCGCACCTCGCGCTGGATTCCGATGCTGGCGTGCTCGGAATAAGGCGGCCGGAAATTCTGGGCGAGCAGTTCGGTTCCAGTCTTGAATATGTTGATGTTGCGAACCGCCAGGCTGGTGTTGCCGGGAGGGCCAAGCTCGGCTTGGGCTCCGGCATAAAACGCCGGGACGAGTTGGTTCAGATCGGCCCCGGTGAAGGTGGTGGGTTGGCTGGAGAGCGCTGTCGGCTGCAGCGGCCCCGGCAACTGACTGAAGCCGTATAGCGCCGAGATGGTCGGGAAGAAGACGCTATCTCCCAGCAGGGTCCTCCCAGTGCCGGCCGGACCGATCATGCCCCGCTCCTCCAGTCGGATCTCCAGGTTCATAGTGTCGTAGTAAATGCCGGCGCCGCCGCGTATCACGGTCTTGTTGTCCTTGCCCACGGTCCAGGCAAAGCCCAGCATGGGACTGAAATTGTGCGGTTGGTGCAGTTCGTGCCCCAGATTGCCCGCGCCGAAGATGGGCGCCAGGTACTGGGGCTTGGTCAGATCGTAGTTGAGCGCGTTGCTTTCGTAAGTCCACGCCAGCCCATAATTCAGGCTGAACTTGGGCTTCACGCGCCAGGCATCCTGCCAGTAGAAGTGCATGGTATTGTCATGATCGGCGGCGCTATGGTCATACGAAGGCGGCTGGTTGATGTCGCCGACGCCCATCTCAAATCCGGCCACTGGAAGCTGCAGGATGTCGTTGATGGTGTTGAACGAGGAAGGAATCGAGATTTGAAACGGCGCCGGCACCTGGGAATTGAAATACTGCACGATCTCCGGTGAATACAGCTCGGCCGCCGCGGGAGCCGCATAAGCGTATGTCCCGACGCCTATCTGATACTCCCAGTAAGCGCCAAACTTCATGGAGTGAGTGCCTTTCGTCTTGCTGATGTTATCCGCGAAGATGTGCCGCCGCAGGACGCGGGTTTGCGGGGCATTGGTGGCATTCCCGATGGTGAAGTTAGACACGCCGACGAGGCTGAAGTTGGGCATTCCCAATCCCAGGCAGGGCGCAGGGCATTGGGCCGCCGTGGGTGGCTCGTTGGAGTTCGACCAGTAGGTGTAGGAGTAGCGGAATTCGTTGGTCATGCTGGGACTCAACGTACTGGTGAGCGCGAAGACCCCGGAATCCGCCCAGTTCTTGTTTACCACCCAGTCCGACGGCAGGTCGCCGCCGCCGGGCGGGGCATAGCCGTTGTTGCCGTCGTGCGAATAGCGCAGAGTGGCGCTGTGCTTGGCGCTGATGAGCCAGTCCAGCCGCTCGTTGATCTCGTTTTCGTGGAAAGGACTGGCGGCATACGAAGAGAACTGTTGAAATAGCGGGTCGCTCGGAACGGAGCTGTAGACCCCCACCTGGTTGGTATGCTCCAGGGCGGAAAAGAAAAACAGCTTGTCCTTCTTGATCGGTCCGCCCACTTCGAAACCCGACTGGCGCCGCGCAAAAAACGGACTGGCCGGCTCATTGGGATCGCGCTGCAGATACGGATACGCCGAGAAGTCGTGGTCCCGGTCGAAGAAGAATAGGCTGCCATGAAAATCGTTGGTGCCGCCGCGCGTCGCGATATTGATCGCGCCCCCGGCGCCAATGGCGTTGGAAAGGTCCATGTTCGTCGAGGAAAGCTGAAACTCCTGCACCACTTCCTGCGACAAATTCTGTTGCGTGCCGCCGGTCACCGAGTCGGAGATGGTGGCGCCATCCACGGTGATGCGCACCGAGCCGTTGCCGGAACCTGCGCCCAGGATATTCACATCGAACAGCCGGTTGTACTGGCCGACACTATTGGCCGAGACGGTCACGCCCGGCTCCAGCATGGCCAGGTTCAGGAAACTGCGGCCGTTGAGCGGCAGGTTCTCGATTTCCTGGCGCGTGATCACGCCCCCTATAGTGTGACTGTCATAGTCGATCTGAGCGGCTTCGCCTTGCACGCTGACCACTTCGGTGGCTGCGCCCACCTGCATGGCCAGCTCGATTGTGGTCACCCTGCCCACCTGCACCGTGGCGTTATCGAGCAGTGTCCGGAATCCCGGCGCTTCGGATTTCACGCTGTAACTTCCCGGGAGCAAGGGCGCCACATGGAAAGACCCGTCGGCGGCCGTCACCACCTGGCGCGCCCGTCCCGTATCCTTGTTGGTCACCGTTACGGTGGCCCCCTGCATCAAACCGCCCGTCTGGTCGTGCGCCGTGCCGTTTAAGGATCCCACCGGCACCTGCGCCAGGCCGTGAACCACTCCCCATGCTGCGACGCACAATAGCGACACACAGAGTCGCACTCGATTGAACATGTCTCCCCCTCCGGAATGGTGCGCCGTAAAGACGCACGTCGCGTTAGGTTACTCATTCTTGAAGACCGTTGTCAAGGGGGGTAGGATTGAGGGATTTAAGCCGCTAAACTCGCTAACTGTACAGGTGCCCGGCGTGGCGCGGACGATCGTTGTTTGTCGTCTGCGNNACGATGGCCTGCCCCACAGCTAATCAAGCAGCCCCACGCCAGTTGCTATTCCCACACCAACGAAGCAAACTGTAAATGTAATGAACCCCAAAGTCCGCAAAGCCGTATTCCCGGCGGCGGGTCTGGGTACCCGTTTCCTGCCGGCCACCAAGGCGCAGCCCAAGGAGATGCTGCCGCTGGTCGACAAACCCCTCATTCAATATGGTGTGGAAGAGGCGCTGCATTCCGGAATTCAGAACATTATTATCGTCACCGGACCCGGCAAAACCGCCATCGAAGACCATTTTGACGTGCAACACCATCCCGCCCGCCGCCTTACCCCTGCAACGCGTAGGAGTGTTTAGGAAATCCTAGGAGGTCTCCGCGTAAGGCAGGCGGGACAAGTGCACGTGCCGCTGGACCGGGCGAGATGCACCAAGCCGTGTATCACACCGTCCTCTGTGTCAAATTTGGAAATAATCTTGTCCAGCAACCTCGTATCCCCGCGCTCATACCTGCGGAAAACGGCGTAGGCAACCAGGTCGGCCAACTGCAGTATTCAGCCAGCAGCGTTTGAAGACTGTTCTCATAACGACTCTCATCGAAGATTATGAGACCGCGTTGCGTGTCGCCCCGTGAATGCAATCGCCGCAAGAACAAATCGCAACGGTTGCAGATCTCCTCAAAGGCGCGGCCAAGTGGATCGCTCGTCGTAGCCTTCTCAAGCGCAATTCCGAACAACGTCACGTGGCGCGAAGATATCGTATTGCATAGTTCATCGATGATTTGATTCCGTTGCTCCGTTGGACACGAATGCCACGGCTCCTCTCTATGGGAGGCGATTGCCTGTGTGTGAAATTCGATTTGGGTGTCGGGGAAGTACTTGCTGGCGATCGCATTGACCTGTTCATTGATCCAGTAGACCTCGCGCTCGAACACGGCCACTCCGCCCAGGATAAAATACTTGTCCTCCGCGCCATCGGGGTTGCCCGATTCGTCAACGTAGAGCAGGTGCATATCTTCGATTCGGCGGAGGCAAAAAAGACCAAAAAAATAGCCAGGCGGGTGTAAACCCAACGAGCCACGAAGAACGTAGCCCTACCTAGCCATCCTCAGTTTAGGATATCTATCGGATCGTGTCAATGCAAAACTGCTAAACGTGCTAAACGCTAAAGCAGCCCCGGATGGGAGCCGGTTCGATGGTGAGGGTGTAATCAAGCAGCCCAG
>PMVV01000289.1 GCA_003166475.1 Bryobacterales bacterium | reverse complement strand
CTGTTCAACCGCTTCTACCAGCCCGACTTCGACCTGGAAGCGCTGGAAGTGGTGCCTAACCTGATTCTGAGCAACCAGTACGAATTGCTGTTGCGGCTGCACTGGATCGCGGTGCTGTACGGCCAGATCAAGCCGGACATGGCGCTGACCGGCGGAGTTCACACCGCGACCGACGTGGTGAAGGCCATGATGGCCGGCGCAAAAGTCGCGATGATGACTTCCGCTCTGCTGAAGAAGGGCATCAGTTATTTGGATACCATGCTGACCGAGTTACTCATCTGGCTGGGCGACCACGAATACGATTCGATTAAGCAGATGCAGGGGAGTATGAGCCGCAACGCCGTGCCGCAGCCGCAGGCGTTTGAGCGGGCGAATTACATGAAGGTGCTGAGCTCCTACGCGATGCAGTAGGGGCGCGGGTGGTAACATTGGATCAGGCCGGGCTCGCCTTGCGGTTCGCCGCTGAAACGCCAATGGCACACGAAACCAAAGAGATCGGTTGGGACGCCGTCGATTTGCAGGACCCTGAGCAGCGAGCGAGGTTCACGGAGCAGGAGCTTGAAAAGGCCCGCGTCAGACGCCGAAAGGTTGTCGCCGATCTTCAGCGCCAGGGCTTGATCGATTCTCAAGGACGGCGCATCAAGAAAGAGATGCCGCCCGATATGCTGCCCGACTCAAAATGCACGCTCCCCGGATGATTGTCGTCGCCGGGCCACCCGGCAGCGGCAAGTCCAGCCTTTTCCCCGTCTCGGAAACCGGTCTCGACTCCTTCAACGCCGACGATAGAGCAGCGGAACTGAACGGCGGCTCCTACCAGAGCATCGCCCCGGAGATGCGGACCCAGGCCGGCAGGCAACTGGAGCAGTTCATCGCGGACCACATACACGACGGAAGAAGCTTCGCTTACGAGACGACTCTGCGGACGGACATTACCTTTCAGGCAGGCGAATGAGGCTCGCGCCAACGGATTCTTGACNNGACGGATACATGGCGCAAGCATGAAGAACCTGAGCCGGGCGATTCAAGAATTCGACCAAGTGCGGGTGTTTGACAACAGCCGCTACGACGCAGGCCCCGACCTCGTGTTGGAAGTTATCGACGGCAGAATTCATTACGGTGGCGGACGGCGCGCCCGCCTGGCTTCTTGACGCGCTGGGCCGTACCTCAGGCGGATACCAGCGGGATTCACGATGAGGAGCATGCTGCGTCGATGAGCGGCTCAGCCAACTCCCTGATCTTGAGGAACCCAGCCGACGAAATAGCTTAGCGCGTCATCCTTCGCGGCAAGCTGCTCGGGTGTGTCTGGGGCGTTCCAGTTCCTGTACAGTCTGTCCACCGGGGGCGCCCATTCCCAATGGGGCCACTGGCCCCCGTTTATTTTCTGTGCAACTGGAGCAGATCCTCGCAAAGCACGCTGCAAGTTGCATCGCGGTCAATTTCAGGAACGAACACACTGTGTTGCTGTTCCGTCCATTCGAATTTCCGCATACGAATATCCGCATTATATCGTCTCGCGCGTCATCCTCTTACCTTTCGCGCATCCCATGAATCATGAGTGCCGCAGGTGGCCGTCCGGCGTTCATTCAACGAATTCGAATTGGCCCACCACGACACCGGCACCCAAGCGGCTGCCGGCGCGGCGATCCGGCGGTGCGCCGGGGCGCGCGGGCTGAAGACGCTGGGCGGCAGCCTGTGAGTATGAAATCCTTAACGATTCTCCGGGCAACTGGCACTTTTCGCGAATCCGAACGATCCGTCTACCGATCCCTGCCTTTTCCCAATTGACTGTCCACCTTCTTCATGACACGGCGCGAAGTCTCAACGAGTAGGCGTTCACACTCTGCGAATGATCCACACAACTAACACAATCACGAGAACGGTCCCGAGCAATCCTAAACCGAGCATTTCATTTCTCCTTTGAAAATAAACTTACAGCGAGCACGTGCGCGCATTGTTCGCTCTGGCGCGATGCAGGTGTCGTGCATTAATCGCCATTGCACGAGTCGCACCAAACGTCGTTCTCTGTTGAGCCGATTCGCTCGCCGGCGAATTGCGGACTCGGTTTGGAAGGATCGAGGCCCTCTGATCGTAACGATATGCGGTCACGTGACCGCGGGCGGTCAGAAACGCCAGTGCGTACATTCATGGTCGCCGAGGGCACACCAGGGCTTACGTTTAGTAACTTTGCGCCAAAAAAACACGTTTCCACGTCTTTTCGTGGATGGCATTACGCTCGAGGTGGCCTGGGCATGGCTGGAGTTTGGACCAGCCTCCTATGGCTTCAACGTCCCTTTGGCTTTGGCCACTGGGATTAGGGTCGGATAGAACTGCACAAACGTTTCGTCCACGGCGCCGTTCTTGGCATGGCACGCCTGGCAGCTTGAGTTGGCCGGAAACGGCTTGGCTGTCCGTTGAGAGTTGCCGAATTCGAAGAACGCCCATTTTGTTGAGAAACGCTCCGCGTCTTTGACGTGGATCTCCAAACCCGCTAAGCCTTCCTGGTCATGGCCACCGTTGTTGATGGAACCTTGGCTGGCGGAGTAGCGTACCTCCAAGGCAAACATGGTCTTGTCCGGCCAGGAGCCGGTCTGAAGAAATGCTTTGTAGGCCACGGGCGTCACGAAGACGTTGTCGAAGCGCTCGGCAGAGGGGGCGGCGGCGGAGTCGATAGGGCCATAGGTCATAGCCAGCCCCGAACTCAGATAAATCCATTCGCGATAATTGTCCGGCCGCATGAGCTGACCGTCCCCGGTGAACCGCAGATCGTCCGGCGGAGCCTGGGCCGGCAGGGACGCGCACAACAGCGACAGGGCGATCAGCAGTCTCTTAAGCATTGCTAATATGTTATCGCGTCTTCACGGCTCAATAGCTTCCGATATCGCCGCACATGGCCGTGCCGCTGGGGGTATTTGGGAGTACGCGAAGGCACATCCTCAGCCAGCAGCGGCAGGGGTGGACGGCGCTGCCACGCGCTCAGCACCGCTCGCCGGCTGGGCCAAGATCGCCCGAACCTTCGCCTTCAGGGTCTCTCCATCGAACGGCTTCGGCAGGAACGGCATGTTGGCATTTTGGCTGACGATCTCGCGCATGTCCGCACCAGACATTACCAACACCCTGATTCCGGGTCGCTCTTCGATCAGATGCGCGCACAGGTCGGTGCCATTCAGCCTGGGCATCTGCACGTCGGTAATCACCAAATCTATTAGTCCGGGGTACTTGCGCGATAGCTCCAGCCCTTCGTGACCATCGGCAGCGGAAAGAACGAAATACCCCTCGTGCTGTAATAGCAGAGTGACCAGATTTCGGATTAGGGCTTCGTCATCAGCGACAAGGATGACAGGCTGGTGTACCCCCAAGACCGGAGGTCCGGGAGATGGACAGGTTGATTAGTCCCGCCACTGGCGGGATGCTCTGGAGTCATCTTGCGAAATGCTCCCTGCTGCTCAGTATACAAGCTAAGCTCGATTGCCGCTACTTGACCCTTGTCGGAACGTTACGAGCGATGGCCGGCCACACAGGTCGTGCGTGGGGGATTCTAGCGATAGACGAGTTAAGGCCCTGCCAATCTGTGATTGGACCATCCGGCGCCCGCCGCAAGTATAGCCCAATCCAACGATAAAGGTCCTAACGCGGCATTCGGCGCAGGTGCATCGTCTTTAGCTTTGCAAGAGACTCATGAATGGACAACGATGATGTTCGTGAGGCCGAACGTCCGATGGTATATGATCGCCCCCGCGCCACCGGCCACATCGAGGCGGGTAGCTGTCGGCACTACATTAACAGCTCTTATCATTAACTCAGGTTCACAAAGGAAACGCGACTGTCCGCCTGCCGTCTGAGGCAGTGGAGGCATTCCGCCTCAAGGAGCACACGCGAATGAAGTCGAAATGGATTCTGATGACCGCGTTCGCCGCGGTTCTTTCGNNCCCTGCTGCTCAGTATACAAGCTCACTGCTGTCCGGCTAAAATCTTCCACCAGCCAGGAACTCCCGCGGAATCAATCAGCTAGGGGCGGACTTGGATTTTTCGATTTGAACTTTTTCAGGCGAATTCCCCCCCCACTGCCGACGGCGACACCGTGGTTGCGATTGCCGACAATGAGGGGTGAATGTCGGTCAGACTGTATTTGCTCAGCTCATGGCGCACCTGCGAAAAGTGCGTTATGGCAAACGCGACCCGGCCGACTTCGGCCATCCGGAAGGCATCGCCCGGCGGACCCGCGCCGCGGCGTGGGTACATGGACTGCGACGTGCGCGGGATCAGGAGAACGGGCTATCCTAAAGGGCGTCGAGGTCGACGCGACCCAAGATAAGCGTCCGAGTGCACCCATGTTTTGAGATCCCCGCCCCAAACCAGGCAATTGTGTTGGGGAGTGAGGCGGCGCGAATCCGGCTTAGGGGTGAACCTGTTGAGGCGAGTTTGACAGCGCATGTAACAGCCGCGCCCCGTCCTCGCGTGTCACTCGAAATCGAGCTGTCGCCTTATTTTGGTCTCGACCTCACCACCGAAACTGAAGTCACGCCTCTTTCGACGGGGTGCACGGTCCGCTGCCAAATCCTCAAAGGCAGGATGTTTTCCGTGGACCCTTCAACCATTCGGCTACGGCCACTTCAAGACATCACGCAGGGTGCGCTCGCCACCGCGGTGTCGAAGGTGGTTTTCGTGATCCCGAATTTCCCTGACTTCCTTGCACATGGCGTTATCCGGAAATTGCCGGGCGGCGGCGGAAAGCGCGAAGACGAGATCAGGCTCCAGTTCTTCGACTGGAGAGTCACAATCGAAAAGACGACCCACATCGACGAGAGGGAAGCTTTGCTCACCGATCGCGGCGGCTTCGGCATCACCGCAGCAGGTGTTCTGGAAAGAACAGATCGCCAACCCTTCATTTGGCAGGATGCCGCTCCCCAAATCGCGGCCCTGCGGATATTCCTTTCCTTTGTGTGCGGTAGGTGGACCGGCCCGATGCTTCCCGCCGGCCTTGGCGCAGCGGGTGAATGCGCATGGTTTCAATGCAGTGTCCCTCTTATCGCGGAAGGGCTCAAGCGATGCTGCCAACCGTCCCTCCGCCCGACAGAGCGCTCCTTCCGTTGAGCCTACCGATGCTTATCCGGTTCAAGCCCTAAAGCAGGCACTACCGAAGAAAATCGAGAACTGGTCGCTGACCAGTTTGCAGCAGCGGCTGGTGAAGACAGGCGGCAGGCTGGTCAAGCACGCCCGATACTACTGGCTGATGCTGACCGAGAGCCATCTCACACGGCGGCTGTTCGGGAGCATGGTAAGGCGGATCGATGCGCTGGCGGTGGCGACCGGGTAGCGGGTGGGTGATGATACAGCGAAACCGGGCAACTCAGGACGCGAGGGCCGGAGGGGTGTTTGTGGAAGGCAGTGAAAAGACGGGAGTTCGCGACTTTGGGTTTTGCGAGCAGCGCGGGAGCCCCGTCTTGCGGGGTCGAAAACGGCTCCCGGAAGAAGAATGCGGCTCGCAGGAACAAAGGATGGCGGTTTGGTTTACACTGAATGAGAGTTGGAAGTCCAAAATGGAAATTCCGGCTGGGTCGAAAAAGGAGATTCCAGCTAAACTCGATGCGAGCGAAATAAGGTTTCTTGCCGGAGGATAAGAGCCATGAGCGTGACTGCTGAAGAAGTCAAAGGGATGCTGGATGTAGCTTTGCTCACGCCCACCACCACGCCCACAGAAGTTGAAGCGGTGGCCCTGATAGTGCGCAATGAAGGGTATGGGCAGATGTGTGTAAATACGGCTCACATCCAGCGCGCGGCTGCCGCCCTGAAGGGCTCCCGCGTCAAGGTGGTTGCCCCTGTTGGTTTTCCTCTGGGAGCGGTGAAAACGGAAATCAAAGTATTCGAGGCTGAGCATGCCCTGGCCGACGGCGCAGCGGAGATTGATATGGTCCTGAATATAGGTGTGTTTCTCGATGGCGACTTCAAATCTGCGGAAGGCGATGTGCGCGCAGTCGTCAAGGCCGCCGGCGGAGCCGTGGTCAAAGTTATTATTGAAACTCCCTTCCTGACGGACAGACAGAAGGCCGACGCTTCCCGCGTGGTGCAGGCGGCGGGCGCGGCGTTTGTCAAAACCTGCACCGGATTCAGCCCCGATCCCTCCGCTCTGTACGAGGACATCCGCCTGATTCGCCGCACCGTAGGCCCCAACATGGGGGTCAAGGCTTCCGGCCGGGTTGGTAATTACTTTCGTTTTGCCGCCATGCTGGAAGCGGGCGCTAATCGCATAGGGCTTAATTTGCAGCAGGCCCGTGAGATTCTTCGCGGTTGGAAGGC
>PMVV01000308.1 GCA_003166475.1 Bryobacterales bacterium | reverse complement strand
AGTAAGTGGCATTGGGTTGGCAAGGGGCGCTTTGCGCGCCGTGGTTGGTGGCTGGTCGCTGGTGGCTGGCGGTTGTGCGCGATTGGACGGAATTGTTTTGAAATCGTTAAGTTGGCATGGCGGGCCAGGGAATGCAACCAGGGGCGTTTTTCCCAGGTCTGCCGGGGGAATGCCGGAGGTCTGTCATCGTCCTGGCGGAACTTTGGTTAATGCGTGGACGGTTCTGTTGCCCTGATTGCCGTTGGGAGAAGCCCGGGTGCGGCGTGTGGAAGTTGTCGCGCGTCATTCTTTCCCGGACTGATCCGTCGGGTCCCGAGCTACCGCTGGTTCAGGATCGCGATGACCGCGTTCGCGGCCTCTTTCCACTTGCTATCGCGAACCCTGCCTGTTGCGTAAAGAACGATGCTGGAATCGCCAGAAAGTGCAGGACGACGACGTCCCGCTTATAAATCTGCCCAGGCGGCCTCCTCTTCGGGCGAGAGCCAGTCCTTCATCAGGGCGGACTCGGCCAGCAGAGCCGGTGCCGCATCTTCGGCATCCCTGGATTTAAGGGAATGGATGAAGCCAAGTAAAGCGTCACAGGCCTTTTCCGGCACGCTTTCCAATTCCTGAACGATGATGTCTTTCTTGCTCATTCGATTCCCTCGGCTTCATATTAGCGGATCGGCCGCGCCCCTGGTACTGGACGGCGCAGCCGCGCGCCGTGTTCCGCATTGTTGTACGATGGCCCGAGGAGGCATCATGTTTACACCCGATCAAGCTAAGGGACTGTCGATGGTTTTCCTGCAAGGCCTGGGCAACGAAGTTCCCATCACGCGGCGCGTGCTGGCCGCCGTTCCGGCAGCGCAGCTCGATTTCAAGCTGGGCGAGAAGGGCCGCACCACGCGCGAACTGATGTGGCACATCGTGCGCAGCGAGAAGTGGTTCGGCGAAGGAGTCGTGGCGGGCAGCTTCGAGGGAGATCCGTCGGATGGTCCGGCGCCCGCGACAGCGGCTGAAATTCTGGCCTATTACGATGCGCACGTGCCCCCGATTGCCGGTAAGATTGCGATGCTCTCGGGCGAGAAGCTTGCGGCGTTCGTGAGTTTCTTCAACGCCTTTAATCTGCCGCTGGTGTTGTACATGGATTTCTGGATTAAGCACACGGTACACCACCGCGGGCAGCTCAGCATGCATTTGCGGGCGATGAACGCGCACGTGCCGGATATTTACGGCGGCAGCGCCGATGAACCGCTTGGAATGCCGGCGTGAACGGCGGGACTGAAGTCCCGCGCGGGCTCAATCCCGCCCTCCTGGTCACGGTGGTGGTCCCTACGCTGGCCGCGGATGCCAGGCTTCAGGAATGCGTTACAGCCCTGGAGCGGCAGACGCTGCACGATTTTGAAGTGATTATTGTCGACAATAGCGGCAGCGGCGCGGTGCGGCGCAACGGGGCGGCGCGGGGGGCCGTGCGGGTCATCGAAGAGCCGCGCAACGTGGGTTTCGGCGCGGCCATCAACGACGCTTTCCGCCAATCGCACAGCCGGTACCTGGCCACGCTCAACGACGATGCTGCGCCCGATCCCGGCTGGCTGGCGGCCCTGGTGGCGGCTTTGGAAGCGCGGCCGGATGCGGGCATGTGCGCGTCGCAGGTGCGGCTCTACGGCGAAGACGCGCTGGATTCGGCCGGCATGCTGGTCTGTGGCGACGGCAGCAGCAAGCAGCGCGGCCACGGGCGTCCGCCGAAGTTTTTTCCGGTCGCGGAGGAAGTGCTGTTGCCGAGCGGGTCGGCGGCGCTTTACCGGCGCGCCATGCTGGAACAGATCGGCGGGTTCGACGAAGACTTCTTCCTTTACTGCGAGGACACCGATCTGGGGTTGCGCGCGCGCTGGGCGGGCTGGCGGTGCCTCTACACGCCGGAGGCGGTGGTGGAGCACCATTATTCGCACTCGGCGGGGCGGGCCTCGCGGCTGAAGGCTTATTATGTGGAGCGCAACCGGCTGTTCGTGCTGGCCAAGAATTTTCCGGCGCGCATGCTGGCCGGCGCGCCATTGGTGTCGCTGGCGCGATATGCGTGGCATTTACGGTTCATGCTGCGCGGACGCGGGGCCGCGGCGCGGTTTCGGCTGGAGGGCGACTCGGCCTGGCGCATGCCGTTTTACGTGCTGCGGGCGCACGGCGCGCTGCTGCGGAGTGCGCCGGCTTTGTGGCGCAAGCGCCGCGAGATCCGCCGCACGGCGCGCCTGACACCGCACATTTACCGGCGGCTGCTGCGCTCGCATTCCATTTCGGCGCGGCGCGTGGCAGAGCTTTGACCATGGAATCGCTGCTGATCATCGTGCCGGCCTACAACGAGGAAGCCGCGGTGGGGGACGTGGTGCGCACCATCCACGCCGCCATGCCAGGAACGCCGGTGCTGGTGATCGACGATTGCTCGGCGGACGCCACGCAGGCGGTGGCGCGCGAGGCCGGCGCGCGGGTACTGCCGCTGCCGCACCACCTGGGCCTGGGCG
Source organism: Bryobacterales bacterium (assembly GCA_003166475.1). GTDB lineage: Bacteria > Acidobacteriota > Terriglobia > Bryobacterales > Bryobacteraceae > Bog-159. Next base: position 71,734 of record PMVV01000308.1, on the reverse strand, counting down.
GGTGCGTGCAGGCAGGCTATAAGCTGGCCTTCGAACTGGGATATCAATACGTCATCCGGGTGGATGGAGACGGGCAGCATGACGCGCGCGATATTCCGCGGGTGTTTGAAGCGCTGCGCACGTCGGGGTGCGAGATGGCGATCGGGTCGCGCTTTGTGAACGGGAAGGGCTCCCACTCCGGCGCGGTGCGCGGGTTGGGAATACGCTTCTTCCGCATGGTGCTGCGACCGATCCTGGGACAGCGCGTACACGATCCGACCTCCGGTTTCGTGGGGGTGAACCGCAACGCACTGCAGGTTTTCAGCAAGAGCTTTCCGCTGGAATACCCGGAGATCGAAGCGCTGGTGGTATTACAGCGCAAGCGATTCCGCTTCGTGGAAATCCCTTGCCGGATGCGGCCTCGCACCACCGGGCGCTCGTCGATCACGGCGGTGCGATCAATCTACTACATCGTACACGTACTGCTCGGCGTATTCGTGAATGTGCTCAAATTCGACCAGCGGGGGCGGCGCCCGGATGGCCGCTCGATCAAGCCGGGAAAATCATAACGGAGGATCCGGATGGACCGCCTTTTGAATGCGTTGACGGTTGTGAGCGGCCTGCTGCTGCTGTTGGTGCTGGCGTCGGTGCGGCGCGCGCACATCCGCGTGGAATATTCGGTAAGCTGGTTACTGGCCGCGGGCGCTTTGCTGATTCTCTCGCGCTCGCGCGGCTTGCTGGAAGCGGCGGCGCACAAGCTGGGACTTTCCGATCCGCCGCTGGCCCTGCTGCTGATCGTGGGCTGCGTGTTTCTACTCATGTTTTACCGGTTCTCGGTGATGCTCTCGAAACTGCGCGACGATAACATCGCGCTGGCGCAGCGGCTTGCCATCCTTGAATTCCACTTGCAAACCTTGCGGGACGGCCAGCCGCATGGCTGAAGCGCGCGGCGCGGGCGGCCGCAAGGGCCGTGCGAAAGGAAAGGCGCGCGCCCCTGAGAAAGCGGCTGCGGCGCCGCAGAAGCCTGGCACACGGTGGTGGATCTACGCCGCGGCGGGAGCGGTGGCGCTGTATCTGGCGTTTCAAGTGTACGCTCCGGCGCTCAGCGGACCCTTTGTCTTCGACGACACTTTCCAGCCCTATCACACGCCGGATTTTCCCAATGCGCTGCACTTCTGGATCAGAGGCGTCCGCCCGCTGCTCATGTTCAGTTACTGGATCAACTATCGGTTCTCGCAAGCGCCGTTCGGGTTTCATGCCGTTAATATCCTGATCCACTTACTCAATAGCTTCCTGGTATTCTTCATCGTACGGAAGCTGGCGCGGCGCGAATCGCCGGATTGGATACCGGCGGCCTTCGCCGCGGCGGTTTTCCTGTTGCATCCCATCCAGACCGAGGCGGTGTCCTACATCGCCGGCCGGTCGGAATGCTTGAGCGTGTTCTTCTTCCTGGCCGCCTTCGCCGTCTTCTTATACAGGCGGGCGTCCGAAGTTTCCTGGCCGACTTCGATTGCGGTGCTGTTGTTGTTCGGCGCCGCGGCGCTCACCAAAGAGCACACCTTGGTGCTGCCCGCTCTGCTGCTGCTGACGGATTACTACTGGAATCCTGGCTTCTCGTTCAGCGGCATGCGGCGAAACTGGCGCCTCTACGTCCCCATCGCTTTGGCAGCGGCGGGCGGCCTGGTATACGTCGCGAAAGTTCTGACACAGGCGGCGACCGCGGGCTTTGGCCTGACGGGCCTCACCTGGTACCAATACTTCTTCACCGAGTGCCGCGCGTTTTTCGTCTACCTGCGGCTGCTGGTGTTCCCGGCCGGGCAGAATCTGGATTGGGAGTACCCGATCTCGCGGAACATCTTGGATCATGGCGCAATCTTCGGACTGGCCGCCATCCTGGCGCTGGCGGGCGCAGCGATTTACTTCCGGCGGCGCCATCCACTGGCTTCTTACGGCTTCCTGGTGTATCTGCTGCTGATGGCGCCGACTTCTTCTTTTGTGCCCATCAAAGACCCGGTCGCCGAGCGGCGCTTGTATCTGCCGATGATTGGCATATTGCTGGTGGCCATCGCGGCGCTGGCGCGCATGCGGGTGGATCGCCGCAAGTTGGCCGCGGCGTTATGCGGAATTGTCGCGGTGCTGGCGATTGCGACTTATCGGCGCAACGAGGTTTGGGCCAGCGACGTCGCCATTTGGGAAGACGCCGCGCGCAAGTCGCCCGGCAAGCAGCGCGTACACTTTCAGTTGGCGCACACTTACTACACCGATGGCCGGTGCGCCGATGCGATCGCGCAGTATGCCGAAGCTGCGCGGCTGGAGCAGCCGGATTACGGCCTGCTGGTGGATTGGGGTCTGGCATACGATTGCACCAACGAGCCCGATCTGGCAGTGGCCAAATTGCGGGAGGCCGCGGCGCTGGAACCGCAAGCGCACGTCTACACGCAAATCGCCATGGTCTACGCCAAGCGGTCGCGCTGGCAGGAGGCTTTGGAGGCACTGGCGCAGGCGGAGAGGCTGAATCCCCACTACGACATGATTTACGACAACCGCGGCGGGATACGCGCCAGGACCAACGATCTGGCCGGAGCCGAGGCGGACTATCGGCACGCGCTGGCGCTCAATCCATCCAACGAACATGCGCGTGAGATGCTGGGGATCGTGGAGCGGCAATTGAGCTCCCGGCAGTGAAATGCGGCCGCTGCGCATAGGAGTGAACGCGCTGTACCTGATTCCGGGCGGCGTGGGCGGCACAGAGATCTACCTGCGAGAGTTGTTGCGCGCGCTGGCGGAAGTGGACGCGCGCAACGAGTATTTCATTTTCACGAATCGGGAGACCGGGCCGGACTTGGTTCCCCGACAGCGGAATTTTCAGGGGATGCCGCAGCTCGTGCGCGCGCGATTCCGCCCGGCCCGCATCGTCTGGGAGCAGACCGCGCTGCCGCTAGCGGCGGTGCGCCTGGGCTTGGATGCGCTGCTCAATCCGGGCTTTACCGCGCCGGTCTACTGCCCGTGCGCGGCCGTGACGGTATTCCACGACATGCAGCACAAACGCCATCCCGAGCACTTCCGCTGGTTCGACCTGCCGTTCTGGCGCTTGCTGCTGTTTGCGTCGGCGCATGGGGCCACGCTGCTGCTGGCGAATTCCGAGACCACGCGGGCGGACATGCTGCGCTACTATCGGCTTCCGGCGGCGAAGGTGCGGGTGGCCCGGCTGGGGGTGGACCCCGTGTTTTTCGGGTTGCGGCGCGCGCCCGAGAAGCTGCTGCTGACGGTTTCGACGCTGCATCCGCACAAGGGATTGGATGCCTTGTTGCGCGCGTTCGCGCAGTTCCGGCGGGGGCAGCCGGACTTCCAGTTGGTAATCGCCGGGCTGCCCGGGTTCCACGCGGAGGCGCTGGAAAAGCTGCGCGCGGATCTGGGGCTGGGCGGCGCGGTCGAGTTCACCGGCTGGATTCCGCGGGCGCAGCTCTACGATTTGTATGCGCGCGCCTGGGCGCTCCTGTATCCATCCACGTTCGAAGGATTCGGCATGCCGGTGGTGGAAGCTCTGGCGGCGGGTATTCCTACAGGGTGCTCGAACATCGAGCCGCTGCGCTCGATAGCGGGGGACGCTGCGCTGCTGTTCGAAGCGGGGGATGTGGACTCCATTTGCGGCGCGATGCTGCGGTTGGTGGGTGACGATCGGTTGCGTGCGCGGCTGGCCGCGGCGGGGCCGGCACAGGCCGCAGCGTTTTCATGGGCGTCTACGGCTCAGGCTACGTTGGACGCGATTGGGGATGCGGTGCGGGCTGAGAGGGGCAAGGCCGATTAGCAATCGGCCTGCGGCCCGGCGCCGGCCTGCATGGTCCTCCGAGGTTCGCTAGAATGAGCCTCACGGAGGATTCATGTTAAAAGGTTTCAAACAGTTTCTGCTGCGAGGCAATGTCATTGACCTGGCAGTCGCCGTAGTCATCGGCGTTGCATTTGGCAAGGTGGTGGACGCGCTGGTCAAGGATTTGTTGACGCCGCTGATTGCGGCCATCGTCGGCAAGCCGGACTTTTCCGCTATCAAGTTCACGATCAATGGCAGCCTCTTTGCCATAGGGGATTTCATCAACGTGTTGGTCGCGTTTTTGTCAGTCGCGGCCGCGATCTACTTCTTCGTGGTTGTGCCCGTTAACGCCGTAATGGCGCGCGCACGACGCGGCCAAGCGCCGCCAGATCCCACGACGAAGCAATGTCCGGAATGCCTGAGCACGATTCCGATTCAGGCGCGGCGTTGCGCGTTTTGCACGTCGCCGGTTAGCCCTGCCTGAACGGCGGCGCGCAGCTTGGTACACGCATAGACCGCGCGCGTCGCCGGCATGGCCACATTCAGGCGCTCGCCGAGTTCCAGCACCGCACCCACGACCGCTTCCAATTCCAGCGGCCGGCCGGCCTCCAGATCCTGCAGCATGGAAGTCTTATGCTCGCCGACCTTGGCGGCGCCGGCCATGCGCTGGTCAATCGATACCGGCAGCTTCATCCCGAGGCGCGCGGCAACGCATTCGGCCTCGGTCATGATGGTGCGTGCCAACGCCGCCACATCGGCGTCGGCGGTCATGCGGGCGAGCGTCGCGCCGGTCAGCGCGCTGATGGGATTGAAAGCCACATTGCCCAGGATCTTGACCCAGATCTCTTCACGGATGTGTGTCGTGATGGGGCAGCGCAACCCGGAGGCGATAAGCGCTTCGGCGATAGCGCGGCAGCGGGCGGAGCGTGCGCCATCCGGCTCGCCGATGGAGAGGCGGCGGCCTTCGATATGGCGCACCACACCCGGCTCCGCCATTTCGGTCGCAAAATAGACCAGCGCGCCCACCACGCGGCGCGGTTCGATGGCGCGGGCGATCGCGCCTCCCGGATCCACGCGCTCCAGCGGCGTGAACCACCACGGTACGCCGTTCTGCAGGCTGACCACGCACGTCTCGGGGCCCAGCAGGCAGCCGAGGCGCGGCGCTAATTGCGGCAGGCTGTGCGCCTTCACGGCCAGGAAGACGACATCGGCTGGCCCGATGGACTGCAGATCGCCCGTGGCTTTCGGCCGCGCTTCGAAATCGCCATCCGGGCCGAGGACGCGCACGCCGCGCTCCATGATCGCGCGCAATTGCGGCCCGCGCGCGAACAGCGTGACATCCAGACCGGCGCGCGCCATCGCCGCGCCCATGTAAGCCCCCACGGCCCCTGCGCCGGCGATGACGAACTTCATTGCGGCGCCCCGCCAAGCGCCGCGGCGACGTTGAGCCGCTGAATCTTGCCCGTCGCGGTGCGCGGAATGGACGCCACGATGTGGATCTTCTTGGGACACTTGAAGTCGGCCAGGCGGCCGCGGCAGAACGCGATCAGATCGGCCTCGCCCGCCTGCGTTTCGGGACCGAGCACCACGGCCGCTTCCACCTCCTCGCCCCAAGTGGGATGCGGCACGCCAAAGCAGACCGCTTCGGCCACGGCGGGATGCGCCAGCAGCACCTCGTCGATTTCCCGCGGTGCGATATTTTCGCCGGCGCGAATGATCAGCTCCTTGATGCGTCCGGTGAGATGCAGATAGCCGTCTTGGTCCAGAATGCCCTGGTCGCCGGTGCGGAACCATTCGCCGAAAAACGACTTGACTGTAGCTTCCGGATTGTTCTCGTATTCGCGGATGACGCCGGGGCCGTCGATGCACACCTCGCCCGCCTTGCCACAGGGCAGTTCCCCGCCCTGCTCGTCGCGAATGGCGATGCGCACGCCCGTTCCGGGTCCCACCGAACCGGCCTTGCGCGGCGCGGGCGGCAGCGGATTGGAAGCCATCTGGTGCGAGGCTTCGGTCATCCCGTAGGCTTCCAGCACGGGCGCGGCGAAATACTCCTCCATGCGGCGCATCAGGTCCGGCGCCAGCGCGGCGCTGCACGAGCGCACGAAGCGGAGCTTCTCGTCGCCGCTGCGCTTGCGCGTGAGGATGAGCTGGTGCATGGTGGGTACCGCCGAATACCAGGTGACGCCGTAATCGCGCACCATGCGCCAGAACGCCAGGGGATTGAAGCGCGCCGGAACCACCACGGTTCCGCCCGTGAGCAGCGTGGCCATGGTGGAGGCCATCAAGCCATGCACGTGAAACAACGGCATGAGGCATAGCGAAACGTCGCCGGGGCTGAGCGCGTAAGTCGCCGCGATGTTGCGCGTGGAGGCGGCCAGATTGCGATGGCGCAGCGGCACGCGCTTCGGCCGTCCGGTGCTGCCGCTGGTGTGCAGGACCAGCGCGATATCGTCCGGGCCGGGTTCGGGCGTGCTGCCGGCGCTGGAAATCTCCGGTACGACGGCGGGTATGCCGGCCTGCTCGGCGGCGCGCCGGGCGTCGGCCGCCCCCTCGTTCGGAACCATCAACATCTTGGCGCGGGTGTCCGCGAGATAAAAACAAAACTCCTCGAACTTGTAGCCTGGATTGAGCGGCGCGGCGGTGCCGGCAGCGGCGGCCGCCAGAAACGCGACGATGGTGTCCAAACCGTTTGGCAGCGCCAGCGCCACGCGATCGCCGCGCCGTACGCCCGCTGCGTACAAAGCGCCGGCCATGCGGCGCACGCGCCGCCGCAGATCGTCGTAAGTCACGGATAAGGCCGCCTCCGGCAGGATGATCGCAGTGCGCTGCCCTTCAGCGGCATCCAGTACGTCCAGCAAAGTCCGCGGCTCGCTCATCTCTGCAACATAGCAAATCCGGATACAATTGGAACCACAGATGGACACAGANNTGGACACAGATGGACACAGATAAAGACATCTGTGGTTCCGTTTTTAAGGAGTGACCGATGTATTCGAGACGCGATATTGGACGCCTGGCGCTGGCCTCGTTGCCGTTGGCCCGCGCGTTTGGCAAGTTGGATTCGCACGTCAACGGCGTGCTGATCGGCGCGCAATCCTATAGCTTTCGCGACCGGCCGCTGGATGCGGCCATCCAGGGCTTCGTCGACGTGGGCTTGAGCGAGTGCGAGCTTTCGATGGGGCACGTGGAGCCTGAGTTTCCGCGCGGGCCAGACGGCCGCGCGGCGCTTCGTAAATGGCGGCTGACCGTGCCGCTCGACGAGATCCGCCAGGTCCGGCGCAAGTTCGACCAGGCGGGCATCGAGCTTTCCGCTTACGCCTACAACATGCGCGACGACTTCACCGACGAGGAGATCGCGCGCGGCTTCGAGGTGGCCCAGGCGCTGGGCGTCAAGGCGATGACCACCTCGGCCACCGTATCGGTGACGCCGCGCATCGCCGCGCAAGCCGGGAAATACAAGATCGTGGTGGGCATTCACGGGCACTCGAACATCAAAGACCCCAACGAATTCGCCAAACCCGAGACCTTCGTGGAGGCCATGAAACTGTCGCCTTACATCGCGGTGAATCTGGACATCGGGCACTACTGGGCGGCGGGATACGATCCGGTGCCCTTCATCGAAGAGCACCACGCGCGCATCGTGACGCTGCACATCAAGGATCGCAAGAAGAATCAAGGCAAGAACATGCCTTTCGGCGACGGGGACACGCCCATCCGGGAAGTGCTGCAACTGTTGAAGCGCAAGAAGTACCCGATTCCGGCGAATATCGAATACGAGTACGATGGCGGCGACACGGTAGCGGAAATGCGCAAGTGCTACGATTACTGCCGGCGCGCGCTGGCCTGAGCAAGTTTTTGGGTGTCGGGCCGATAAGATAGTTGGCGGTCGCGGCAGACGAGTGATCTCCTACTGCTACCAGAGGGCGGCCGCCCGTTCCTTCCTTGCCTTTGTACGGCAGGTTGCCGTATCGTTGTGATATGTCCAAACAGACGAAGCCCGCGGCGCGCCTTGACGTGCGGATGCCCATCGACGTTCTGAAGCGCTTGGAACGCGCCGCGGAAATCCAAGGGCGCACCGTCACCGACTTTGTCGTAGGCGCGGCCGATGAAGCCGCTTGCCGCGCCCTCGAGCAAACCGAGATCATCCGGCTCTCCGTTGAGGACTAGCGGCAGATTGCCGAAGCCATCATCAACCCTCCTAAGCCAACGCCCGCCCTGCGGAGGGCCGCGCGCCGGTATCGGGAGCTCTTTGGCGTGGAATGAGTCCTGGGCGTTTCGTTTTGAGTCTCTTGGCGGGGGGCACGAGCGCAAGTCGTTCCGCTGCGGCGACGATGCTCTCGACCGCTGCTTGCAAACGCAAGCCACGCAGGACATCCGCCGAAACGTCGCCAACTGTTTCGTAGTCGTTGAAATTGCTACCGGTAAGGTGGCCGCCTACTATACGCTGTCGGCCGCGAGTATTCCGCTTGTTGACCTGCCGCCGGAAGAGACCAGACATCTGCCGCGTTATCCCACTCTTCCTGCCGTTCGTATCTGCCGGCTGGCCGTGGATCGGACGTACCATGGCCGTGGGTTGGGTGCCGCGATCCTGATGGACGCGGATGCCAAGAACGACGACGGCGTGGCCTTTTACCGCCACAACGAATCCCGGGCTCTTGTCAGTCGGCCGAGGGCATTATTCCTGCCGCTCTCCACTATGCAAGGCGCGCTCATTCGAAAGCGCGGCCCCAAGGCGTAGCAGGTACGCGGCGCGCCCCAACTGCTACGATGAAACTTGCCTCGACCACTCGCTCGTCTCAGGAACGCCCTGGACCTGGTCCCCTCTCCGGCCCCGGACCGGCCTGGACTTTTCATGCGCGATCCGTATCGCTACTCCGACGCGATGCTGATCATCCCGCCGCCGCTGATCGAATGCCTACGCTGTTTTGACGGCCGTCAGACGGACCTGGACCTGCGCGCCTTGCTGGTCCGCATCACCGGCGATCTGCAGGTGGGCGAGCTGGAACAGCACCTGATCGAGACTTTCAGTTCGGCGGGATTCCTGGAAGACGAGACCTTCGCGCAGATGAAAGCGGGCCGCGAGCGGGAATTCGCCGCGGCGCCCAAACGCGAGCCCGCGCATGCCGGCGGCGCATATCCGCTGGAGATCGCCGCCCTGCGCACCACGATGGCGCGCTACATGGACGGAGCCGCCTGCCGACCCGCACCGTTACCGAGCCGCGACTTACCGAGCCGCGACCGTGAGGGAGCGGTATGCGGCATCGCCGCGCCGCACGTGAGTCCGGAAGGCGGATGGCAATCCTATCGCGCCGCATACCAGACGCTCGGACCGGAATTGAAGGATCGCACGTTCGTCATCCTGGCGACTTCTCACTACGGCGCGCCCGAGCACTTCGGCCTGACGCGCAAGCCGTTCGTGACTCCGCTTGGCGAAACGGCGACGGACACGGCATTGGTGGATCGGCTGGCGGCCGATGGCGGTCCGGCCGTACTGATGGAAGACTACTGTCACTCGTTCGAGCACACGGTCGAGCTGCAGGTCGTCTTCCTGCAACATATCTACGGTCCGGACATTCGCATTCTGCCGATTCTGTGCGGCCAATACGCCAACAGCCTGTACCGGGGAGGCGCGCCCGAAGCCGACGAGGGGGTGCGGCGCTTCCTGGGATCGCTGGGCGAAATGGCGGCGCGCGAGGGCGATCGTCTCTTCTGGATTCTGGGCATCGACATGGCGCACATGGGCGCGCGATACCAGGACGAATTTCCGGCATATGCGGACCGGGGCGTGATGGCGGAGGTGGCCGAGCGCGACCGGCAGCGCATCGCGCGCGTGGTGGAATCGGATAGCGGCGGCTTCTGGAACCTGGTGCAGGAGAAGCGCGACGATCTGAAATGGTGCGGCTCCGCGCCGCTCTACACTTTTCTGAAAACCCTGCCCGGAGCGCGCGGCGAGTTGCTGCGCTACGAGCAGTGGAACATCGATCCGCGGAGCGTAGTCAGCTTCGCGGGGATAGCGTTTAACAAACCGTGATACAACATTTGCTATGTTCAGGCGCACGTTTTTGCAAACAGCCTCCACGGCGGCGGTGGCAGCCATGAGTCCGGCCGCGGAACCCGTTCCCATCAAGCTGGGCTTCGATTCCTACTCGATCCGGGCGTTTCAGTGGAAAGCCATCCAATTGCTGGACTACGCGGCGGGGCTGAAACTGGATACGGTCCAGCTCTCGAGCCTCGGAGATTACGAGAGCCTGGAGCCGGCCTACCTGCAAAAGGTGAAGGAGCATGCGGCGCGCGTGGGCGTGGAGATCGACGCGGGCATCGGCTGCATTTGCCCTTCATCGCCCGCCTACAACAAGAAGGAAGGCGAGCCGGCGGAATACGTCGCGCGCGGGCTGCGCGTGGCCCAGGCGGTGGGGTCGCACGTATTGCGCTGTTACATGGGTACGCGGGACAACCGGCGCACGGCGCTGCCGCTGGAGGCCCACATCGAGAACACCGTGAAGGTGCTGCGCGCGGTGCGCTCGCAGGCGCTGGACGCGGGCGTGCGGATCGCGGTGGAGAACCATGCGGGCGACATGCAGGCGCGCGAGGTGAAGGCGCTCGTGGAAGCGGCGGGCACCGATTTCGTGGGCGCCTGCCTGGATACCGGCAATCCTATGTGGGTGGTGGAGGACCCGCTGCTCACGCTGGAAACGCTGGCGCCCTACGTGGCGACGTCGCACGTGCGCGACAGCGCGGTCTTCGAGCATCCCCGCGGCGCGGCTGCGCAGTGGGTCGCGCTGGGCGACGGCTCGGTGGATTTCGCGCGCTTCGTGGAAGTCTATCGCAGGCTGTGCCCGCGTGCATCCATGCAGCTTGAGATCATTACCGGCAGGCCGCCGGAGGTGCTGCCCTACCTGGAGCCGGACTTCTGGAAGGCGTTTCCCAAGACGCCGGCGTGGGAGTTCGCGCGCTTCGTAGCGCTGGCGAAGAGCGGGCGCCCGTTCCTGGGGAACATGGTGATCGGACAATGGTCCGACAATTCGCCCGCGCTGGAGGCGGCGCTAAGGGAGCAGCAGCGAGTGGACCTGGAGCGCAGCTTGGAGCACGCCAAGAAGAAGCTGGGGGTTGGGGTCCGCTGGCGGGGGTGAGGTGTGTCCGGCTGAATGGGCGCCCGTGGGCTGTTAGACTAGACGATAACATACTTTATCGTCTAGTAAAAGGAAGCGCACGTAAAAGGAAGCGCACGCAGCGGCGTCTCAAAAAGGGTCAATTACGACGTGCACGCCGCCAGCGGCAACACTGGCCGTCTTGTTATATTCAGACTGGAACAGCAATGACTTCTGTAGCGTTTCGACTGCTCAAGAAGGTCGCGAAACGTGGTGAGCTTTCACTCAAGGGCGCGATTGAGTTTCCTAAAGCACCACTGGACCATACTGCTCAGTATCCGCTCGCGCTGTTGATCGAGGAAGGTTATCTCGGTTCGACGCTCGATCATCAGCCTCCAGCTGGAGCCGAAAAGATGCGAGAGTATTCTCTCGCGGTTTCCCTTCACATGTTCACCCTTCCGAAAGACAGCAGCGGCACAGTTCACTATCACGGTGTTCCGTCGCCGCAGGGTGTCCGGTCGAGCGGCAATGTGGACCCGGACCGGGAGCGAGTTTTCTTGAAGGCGAAGGGGGCGCTTTGCTTGGACCAGTTCGCACAAAAACGCTGGGATCGTTTCTGAGCGTTTCTTTCAGGGGCCGTCGCGGGCGTGATCGTGGGACTAGTTTTAGCGGGCTTGAGGAAGAAACTCAGTCTCCCGTGATCATGTTTCACAAAGGGTCCGATGTGAACCGCTGATTTTCGTCCCTTCCCCTCAGACCCCTACTATGAGCGAGCAGCGGCTTAGGTGAGGCTTAGGTGTTGTCCGGCTGATACCGGAAACCGTCCATGATCCGGCTTTATGTCGACACCCTTCCTGCCTCGCTGCCCGGACATGCGCGGTGTCTCCTTCCGGAATCCGTCCTCTAGAAGTCGTGCCAATCAGCCAATGCGATGCTGGCACGTCCGCACCGAATGACTGGCAAAGCGGCGCCCATCGGCCGCAAGGACCGGCTCGGCTGGGCCTTCCCGCCTCTAACCCCGCCGCTTCGCGATCAGTTCCCGAACCGTCGGCACGAGATCATGAGGAACGCTCATGACGGTTTCCGAGGGCCGCATCGCGTCCTCATCTTCGGCCGCCACCTCATCTTCGGCTGCCGCCTCTTCTTCGGTCTGCCCTTCGTAATGTGCAAGCACGCGCCCTAACTTTTCCTTGTCCCATCCTCGCGGGAAGTCGTTTTGTTTCATTGGACTTTTTCCTCCTCCGCCTGCGGTAGGCGGCCAGCGGCTTGCCGGTCAAATCGTAAGCCGTGATCGCAAAAACGCTGTCCTGCTCTGGGTCAGGCACGTAGATAACCCGCGGATACCGGCCAGAGGCCGTCTGCCCCAAGGCGATCCCGGAACCTTCACTCCCGGCCGAGGCTAACGCCCCAACTCCGCCGCGGCGATCAAAGGGCATAGCCGCGCGGCTAAGTATTCGCCCACGATCCGATGGCCGGTCTCGTTCCGGTGACCGACGCCGAGGTGCCCCTCGGGCCATCCGGAGAGGAAGATGCGGTGCTTCTGTCCGTAATCCTGAATGTAGTCCGAGAGGAGCAGGACCGGGAAATTCTCCCGCGTCGCCAACGCCGAGAGCCGCAGTTCGGGATACAAGAGGTGCTGGTCGCCCCAATGCGGGGTGTCGACAGCCGGGCCGAAGTCGGACCCTTGGAAGGTGCTGGCGTCGACGGCTAACCAGAATTTGGCTCCATGACGAAGGGCTTGGTCGCGCATGTCGAGGATCCCGGCTTCGGCAAGGCGCCAGGAATCTTCGATTTCCGGATCGGGCGGCGGATAGTAGAAGAGCCGGGTCTGAAAATCCTTCCCGTACTTGAGGGCCCGCGGGTCTGCGCCGCCGCGGCTTGCCAGGAGTTCCCGTATGGAAACGCGAGCGGCGTCGCCCAGGCCGAGCAAACCGATCCGATTCATGATGTCGGCGACTTGGTCGTGCCTGGCGGCTCTCCCGTTAGTGAGGATGAAGCCACGGAAAGACTCGTCCACTTCCAATCGGCCGTTACGGAAGACGTGGTACGGCGCCTGTTCGCGACTCGCATTATTCAGATCGCGACGGTTGTTCATCAGACCGTTGCCTGAGAAGAACTGGAGAAGAACGATGTCAGGGGAGTAATTCCAGACCTCCTGGCGCAGTTGGAGATCCATCTGCGCGATATTGAAGCCGAGAACGCCAAAATTGAAGACCTCGACGGCGCGTGGGCGGACGGCTTCACAAGCATTGAGGCGGCGTTCGAGAACGGCGCTGGCGGTGTCGTCGGGGCCGACGCTCAAAGAGGCGGTCTGCGAGTCGCCCAGCACGGCGATGCGGAGGACGCCGGCTCGCTTGGCAGGAGGGCGTGCATGGTCGTTGCGGCCCTGGCTGTTGATGCGGACAAAACGAGTCACTTCGGTGGTTACCCAACCTTCGGCATTGGGGCGGAGGCGCCAGCCGGTGTACCAGTCGCTGGTATAGAAAGAGCCCTCAAAACGGACTCCGCCGAGACGCAACCCGGCTTCGGCGAGGAGCAAGGCAAGCACGATGCTCACCATGGCGCGCAGACAGGACAGAGTGAACCGCCGCAAGACACCGGCGATCGCGCGAAGATGGTCCGGCTCAGAAGATGGCATAGATAAAAGGCGAATGCGCGTTCTGCTGGGTAAGGAAGAGCATGACCCCAACCAACCACAGAGTCGCTAGGCCGGGGAAAACCCAGGCTGGGTGAAGGGCGGCGACGCGGTCGGCGAATGCGGCTATGCGATCTTTCGAGCGTTCTACAATCTCTTGCGTATTGGGACCGGCGCAGGCCAGCAGTCCAAGCGCGGCAAGCTGTAGGGCAACTTGCGCCAGGGCAGTTCCCGTCCAGAGTGTGGCGGGATCTCCGAATCCGAGCATGACCGGCAACATGCGCTCAGCGCTCCCTAGCGACGGCGCGCGAAACAGGACCCAACCGGCGGCGATGCAGGCCCAGGTTAGGATCCGCGCTAGGGCCGGTGCGTGTCCAGTCCAGCCGCGTTTCCGGCGGACTGCGCGCCAGATGTGGTTGACAATCAGGCATATCCCATGAAACGCTCCCCACAGGCCAAAAGTCCAACCGGCGCCGTGCCAAAAGCCGCACAGAACCATCGTGAGGAACAGGTTGCGGTGCTGGTAAAGCGCGCCCTTACGCTGGCCTGGCAAGCGGAAGTAAACATTCTCGGTAAGAAAGCCGGTGAGAGTGATGTGCCACCGCCGCCAGAATTCGATCATGCCGCTTGCCTTGTAAGGCGAATTGAAGTTGACCGGAATGTTCCAGCCGAACAGCCGGCCGAGACCGATGGCCATATCGGAGTAGCCGGAAAAATCGAAGTAGATCTGGAAGCTGTAAGCAAGGACGGCAATCCAGGCGGCGGCTGGGGAGACAGCCTCGCTCTTCGATATGGCGGCGAAGACCGGGTCCACCCAGGACGCGCAGCTATCGGCAAGCAGCTTCTTGGCGAATCCCATCAAGAACAAAGCCAACCCGAGAGCCACAGCCTGGCGGCTAATGCGGTGCGGCGCGGGCAGCGGCAAGCTATCCGCGGGGCGGACGATGGGGCCTGCAACGAACTTGGGGAAGAATCCTACCAGCAGGAGGTAGTCGCGCAGAGAGGGAGGCTCGGCCTCGCGGCGGTAAACATCGAGCAGGTAGTAAATCTGGACAAAGGTATAGAACGAGATGCCGAGGGGAAGTCCCAGCGGAGTCCGGACGCACTTGAACACGACCAGCGCGCTCACGCCGGCAACTAGGCCGAGGATCAGGATGGCGCGGCGCCGAGCGCCTTCCGCAGCCGCGAGCGTGCGCGAGAGACGGTAGTGAAACAGCGCCGACACCGCTAGCACGGCCAACGAAGTTGGGCTCGTCCAGGCACAGAACACCGCGGAGGCAATCAGCAACCAGGCCTGTGCGGCGGCATCCGAGGCGTACCGGCGAGCAAGCCAAAAGCCGCCCGTGGCGGCGGGCAACAAAAAGACCAGGAAACGGTAATCGGTGAAGGGCATGCGCGGTCTAGGCCCCCCCAACGGCGATCGCGCCCCGATGGAAGCCGGCTCCGAAAGCGACGAAAACAGCGGGCGACCCGGCGGTAGGAATCTTACGCGAGGCCTGGAGAATCGCCGTGTGACTAGGCACGCCCGCGGGGAGCGTGCCACACACAGGGCCGGATCCAGTGTGCATGATCGTTCTATTCATCTCAATATTAGTGGTGCAGTTAAGTTTAGCCGATTAAAAGGCGGATTGCGCTGGTGTCGCTGGCCGGGGCCCGCCCCACAAACTCCTGGCCCGCCGGTTACAGTAGAGATTGGCCCACCTGCTCATCGTCGACGACGACGCCAACACCCTGGCGTCCCTTTCCCGCGCCTTCCGCCTCGCCGGCCACCAGGCCACCGTCTGCGACAACGCCGCCCGCGCCCTGGAACTGATCAAGACGGAGCGCTTCGACATGGTGCTCTCCGACGTGGTGATGCCCGGCAAAGACGGCCTGGCGCTGCTCGAAGATCTGAAAGCGCAGGGCGTGCCGGTGCCGGTGGTGATGATCTCCGGCCAGGCCAACATCGAAATGGCGGTGCGCGCCACGCGCCTGGGCGCTATCGATTTTCTGGAAAAGCCGCTTTCCACCGAAAAGCTGCTGCTGACCATCGACAACGTCCTGCGCATGCGGCGTCTGGAAGACGAGAACCGCCAGTTGCGCCAGCGCGTGGGCAAGCACGAGATCGTACACTCCGGCGAAGCCATGCGGCGCGTGATGGCGCAGGTGGACCGGGTGGCCGCCAGCGAGACGCGCGTTTGCATCCTGGGCGAGACCGGCACGGGCAAGGAGCTGATCGCACGCGCGCTGCACGATCGCAGCCCGCGGCGCGACGGGCCTTTCGTCACATTGAACTGCGCCGCGGTGCCCGCCGAGCTGATCGAATCGGAGCTCTTCGGTCACGAAAAAGGCTCCTTCACCGGCGCGGTTTCGCGGCACCTGGGCAAGTTCGAGCAGGCGCACCACGGCACCTTGTTTCTGGATGAAATCGGCGACATGCCGGCCGTGATGCAGGCCAAGCTGCTGCGCGTGCTGGAAGAGAAGCAAGTGGAGCGCATCGGCGGCGACCGCTCCATTGCGGTGGACGTGCGCGTGGTGGTGGCCACGCATCGCAACCTGGATGAGATGGCCGAGCGCGGCGCATTCCGCCAGGATCTCTACCACCGCATCTACGTTTACCCGCTGGCTCTGCCGCCGCTGCGCGAGCGGCGGGAAGATATCCCGGCGCTGGTGGATCACTTCGCGCGGCAGGTTTCGGAAATCAACGGCTGGAAGCCCAAGCCGGTTTCGGCCGAAGCCATCGCGGAGCTGACCGGATACGCATGGCCCGGCAACGTGCGCGAATTGCGCAACGTGGTGGAACGCCTGTTGCTGCTGGCGGACGACGAAGTGGATGCGGCCGCGGTGCGACTCGCGTTGCCGCACGCCGCCACGGCTTCCGGAGCGCCGCTGGGTGGCGGCACGCTGGCCGCGCGCACCGAAACGTATGAACGCGAAGTGATCCTGGCCGAGCTCAAGCGCCACCAGCGCATGACCGATACCGCGAAGGCGCTGGGCCTGGAGCGCAGCCATCTCTACAAAAAGTGCCAGCAACTCGGCATCGACTTGCGCGCAATGCGTACCGAGCCAAGAGTTACCGAGCCGCGCGCGTAAGCAAGCGGCTACTTCCCCCGCGGCGCAGCCGTCACCCTAGCCAAAAACAAATCCAGGAACCCGCGCACATTCACATCGCGCGCGATCAGCGTAGTCGCCTGCGCGCCCTTCTCCAATTGGTCGGCGGGCTTGAACATGGTCATGCCGTTGGCCACGCAGCAGCCGGTCTCCACCTGCACGCTTCCCAATTGCGTTTCAATCAAGTTGGGTTGAATCGCCGCCGCCACGGCCAGCGGATCGTGCAGGGTCGGAAATTGATTGGGATGGCCGTCCTGCCACAAGTCGATGAGCTTCGCCAGAAAGCGCGAGGCGGGGTTGTTGGCCGCACGCAGGCGGGCCAGGTCCGCGCCTTCCAACTTGCAGCGCGTAGTCACGTCCAGCCCCACGGCGGTGATCGGCACTCCCGACGAGAATACGATCTCGGCCGCCACGCGGTCCCGCCAGATGTTGTACTCCTGGTAGAGCATGTGGAACGCGCCGCCCATGAGCACAATGCGGGCGATCTTGGGCCGGATGTTGGGGCCGCTCTTGAGCGCCAGCGCGATATTGGTGAGCGGACCGATGGGCACCAGGGTGATGGGCCGCGGCGAGGCCATCAAGGTGTCGATGATGAGGTCGGCGGCGCGGCGGTGCGCGGCCTCGGGCACCGTGTCAGCATCCGTGAGCACTTCAAATTGCCGCGCGCGCTGCGGGCGCACGGGATCGAGCAGCGGCTCGGAAGCGCCCGTGGCTACCGGGATATCGTGGCGGCCGTAGAGGCCCAGCTCTTTCCATGCCAGGCGGGTGCGCGTCTCGGTGTCGTCGATGACCGTGGTCACGGCGCGCACGTCCAACTCGGGCGATTGCAGCGCCAGGGCCAGCGCCAGGGCATCGTCGATGTCGTCGCCGATGTCGGTGTCGAGAATGATGGGAATGCGTTCTTGTGCCCAGCACGCCGTGCCGAGCAGAAGGAAGAGGGGAACGAGCAATTTGCGCATGATCATTCCCATTGTGGCAAAATCGGTACAATCGTTTACGGAAGCTAATCTTGGCCGGTGCTGGGCGCGGGCTTCAAACCCGTCGTGCGGTGCTCAAGTATCGCGGGTGGGTTCGACCCCCACTAGCTTCCGCCATAAACTCATATTAATTCAATAACTTAGACTCTGGTGTGCCCATTAGTGTGCCCGAAAGTGTGCCCGTCGAGGGAGATTCGGGAAGGAAATTTGCCATCTTTACGGCGACCTCGCGGATGTCTCGGTCGCTCACGATGTGGTACCGCTCGAACGTCTTCCGCGTACAGTGCCCGGTGATCTCCATGGCCACCTTCTCGGAGATACCGGCCCGGATCATGTTCGTTAAGGCAGTGCGGCGCAAATCGTGAAAGAGCAGCGCCGGGACACCCGCCAGCGTGCACAGATTGTGCCGCGTGCGCCAGTTGAACACCATGCGCTCGCCGTTTTTCTGAAACAACCACTTGCAACTCGGGTGCTTCAGGTCGCGATCAGCCCGCGCCATTTCCAGCCAGGACTTCATTTCCCCGTAGACAGGCAAGACGCGGGCCTTCTTCGTTTTGGTCGTCGGGGCCTTCAAGCGGATCTCGTTTGCCCTCAGATCGACTTGCGGCCACTGGATCGAAAGCAATTCGCCCTCTCGCGTGCCCACGTGGTAGCCGACCACTAGCAGCAAGCAATAGCGTGGATACCCCTCCGACAGCATGACCTCTCGCAATTTCAAATAGCTCTCGTGTTCCAGTATCCCCTCGCGGACGTTCTGTTCCGGGAGCATCTCGATTCTCGGAACGCGAAGGACGAGAGGCGGCTCCCGTTCGTAGCCCAGCTTCAGCGCCCGCAACAAAAGTTCCAACTCCCGATTCACGGTAGCGTTGGCCGCGTCCTTCTTCCGCCGGAGCTTGTAGCCCTTGATATGCGTCGAACTCAACTGCGCGGCCCGGAGAGCGCCGAAAGCCGGAATCAAGTGCTTGCGTATACGCTGCTCGCTCATGCGTGCGCTTCCGCGTTCTTGCAAGCGGTAGTCGTCGATCAAGTCTTGGAGCAATTGGCCCACAGTGACGCGCTCCGGTTCCAGGCCGGCAAACCGCCCGGTAACGATCTCACCTTGGCGGCGCTTTAGTAACCGTTCTGCTTCAGCATAGTCCTCGCTACCGCTGGACTCGCGAAACGGCCGGCCATTGCGGTAGTACTTGACCCACCAGGTTGGCAGCGCCAGCACGTTGCCATCGGGCTGCCTCTTGGTGCGCTGGTAGATCGAGCCCAGTTTCGGCCTTCTCATTTCTCTTTCCCCCATCTCGCGGCGGCGGCCTTGCGGGCCACTTCGCTACGTTGTTCGGGCGTCATCTTATCCATGCGGGCCTTGCCGCTTTTCCTTCCCCCGCGTCTGCCTAGCGCGACGGCGGCGGCGTTCTTTTTCTTGGGTGCCATGCATCCATGCTGAAGCGGTTCGGCACATTTGTCAAGCCTTATTTGCGTCTATCCAGCGGTCCAGGTCGCGGACATCCAGAAATACGCGGCGGTCAGCACGGACCACGGGCAACTTGCCACCGGCAATCATTTGCTCCACGGCCTCTTTCGTGCGGCCCAAATAGACGGCGGCCTGCTCGACGGTGAGCAGCCGCGCCTTGATGGCGGCGCCACCTGACTCAGCAGGTTGGTCGCGCAGTTTCGCCGCCACCCGCTCGGCGAATACGTCGATAAGCCCGTCAATATCGAAGCTGTTTTGCATTCCCGCCAGTCCCTTAACCGGGAGTTAGCAATTCTCGCACGCCCAGAATGTCCGAAGCCATAGCACCCCTAATGCGCCTCCCGTCGCCAGCCCCCTGGTAAAGATTTGCCGCCTAAACGCTTGAACTTTTCCCACTCGTTCACATCAATGAAGATGCGACGGCCAAGCCGGACCACAACGCCAGGAGGAATGATTTGGTCGCGGATGAGCTGGTAAGCCCGCGCGTCGCTAGGGATGCCGGCTTCCTGCCTGCGAAATTCGGGGATTGTTACAAGTGACCCTTCCATCAGAAGCGTATCTCCGCTTCCGAGGATACGCCACAACAGATCTGAAAATTGAACTGTTAAGCTCGGTCTTTTTGGCTGTGCCAAACTCACTATTTTCGGGGTCGGCCGACCTTGCCTGGCCGCGGTATGAAACCAACCAAGGCGAGAACCTCATTGATAGCCGCTTTGATCCGTGGCACATCCGGCGAGTTCTCTTCAAGTGCCTGAATCTCCGCGACTTCTTTTTTTCCGCACTGGAAGAGGGCTGCCCATCGGAAATGTATTACCGCGCTTCCCCGACGCCGGCGCTTTTGAGGCGTGGGCCGACCTCCGCGGTCCTTGGCCAACTGCTCGATTCGTTCAAGCTCTGCATCGACGAATTTCTCAAATTCGGCGTCCCGCCACCGTAGGAGTGTTTCGCGCATCTCCGAGCGTGACCGCCTGTCTTGAAAAGGATCCCAGCGCAGGGGCGGCAGTCTGATTTCGCACTCCACCGGGTCAATCGGCGGTCTTAGGTCACTCTGCTCCATCCACCACGGTGGCCCGTCCATCTGGTCAAATCCAGGCACCAGGGGAAGGGACTTCTTACAATGCTGCGCCTGTTGCAACTGCCGCTCATAGTCTTCCAGTCCAGGCTCATCCGTGTCGATAGCGACACCGTACATACGGTTGGCGACATGTAGCTCTATGTGCAATTGGGCAAGCCTGATGATCCAGTCAACCGGCTCACCTCTACGCACCAAGTTAAACCTTCGCGCCCAATCCTCCACGGCGGCTGAGGCCATGGGCGATTCGAGGCGCCCTGATACCTTTTGGCGCAGTTCTGCAAAGGATCGGCCGTGCGGAATCACCATATCAGTGCTTCTGCGAAAGTTTTCCAACTCAGCAGTCATAGTTAACGGTTCAAAAATGCCGAACCGTTCGAAAGTTTCCCAGAGGGCCTCGCTGACCTCTGGAACGTACTCTTGCACAGCAAGCACAAACAGTTGCCTTGCATGGGGCCTCACAAAATTGAAGCCTTCAGGGCAGTAGAAGGGCGCGTAGCCAACGCGACCGTGTGGTCCCGTCAATCGGAAAAAACTCTCGTCCTCCGGCCCTGCTGTCGAATTGAAAGTAGAGGGTGAGGGCCATCTGAGCGGCCATTGCTCGGCTGGCGTGTTGCTCCTCCTTGAAACGGCTCGGTGGATTATTTCCGCAGCATTGGGCCCATCCAGATGTCTCCCTGTCGGCCCTCTGGGGTTAATTCTGAGAATCTTCGGTCCGCCTATCTCGGAAGCGGGCGACTCGATCCGCCGAAAGTCCGCATCGACGGTCACCACCATACAAAAGCGGTGGCGCGCCCAAGCTAAGATCTGGTCGTCCTCAGCTTTGGTCATTCCTATTTCACCAACGTGAACGCAATCGTCTCCGTTGTGCCGCAGGATCGCCGCCGCGTCGCGGGGAATACCTTGATCGAGCAAGAGTCGGATCGACGTTTTGACGGAAGAGTTCACAGGTCGACAGTTATTGCCGTTCACTATCCAGATATCTCGTGCGTCGTAGCGAAGGCGAAAGCCTGCTCTATGTCTTCAGGCTCAAGTTCCGGGTAGTTCCTGGCGAGATCTGCGGAGTCTGGATAAAGTAACACGGCATCGACTACGCGTCCCACGGTCAAGCGCATACCTCGGATGCAAGGCTCCCCGTTCATCTGTTTCGGATTCCAAGTAATTCTGTCAAATTCTTGTGCCATTCAGGAACGTCCTGTCTTCAGAATCTTTGGGCCGGCAACATGGACATCGTGATAAGCTCTGGTTTCTTGCCAGCCCCGCGCTCCAACGATTATATAACCTGATGCGTGGCAGCGATATGTGATAGCGTCCGACCGCGAACTGTTCACAGACCCGGCGCGGGCGATCCATCCGCCCATCACCGCCTCGGTGCTCTCTCACGAGCCAACCAACCATAATTCCAGCACGGTGATGGGCTTGGCGGCAAGGCTCGAAGTCCACCCCAGAGGGGAAACAGCCGCTTTTCGCCCGGCGTCACCGCCGCGCCGGTGGCAGAAGGAGCGTGGCCTTGCGGTGTGCGTAGCACGTTGGGGGGCTTCAGCGCCTACGCCAAGTCCTCCTCGCCCCCCTTGACCCGCCCACCGAACTCGGACTCGCAGGCTTCCGCGAAGTTGCAGTGCTTTCGGCCGCAAAGATTGCTGCTCCGGTTCGGCAAATAAATCCCGTCGCGCATCGCCTCCCGAACCAACGGATACAGCTTCGCCGTCATCTTCAGATCCGCCGGCGAGACCGTGTACTCCTGCGTGATCACCTGGAGGCTCTTGGTGGCGACCATGGTATCCACGCGGGCTTTTCCGCTGGCCCCCGGGCAAAGCTGGCCGTAGGTAGCCACCTGGAATGCGTAGTCCGCACTGACGCCGGTAGGCTTCCGTGCGGCCGTCTTCAGGTCGATGATGCGCCCGCTGGTGTCCAACAGATCCACGAAGCCCCGCACGGCGACGCCGCCGATGACGCCTTGTACCGGGAGTTCGAGCGCGGCCGGCTCGATCTCAGGCGCCACTTCGTCGAGGTATTTCCGCGTGAGCATGGCAGCCTGGCGCTTGAGCAGATCGACATCCTCATCAGCCCCGAAGGCGGCGCCCGCTGCCGCGGTGTCCCAGGCTTGGTCGAACGACGCCGCCAGATCGTCGGGATCGGGCGAGCCGCCGTCCAATTTGGCGCGAAAGAACGCCTCGGCCATCTGGTGTACGACGCGACCGCGCACCAGCGAACCGTTGGGCGGGTCAGGCAGTCCCAGGGCATACTTGTAATACCACTTGGCGCCGCAGTCGCGGAACGTCCGCACCTGGGACGGCGAGAGCACCGTGCCAAAGTCGTTCAGCGGTGCTGGTTGCGGCAGAGCCGCGGGAATTATCCGCGGCTCCGGCTCGATCGGGAGGCTAGGCAGCATGGGCGCCGCCTTTCGAAAGGTTGATGAACGCTGTGGTGAGGAGCGTTTTCACGTCTTCGGGCTTTACGGTGTTGCCGTGCTTGGCGCCGGCATAGTTGAGCGCCGCCGCGTACACGTCGATCAGGGCATTAGTCTGGCTGAGCAGGACCTGTGCCCAGCCTTGGTGGATGTCGCGTTCCGGCGGGGGGCCGTTGTGCGCCGCACCGTTTCCGTTGAGTTTGGTACCATTGCCGTTGTTGATGGGCTGTTCGCTAGTTGGGGCAGCCACTACTCCCGGCGCGGGTGTTAGCGCACTCGTGCCGGGCTTACCGTTACGAACGGTGGCGATGGACTGCCGTAGCTGACGCTCCAAGGCGCTCTCGGACGCCGGCGTTGACGCCGGCACCGCGAACGTTCCGTCGGGCTGCTCGCCTACCGGAGAACCGACCTTCTGCACGATCCACTGGATTCCCTTCCGGCCGCGCCCTTGCGTGACCTCGGCCTTGCAGATCTTGATCGCTTCGCCCTTCTGCACGCCGAGCTTTTTCAATTGATCGGCGATGATGTTCCCCACCATCTCCGAGACGAAGAACACGCGGTTGTCGGTGGTCGAGAACAGGTGTTAGACGCCGCCGAACTGGCTATCGACCGGTTTGCCCTCCAGGTACTGGACCGACAGCAAGATCCGCGTGCACGCGTTCTATTGCATGCTGGGCATCTCACTGCTTCAGTACGTCCACCGCCAGGCGCAGGTGGCATGGGCCGGCATCTCGATGGAACACTTATTGGAAGAATTGCGCCAGATCCAGGAATTTGTTCTCCTGTACCCGCCGCAAGGTGACAAGGGACCAAACAGAGTCGCCACGGTGCTCTCCAAGCAGACCCTCCCACAACTGGCCCTGGCGAAAACGCTGGGGCTGGAACAACTCCGTATTACCCCGCGTGGGTAATACGGCCGCCGGCTCGCAACCCATTCCGAAAACAATCACTTATACTCTTGTTCCGGCCCTTCGCAGTAAACTCCGGCTAGTGCCGTCGGCCCGTTCCGGCCCGCCGCGCCGTTGCCCGTCGCCGCGACCGCCGGCGCGCGGATGGGGATGCGCGGCGGGCGGAGGGCACTGCGTCCAGGAAAGCCGGTGAGCGGCCACTTCACCGCGATGCCGGGCGCAGCCTGCACGCCCGTGGCGCGGTTGCGCCGGCCGATAACCTCCGGCTGCCGGGGTTGGGTTGCATAACGCGCTTCGCGCCGCCCGCGCTCCGTCGCCGCGACCGCCGGCGTGCGGGTGGGGATGTGCGATGGGCGTGGGGGCGCTGCGTCCATGATCGGCGCGGGGCCTGCCGATGGATGGCGTCCGATATTCGCACGCTGTGAATCCAAGAACGTCGGCGAGCGCCCACTTCGCCGGGATGCCGACGCGCAGCCTGCACGCCCGTGGCGCAGGTGCGCCGGGGGATGCTTTCGGCTGCCCGTGTTGGGTGGCAGAACGTGCTTCGCGCGGCCTGTGCCGCCCGCCCGTCCCCGCGCCAGCCGCCCGCTGTCCGTCGCCGCGACCGCCGGCGTGGCGGATGGGATGCGCGGCGGGCGGAGGGCGCCGCATCCATGATGTGCAGGGGAAGGCGTCGTCGAGCGAGCCGGAGCGCCCCATTGCGCGCTCTTCCCGCAGCCTGATGCCCGGCGGCCAATTCCGGCGCCAGACGCCCGTCGTCCGTCGCCGCGACCGCCGGCGGGCGGATGGGGACGCGCGGCGCGGAGGGCGGTCGCGTCCATGATCGGCGCGAGGCGGATGGCGTACGATATTCGAGTGCGGCCCACTCGGCCCGGGACGCCGTCGCGCAGCCTGCACGCCTGCGGCGCAGGTGCGCCGGGCGATACTTCCGAATGGCCGCAGTCGGCGAGGTCGGGTTGCCATAACGCGCTTCGCGCCGCCCGATGCCGGCGGCCAGTTCCGGCGCCGGGCCGCATGCCTACTGAATGGGCGAAAACGCCGTGGCCCGCCACAGAGAAATGTTGTTGTAGTTAACGATCTGTCCGCCGCGGGCCACCGAGTCGGCGCGCACCTTCACCCACTCTGGATCGGCGTTGAAGGCATCCCAGGCCTTCTCCCGATCCGCTAGGGTAGCGAACGGGATCAAGTAGGTGAGGTTCGGCATGTCGGGTCCAATGACGGTATCGGCGTACAGAATCGGATGCACGCCAGAGCGGTGGAAAATCTGGATCTCCGGCCCCACAAAACGCTCGTGCACCAGGGCCAGTTGCCGGGTCGTGGGCGAGTGATAGATGCGCAATTCGAAATAGCGGAGGCTCTTCGGCTTCTCGGCGAGCGGCACGATCTCCGGCGAGAAGGCCGTGGCCTGAAGCAACACGCGCTGCACGGAATCGTAAGGAGGCTCGGCGCCATTCTCGAACTCCGCGTGAGCCTTCTGGTAGCCTGAGTCACTTTCGATCTGGCCGGCTGCGGCGGCCATGTCCTCAGAACTCGCGAAACCACTCAAGGCCATCATAGTCTGGGCGTGCGGCGCCATCACGGCCGTGAACACGCCGAAAGTGCGCATGTGTTTGGCAAACAGCGGCACCTGAGAAGAAAAGAACTGGTTGAGGCGGGTGGCCTGGTCGCCCTGCCGGTAGTAGAAATAATCGAGCCGGTACAGCCTGGTTCTTTCGACCGGAGCCTGTGCAACGCCAGGGGAGTTGGCCTGCGCCAGCAGGCCGGCGCCAGCTAGAGACTGCATGAAGGAACGGCGATCCATGTGAACGAGATTGTTTACCGGCCCGGGATGGTCGGCGACAGCGAAGGCTTCTACACGGCGATGTCGCCGACGGATTGCAATTTCGCCGTCATGCGTCCTGGCGAGATTCGCCCGTTCGCCCCGTACTCAGTTCACGGAACCGCCACCGGGCGCCAGGGCGCTATCGCCAAGAGTGCCCGAATCGATGACCCCGGCCGCGATAAAGGCCACATCCTGGCGCAGCTCACGCGCAAGCCGAACGGCGCCACCCTTTCGTTCAAGATGCGCGCCGTGCCTGCCGGAGACGCAGAGGAGTTCGTCGGCGTATGCGCCGCTCAGGGGTGGGCGCCAAATCCGTCCCAGTTCGACCTGACCAACGACGAACTCGCGCATGTGGGGACGGTCCACAAGACGCTGTC
Organism: Bryobacterales bacterium; assembly: GCA_003166475.1. Taxonomy (GTDB): domain Bacteria; phylum Acidobacteriota; class Terriglobia; order Bryobacterales; family Bryobacteraceae; genus Bog-159. The sequence continues at coordinate 46,106 of PMVV01000308.1, read as the reverse complement.
GCTTCGTATGCCTAATGGAGAGAACGGCTGCGTCGGTACAGGCACGGCTTCGCTGAACGGCAAGTAACCAGTTGTGGAGGCTAAGCCCGCCGCCGGCACAACGGCCGGCGCGATACCCGAGCGCATTCACACGGGCAAAGACTGGCGGCAAATGCGGCGGGGGATGCAGAGCACGCGAACGCCTTACCGCTCCGAAATCGTGAAGATCTAGTTCCCGAGGCAGCAAGCCGAATTAGTCTCACGTGTTTTGCAGCGGCGTTCGCGGGAATCTCACGTGCGTTTCCCCTCTCCCCCACGCGCCTATTTCGATTTAGAGGAAGATACGAGGCTGGTTCCTCCCTTCGTAGCCGCCTGCTGGAGGCGGAGCAAGCATGGTGCAACCACGTATGGCGCGTCTGTGGGTGGTTGACGGCACACTCGGAAGTATTCCAACTGGCACTGCAGTCTCCGCTGCGGCCGGGGAGCCGGGCCGAGGTGCGCGATCCCGCGTCACCGCGACGCGCAGCCTGCACGCCCGTGGCGCAGGTGCGGCGGGCGATATTCCAGTTGCCCGGGGCGGGTGGCATAGCGCGCATCGCGCAGCCTGATGCCGGCGGCCCATTTCCCGGCGCCCGCCGTGCTCCGGCGCCGCGACCGCCGGCGTGCGGATGGGGATGCGCGCGGAGCGGAAGGCTCCCGCATCCGTGAAGTGATCTGCGCGGAGCCGGTCGGTAGATCGCGCCATTGCGCCGTGATCCAGGAGCGTCCTCGCGCGGCCACTTCAGCGGGATGCCGCTGCGCAGCCTGCACGCCGAGGGTGGCGCAGTTGCGCCGGGGATAACTACCGGATGGCCGAAGTCGGCGGGGTCGGATTGCCATAACGCGCTTCGCGCCGCCCGATCCCGGCGGCCAATTCCGGCGCCAGCCGCGCGTTGTGCGCCGCCGCACGGCCGGGAATTCACGCCGAAGAGACCGACGCGCAATATATTGCGCGTCGGTCACAGGGCGCGCGCGGTTGCCGCGGCCGGCGGCGCCCGAGCGTGCACGGCTGCGGCTTCCGCGCGCGATTGCGACCGGATTGTCGCGGACGCGAAACTGCGCATGTCGAACATGCGTGAAGTGCCCGTCAATCGGGCGCTTCCCCGTGTTTTTGCACGTGACAACGCGATTTTTCAGATCCCCGAAAAGTGTCACAAGGGTCGGTTTTTGGGCCGAATCGCCTGGAGTAGACTCTCGCCAAACCGGCTCGTGAACCTTCAGAGCCACGGCTGATCGTAGCAGACCAACCTATCGCAGCACGCGTTCGAACCTGTTTCCCCATGAATCAGTGGTTGATTCAAACGCGTTCTGGGGGAACCCCGCCATGACGGCGATCTCCGGGGCGGCTCGCATCCGGGTGACCGTGCTGCGTTGCGGCATTCTCGATCTCGGAATTTGCCTCACCTCCGATTAGAATGGCGGCGCCCGTAAAGTAAAACCACAGGAGCAGGATGGCAAGAGCTCCAGCGGAACCGTACGCCTGGTCGTATTTCGATGCCTGATATGCCATATAACCGCGGAACAGTCCTGACGTACACAGCCAGAGGATCACAGCGATAACCGCACCGGGCGTGCTCCAGCGCATTCTTCTGTCGGAAAGATTCGGGCCGAAGCGGTACACCAGGGCGAAGGCGATCAGCAACATCGCTGCGAGAATGGGCCACTGCGCAACCTGCCACATTGCAGAAACGCCGTTCGAAACGCCGACGCGCTGCATGATCGCGGCCTCCATTTTCCGGCTGTAGAAGAGGAGAACAAGCGAGGTAAACCCGAGCACCGCAAGCGCGATGGTCAGTCCTGCGCCAATAAGCGTGACCCGCCACCATGATCGCTGCTCTTCAACCTCGTAGGCTGCGTTGAGTCCCGACATCACAGCCCAGGTGCCGTTCAGGGCGGCCCACAGCGATCCAAACATCGCGAACCAGACTGTGTGCCGTGCAGCGCCTTTGCTGATCTCGGCGAAAAAGCCCGTTACCATTTCAAACGCACGCGCCGGAAGAATGCTGCCGAGTAAGGACTCCAGCGTCTTGAGAAGATCGGAACCTGTTCCCGAGAAACGCCCGAGTATTGTTGCGGCCAGGAGCAGCGCCGGGAACAGGGCCAGGAAGTGGTAGAAGGCGAGGCGAGCGGCTTGGCCGAACACCTCGTCTTCCCACGATTCCTTCACGGTTCGTTTGAACAGTTCCCGCCAAGAGAGGCCGCCGAGCGTCCAGAGATCGATCATGATTTCAGTTTGACCCAACGGCCGTGAGGCCGGCGACGGACACCGGCTGCTGGCGCCGGAACCGGCCGTCGGCGTCAGGATGCGCGAACCGCCAGCCCCGGGCAGAACATGCGTGAAGTGCCACCCCGCCACTCGCCGTAGCCCATCGGTGAGCGCCGCCACCTCGGACCGGCGCAGCGCACAGCCGGGGAGCAAGGCGATGATGCCGCGGTCGCGCAGCCGTGGTGGTCGTGATGTCCGGCGCGTTCGAGAGCACCAGCGCTTGTTTGAGCGAGCGCACGCCGATCGACTTCGCGCGCTCTTCCCGCGCGCGAGGCCGGCGGCCAAACTCGGGCGCCAGCAGGCCGTTGTCGGTCGGCGCTCGGGAGGCGCCCGCATCCATGATTTGCGTCCGCACCCCCGCCAGCGCAGTCGTATGTTGAACGGTGGATCGGGCATCTTTGGTCCTCCTTCTAGTGTTTTACTGGCGAAAAACAACCTGCCCGAATTGAGCGATTTCCCAGAGAATCAGTCTCGCACCGTGTTTGGAGGGAAGGGGCCAGGAGAGCGACCGCATATGGTCAGGTGACCAGGAGTGGTCGAGCATTCTGAGGGATACCGAACTTCCGGTCGGCTAGCCCCGGGGCCGCCGGACACAGTGTGTGTTGAGGAGAAGTGCCGAGCGCGCGCTCGACGTTCTGTCCACGACCAAGGGGAGGGGTAGCTATCGGCGGAGAGCGGAGATCCCGGTATTATCCGCGCGCCTAGCGCTGCTATTGCGCCCGCTCCCAAGGCGGATCGATATGAAGTTCAGTCCGGTATCACCACCGGGTTTTGAAGAAGGTCAACTCGCGCGGCAATAGAATTGCCCGTACGTTCACATGCTCATCGAGCAACCTCGCGCCACCACTCCGCACAGGGTCCCGAAATGGTTCTTAGTCGCCGGAGCCGTATTTTTCGGCGGGATCGCAGCCGGCATTGTGGTGCTTGCCATTCATTGGCCGTTCACCCAGGATGCCATAACCAGAGCCCTGGAAGAGGCTTCCGGACGGCTCGTGCAGATCCGCACTTTTTCCAATTCTTACTTTCCTCCCGGGTGCACTGCGGAAGGGATTCGGTTCCTCCGTCACAAGCACCCTGAAGCGGCTCCCATTATTACCGTGGAGAGACTGACGATTCAGGGCACCATCACCGGGTTATTCAGTTCTCCGAAGCGGCTTTCCGCCGTTCGGGTGGTGGGTATGCACATGATCGTGCCTCCGGATACGCACGAGGGGGGTGACAATCGCGTGGCCCTGAATACCGGACCGGGTGGAAAGTCACTGGCTATTTCGCAAATCACGGCAGACGGCGCCGTCCTGGAATTCATTCGGGAGGATGGCCGGGAGAAGCCGTATATCCTAAAGATCGACCGCCTCGGAATTACGAATGTCGGCTCTGGAGCGCTTATGTTGTACCGAGCGACCCTGACCAATACGGAACCGCCCGGGGTCATTCGCTCCGAGGGCAAGTTCGGTCCCTGGAATCCCACCGACGTGGGAGCCACTCCGGTCTCCGGCACATATACGTACGACAACATCGACCTGAGCCATTTCAAGAGCATCTTTGGAGTGGCCCATGCACGCGGCCGGTTCTCCGGCCGGCTTTCGCAAGTTGAGACTAATGGCAGCGTGGACGTTTCGGGGTTCCGCGTAGATGGCAGCAACCATACTGTTCCCCTGGCCACTAGGTTCGAAGCAACGGTTAATGGCACCAATGGCGACGTGCTGCTGACGCCGGCCGTTGCTCGCTTCCGCCGCACGCGGATTGAGGTGCGCGGCTGGATCGCGGGACGTGAGGGGGAAAAGGGCAAAACCGCGAGCTTCGACTTTTCCGTACCGGAAGGGCGTGTGGACGATCTGCTGTACCTGTTCACGAGAGACCAGCCTGGAATGAGCGGCAATGTCAAAGTGACTGGTAAGTTCCTTTGGCCGCCAGGCCCGCAGAAGTTTCTGGAGAAAATTCGCATGGACATGGTCTTCGGCATGAACGACAGCCGTTTCACGAGTCCTAACACCCAGGGCAGCATCGACCGGATTAGCGAAAGTGCGCAGGGCGAAAAGAAGAAAGAGCAGGATGAAGATCTCCGAACCGTGCTCTCCCAGGTGCGCGGCAACATTCAGCTTCGCAATGGGATCGCTGCCATTTCAAACGGAGGTTTTCAGGTGCCGGGAGCCGACACCGCCGTGCACGGCACATACAATGTCTTGAACCAGCGAGTCGATTTACATGGCACGCTCGACACCCAGGGGCATCTCTCAGACACCACGTCGGGTTTCAAAGCGCTGGTGCTCAAAGCAATCACCCCGCTGTTCAAGAAACGTGGCTCTACGCGGATCGTTCCTTTTGAAATAACCGGCTCGTACGGCAATACCACGGTCGGGATCGATTGGAAGAAGGACTTGGCGCATTTGAAGTGAGCATCGCGTAACCCCATCGGGCAAGGAACCACCCAAGGGAGTCGTTCGCGTCCAAAGACGCCGCGATTCGGCCCTCGTAGATTTGCGGAGAAGCTCATTCGCGGGAGGTGAGAGGCCTATTTCGACCTTGGAACGCAAGTCGATGGTTTGCGCGGGGCCGGTCGGCTGAAAGCGCCTCGAGGCGGGGAGCGTCGCCATGCCGGATAACGAGACACTTCAAGGCACACTCCAGACTGCCCGGAGATAACGCCGTGGCGCCGGACGATCTCACTTTTCGCGAGTCAGCTTGGCAGCGCCCGTGACGTTGCCGTTCTCTTCCAGATCGCCCTCCAGGGAATCCCCGTCCAGCTTCAGGAGGAACCGTAGGACAGTGCCTTCGGCGGGCGACGCGGCGACAGTCAGACGGTCGCCCTTCAGGCTGCCCTCCGTGATCTTGAACACCATTTTCTCGCTACCGCCGGCCAGACCGGTGACCTTGTCCCCGGATTGTTCGAGCGCCAGGTAGGCGGGCATCTGCCCGTTGTCCGTCGTGATGGTTCCGCGCCACTTGCCGATGACGCCATTCGCCGCCAGCGCCGTGGCGGCCAAGAAAAGACAGAGAAGGATTGTTCGCATGCTAAGGGATCCCAGGAGCCTTTCTGATTACTTAGACACCGCGGCGAACAAAAAGTTTAAGTTATCGGCCGCGCATAGTGCGCGCCTGGCCGCGACAGCGCACGCAGCGCCAATAGCCCGGAGCATGCCTGGCGCTTCCCGCACCGCGACGACCGGCGGCCAGCTCGGGCGCCCGCCGCCCGTCGTCCGGCGCCGCGACCGCCGACGGGCGGATGGGGATGCGCGGCGCGGAAGGCGTGAAGCGAGCGCAGCTTCGTCGGACGCGGTTGCCACGAAGTGCGAAAATCGGTTGCTGCCGGTCGGCATCTGAGCAAACGCTTCGAGGGCTGGATCGTGGCCGCCCCGGACCGCCGGAGGTTCGCAGTGCGGATCACGTCATACCCCGAGGTGGATATTTCCATCCCGTTCGACTGGAACGCGACTCCGGGCGAGGTAACCGAGCGCGTGCGCGCGGCGATCGACGATTGAGGCTGGTCGTGGTTTGCGAGCGCCAGGCCGCGCGCCATATGCAGCCCGCCCCCCGGCGGCCCGTCCCGGCGCCCGTGGCCCGTCGCCGCGACGGCGCGCGGATGGGGATGCGGGGAGGGCAGAGGGCACTGCAATGAAGTGCACGGTGCCGTTCCGTCGTGGCCTACTCGTAACGCAGCGCCCGCATGGGATCCACTCGCAGTGCGCGCCGGGCGGGTATCAGCGCGGCGACTGCCACCGTAACGGCGAAGACGGCAATGGCTCCCAGATAGGCGAGCGGATCGAGATTGCCGATGCCGTAGAGCAGGAATCGCAGTACGTTCGATAACGCCGCCGCGCCACCAACTCCTACCGCCAATCCAGCGGCTACTGGGATGGAAAACTGGCGTAACACGACCGCCAGGACGTTGCCAGGACGCGCGCCCAACGCCATCCGGATGCCGATCTCCCTGGTGCGCTGCAGCACGGCGTAGCCTACCAACCCCACAATACCCGCGCAGGCCAGCAACAGCGCAACCGCTCCCAGCAGGCTCACAGCCAGGGCGCTCTGTTCCGCGGTTTTCAGCTTTCCTTCAAACGCGGTCTTCATCATTTGGACCTCGGGTACCAGCCGCGGATCGATGGACTTCGCGATGGAGGCCACCGGGCGGAGCAGTCCCTCGGGCGCGGCCGAAGTTCGGACCATCACCACCATGGAGGGCATCAGATCCACCTGCGCGAGTTGGTATACCTCGACCGCATCCGAATCTTCGGGCGAGACCAGCCGTGCGCTGCCCGAAACTCCAGCGACCGTTAGAGTGTAGTCCCCCAGCTTGAAGGACTTGCCCAGCGGGTCCTCGGCCGGCCAGCGAAGGCGTGCCAGCGACTCGCTCACCACGACGGCACGCGTGTCGCCCGCTACGAGATTGCGCCCTCGCAGCACGGGGATCTTCATGGCGCCCAGGAAGGCCGGATCCACGTGATTGACGTGGAGGTTGACCGCACGCCCGGCGATTTCGGTTTTGAAGACCGTCCAACGGTTGCCCAACGGGGGATTCGAAACCAGCGCAACCGATTCGATGCCGGGGACGCTGCGGAGACGCGCATCGAGCGTAGTGAAATATGCCCGCGCGGCGGCGGGTGTATAGCCGCGCAGCGCAGGATCGACGGAAATCACCTGCCGGTAATCAAAGCCCGCGTCGGCGCGGATGGCATGATCCATGGCGCGCACTAGCAGGCCCGCTACGATCAGCAGGACGCAACTGGCCGCAACCTGAATTCCTACGAGGACCTGCCGGGCAACGGTGCCACGAGCACGCTGCCGGGAAGCCTGCCAGGCGGGCGCGAGCCCGAACAAGATCGCAGCTGCAAATCCCAACGTAACGGCGAACGCGATGACGCGGCGGTCGGGCGATGGATCGATCCACACCGGAACCTCGGCCCACGTCATCAGCACGCGCTGCACAACGAAGCCCAAGGCCAGTCCCGCGGCGGATCCCAGCAGAGCCAATAGCAGGCTTTCGGTAAACAACTGGCGGACGAGGCGCGCGCGGCCGGCGCCCACCGCAACGCGAATGGCGATCTCTTTTTGACGCGCCACGCCGCGCGCCAGCAGCAGGCTTCCGAGGTTTCCACAGGCGGCGGTCAGGATCAAGAGCCCTAGCGCGCCCACCAGGGCAAGAACCGGAATCATCTCGCCGCGGACACGATTGGCGAAGCCACCTGGCACACTGGGAAGGCTTTCCTTTTCCCACACCTCTTGAGGATGCTGCCGGTGCAGCTCGGCCGCCAGTGACTTCAGCTCGGCTTCGGCCGCCCCGGGAGTTACACCCGGCCGCAGGCGGCCCCACATGGGCACGCTGATGCCGCCATCGGAGAAGTCCGTCAGCCGGGTGTTCTTCACGAAGTACGGTTGCTGGGCGATGGGCGCCCATAAGTCCGGCGTGCCCCAACCGAGTCCACTGAACTGATTCGACGCCACACCGACTACGGTAGCCGGCTGTCCATTGATGCGGACAGTCTTGCCAACGATCGACGGATCCGCGGCAAAGTGGCGTTGCCAGAATCCCTCACCGAGGACGACTACCGGAGCCGCATCCGCGGCTTCGTCCCGGGCTGGGTCGAGCAACTTTCCGAGACGCGCCGTGGCGCCCAGGTCGCCAAAGATGTTCGCGGTAACGAAGGTGGCAGTCAGTTGCTGCTCATCGGCATCGATGGTCACTCTGGCGTCATCCGAGGCCATTACCGCCGAGAGCGTCTTGGTGTGCTCGCGGTAGAAAGCCACTTCAGGATAAACGAAATTATCCGCGTAGCCCTGCGGGCCGCTGCGCGCGAATTTCAGCACGGTGGCCGGATCGCGGATCGGCAGCGGACGCAGGAACATCAAGTCGAAGAAGCCGAAGGCGGCCACGTTGACGCCCATGCCGAGCGCCAGCATCAGCACCGCGGCGGCGGTGAAGCCCGGCGATTTACGCAGCATGCGCGCGGCGTAGCACACGTCTTGGGACAGGCGATCGATCCAGGTCCAGCCCCACGCGTCGCGGGCTTGCTCGCGGAGCAACAGCGGATTGGCGAGAGGCGTGCCAGCACGCTCCGCCATTTCGCGATGAAACTCCAGATCGTTGGCCAGTTCGCTATCGAAGCGGCGGCGGTTTAACAGATACCGGATACGGCGGAAAAGTTGGTTCATAAGCTACTCGTGACGGAGGGCTTTCATCGGATCAACGCGCAGCGCGCGACGGGCAGGCCACAGGGCGGCGCCCAGCACCGTGAGTACAAAGAGCGCGATTGCGCCCAGATAAGCGGCCGGATCGAAATTGCTGAGGCCATAAAGCTGGCCGCGCAGCAGTCCCGACAACGCCGCCGCGCCGCCCACGCCCACGAGCAGGCCAGCGGCCACGGGACGCGAGAACTGGCGCAACACTACCGCCAGAATGTGCGCGGGCCGCGCGCCCAGAGCCATGCGGATGCCGATTTCGCGCGGGCGTTGCGAGACGGCATAGGCCACCACTCCCACGATGCCGAGACAGGCCAGCAGGTCGGCGACGGAGCCTAATGCGCTGACGGCCAGGGCACTCGATTCCCCGCCACGCAGCTTCTGGCGGAATTCGGACTTCATGAGCCGTACCTCGGGGAAGGTGTTGGGGTCGATGGCTTTGGCGGCGGATGCCACGGAGCGCAAGAGATTCTCGGGTGCGGCCGACGTCTTAACCAACACCGAAGTGCCAGGCAAGTCGTCCAGCGTGAGTGGGAGGTAGACTTCGACTGAATCGGAATCCTCGATCTTAACCAGCCGGGCACTGCCCGCGATTCCCACGACGGTGTCATCCTCGCCGACGAAAGACTTTTTCCCCAATGGGTCCTGCCCCGGCGAGGCGGCGCGCGCGAACGATTCGCTGACGACTGCGGCGTGCGTTTCACCGCGCACCAGATTGCGGCCGCGCAGCAGCGGGACACGCATAGTCTGAAAGAACTGCGGATCGAAGCGGTTGACCTGAACGCGCATCCGGCGCCCATCGATATCGATGCCGGCGATCTCCGATCTGCGGCCCAAGGGCGGACTCTGCGCCTGCGCTACGGATTCGACTCCTGGAAGCGCACGCAGGCGCGCTTGCAGCGTTTCCATATATGTCTGCGCCCTGGCCGGCGTGTAGCCGTGACGGCCGAGTCCGGGATCGATAGAGATGACTTGCTGATAGGCGAAGCCGGGATCGGCGGACAGCGCGTGGTTGAGAGCACGGCTCAAAAGTCCGGCGACGATCAGCAGGACGCAGCTTGCCGCGACTTGCGCTCCCACCAGGATCTGGCGCGCGATAGTGGCACGATGGCGCTGGCGGGCGACATGCAGCGCCGGCGTCAATCCGAACAGGATGGCCGAGGCGAATCCCGCGCCGAGGGCGAAGAGCGCGACGCGCCAATCGGGAGCGGGATTCAGCCACGCGGGAGAATCGGTCAGCCTCATCAGGCTGCTCTGAGCGGCCCAGCCTACAGCCAAGCCGGCGATCGATCCCAGCAGGGCCAATACCAGGCTTTCGGTGAACAACTGGCGGATGAGCCGGCTCTTGCCCGCGCCGACAGCGATGCGAATGGCGATCTCCCGCTCGCGCGCCGCGCCTCGCGCCAGCAGCAGGCTGCCCAGGTTGCCGCACGCCACGGCCAGAATCAAAAGACCGAGCGTGGCCACCAGAGCGATCATGGGAACCAACTCACCCTGGCTTTCCGATCCCGACCCGCTGCGGTCACCGATCATCATGCTCTTGGCGTAGCCGCCGGGATCGCTGGGGAGCGTCTCCTTCTCCCAGATCTCCGCGGGGTGCTGTTTGCGCAACTGCGCCGCCAGCGACTGGAGTTCCGCCTCGGACGCTTTGGGCGCGAAGCCCGGCTGTAAGCGGCCCCACATGCGCACGCTGTTGGCCGTGAAGTCCGTCAGCAGGAGGCTGCCGGTTGCGAAATAGGGCTGCTGGGTGAGCGGCGCCCACATGGCCGATTGGTTCATACTGAGTCCACTGAATTCGCTGCCGGCCACGCCGACGATCATCACGGGCTGGTCGTTCAGGCGGATGGTTTTGCCGATCACCAGAGGATCGGCGCCGAAGTGGCGCTGCCAAAAGCCTTGATCGAGGACCACGACGGCAGGCGCGCCGGGAGCCTCGTCGCGGGACGGGTCGAGCAACCGGCCGAGCCGCGGCGTGGCGCCCAGTTCGCTGAAGAAGTTCGCGGTGACGAAGGCGGCGTCAATTTGTTTGTCTTCGCCTTCCATTGCGACCTTTGTGGTGTTCAGTGCCATGACGGCAGATAGCGTTCGAGAATGATCGCGGAAGAATGCCATCTCCGGATACGGCATCGCGAAGGCGTAGTTTTGCGGAGAACGGCGATGGAATCGCAGCAGCGTGGCGGGGTCGCGGACGTTCAGCGGACGCAGGACCATCAGATCGAAGAAGCCGAACACGGCCACGTTCACGCCAATGCCGATGGCCAGCATGAGCACGGCTGCCAGAGTGAAGCCGGGCGACTTGCGCAGCATCCGCACGGCGTAGCGCAGGTCCTGGGCGAAACGGTCGATCCAGGTCCAGCCCCAGGCGTCGCGCGCGGCCTCGCGTAGTTGCAGCGTGTTGCGCAGCGGGCTGCCGGCGCGGTCGGCCATCTCGCGATGGAAGTCGAGGTCGTTGGCCAGTTCCTGGTCGAAGCGGCGGCGTTGCAGCAGGTAGCGGACACGCCGGAATAATTCGTTCATGAGCATCTCCTCAGGCAGTCCGCAGGACGGACTGGATGGCTTCGTTCACGCGATCGTATTCGGACAGCTCGGCTTCCAGTTGTTTGCGGCCAGCTGGCGTGAGGCGATAGAAGCGGACCTTGCGATTGGTTTCGGAGATACCCCATTCGGCAGTGACCCAGCCCTTGAGCAGGATCTTCTGCAGCGCGGGATAGAGTGATCCTTCTTCGACGTGCAGCACTTCGGAGGAGAGCAGGTGAATCTTCTGAGCGATGGCGTAACCGTGCAGGACACCGGATCGCAGCACGCGCAGGATGAGCAGGACCAGAGCTCCGGAAGGCATATCGGCTTTAGGCATATTACCCATAGGGGTATTATACCTATGCCTAAAGCGGTTGTCAACCCTGCACAACCGCCGCCAGCAGAACAAGTGCCACAGCCAACCGTCGTCCGGCGCCGCGACCGCCGGCGTGCGGGTGGGGATGCGCGGTCGGCGAAAAGGCCAGCGCTTGCGGCCTGAGAAACCCAACTTCCGAATGCCAACCGGACGGAACCCTAATCTCACGCTTCCCATCCGCCATTTGTTGGTCCGGAGCGATGGTGTCTCCCCGGCTCAGCGGGGCAACTTCATCAGCCAGACGGAGGAACTGACGCCTTCCTGGTGCGAAAAAACCAGCCCCGGCCCGCGCACAGCCCAATCATCGTCGGGCTTGAGCGTTACCGCAGAGCCAGGCACGAACTTGATTTCGTGAGCCTCGCTGAAGCTGGCCCTCTTCGGGTCGAAACGGACCGCCATGAGTTTTGCTCCCTCGAATAGGTAAAAGAAGTTCCCCGTGGGGGAAACGCGCCAAGGTGGGACGCCCTCGGTACCGTCGGGCAGCGGGATTTTGATCCACTCCGATTCCGGGATCGGTTCTTCCCTCCAGCGAACTAGATACCTCCGCCTGGACCACGGCGCTCCCGGCGGAGCCAGCACCAGCGAGAGCCATTCGGAATCCTGACCAAGCGTGCTACCGACCCAAACACAATCGGTCGGGTGTTCCACCCAGGGTCTGCTTTTGCCGGAGGCCACTTCCAGAAGCCGGACAGTCCACCTCCGCTTAGGGTCGTCCTTGACCTTGGCCCCGGAGTCGTAGAAGAGGAATCGCCCGTCTGGCGAAAATCCAAGAGCAAACCCACACGGCTTGCAGAGGACTCGGGACTCTGCCGGTCCGGCGCCAGCTTCGCCCACACGGATCGAGAACGAATCGCCCTCCGGGATCGAATACGCAACTTGCCGGCCGTCGGGCGAGATGGCTAGAGTTAAACCACCCGACCAGGAAGGAGGGTTGGCGGTTACAAGTGTCTGCTTCCAGCTCTCCAGGTCCAAGGCGTAAATGCTCGGAGCCGTTCCTGTGAACACCCCAAAGCAAACGCTGCCGGGATTCCCGCCTAAGAACCACTCAAGGCTCTTATAGCGACCATCTTGAGTGAGCCGACGGGTGATACCAGTCGGTTGACCGGTGGTAGAGGAGAGGGGAATCAGATAGAAATCGGTCAAGCCGTGTCCGACCTCGAGCGCCACGGTGCCCGTGGCACTGATGCTGGCAGGTTCTTCGCTCAGCGTTCCAAACGTGAGCTGGTGCGGAACGCCCTGCACGCGCCATGAACCTGGCGAGAGGCGGATCTCCCAAGCGTTAGACCGCTGCCCGCTTCCAGAAGCAAAGAGGACACGATCGCCTGTCATAAGAATCGGCCAGGCATGCGGCAATCCCGCTGCGCGCAATGCTGCGCCTACTCCCGTGGCTACTGGGTCGCCTCCATCCACCGGGAAAGCAAACCACTCAAATCCTCCGGCCTCTGTGCCCTCGGATTTTTGGGGCGCAATGCAGAGGAGGTGGCGACTGTCGGACGTCCACACCTTGAGTGCCAGCACGGCTGGGATGCGCCCCCAGGCCGGCAATTCTCGCGGCTGGCCGCCGTCAGAGGCGATGGTCATCAGGCGCGGTATGCCTTGGTTGTAGTCGAAGTAAGCGATCTGGTGCCCGTCCGGGGAAAGCGCCGGGTACTCGCTCTTGCCTTGCACCAGCACCCTCGGCGCCCCTCCCAGCGCGGAGATCACTTCGATGCTGTCCTGGTCCGCCCGGGTACTGGCGTAAAGAATTCGCTTGCCATCTGGGAAGAACGCCGGAGCGTCTACCCTCTCGTTGCCGTGGGTCAATTGGATCGGGTCCCCGCCGCCCACCTGTTGCAGCCACAACTCCTTTTTGCCGGAGCGGTCCGAAACGTAGGCCACGAATCCGCCATCGGGTGAAATGGCCGGCTGCGAATAAGAGTGGCCGTCATCGGGCGACACCCGCACCAAGTCCGGGCCTTTCGACTGGGTTCCGCGAAAGTCGAAATAAACCCAGATGAAACCGGCCGCGGCGATCAACACGCATGCCATCGCCACCACCGGCCAGACCCAGCGGCGGGCCCCAGCGTCGCCGGCCGCGGCGGGCCGTGCCAGCTTCCCCGATTCCGATTCGTCCCGCAGTTCCTCCAGCGCCAGCTTCACATCCGCCATGCTCTGGCTGCGCCGATTCACGTCCTTGCGCAGGCACCGCGCGATCAGCCGCTCCACTTCCGGCGGCGTGCCGGAAGAGATTTCGCTGACCGGTGGTGGGTCCTTCTCCACAACGGCAGCCAGCGTGGAGATTCTCGACTCGCCGCGAAACGCACGCTGCCCGGTGACCATCTCATAGAGCACCGCGCCGAAAGAGAAGATGTCGCTGCGCGCATCCACCGGCCTGCCTTCGACCTGTTCCGGCGACATGTAGGGAACGGTGCCGAGGATGACGCCTTCTTCGCTGACCGGTTGTTGCGCAGCCAGGGTATGGGTCGCTTCGTCAGCACCGGCTGCGGCTGCGGCGGGCGCGGCCAGCTTCGCCAGGCCGAAGTCTAGCACCTTGGCGCGGCCGTGCGCATCCACCATGATGTTGGCGGGCTTCAGGTCGCGGTGCACGATGCCGGCGGCGTGCGCGGCGGTGAGCGCGTCGGCCACCTGCGCCGCGATGCGCAACGCTTCGGTGAGCCGCATGCCTTTGCGCGGGATCAGTTCGTTGAGGGGCTTGCCATCCACCAACTCCATGACGATGAAGGTCTGCCCGTCCTGCTCGCCGATTTCGTGGATGGTGATGATGTTGGGATGGTTCAGCGCGGAAGCCGCTTTAGCTTCCTGGACGAAGCGGGCGCGGCGGTCGGCATCGCTGCTGCGCGCTTCGGCCAGCAGCTTGATGGCGACGAAACGATCCAGGCGCTTGTCGCGGGCCTTGTAGACCTGTCCCATGCCGCCCTCGCCGATCTTTTCCAGCAGGGAGAAATGCCCCAGCTCGCCGCCGTCCATATTCGCTCCATTGTAGTCTGTCAGCAAGTCGCCGGGCACTTGAGTCTTGTCTCATGCAAGATGAGCCTGGTGGGAGGGGCTGTTTCGCATGCAAGATGAGCCTGGAGGGGGGATCGGCCATGCTGGGTATTGACGATCAAGGTGAGCAACAAACCGGGAATGAGCCTGGACGAGATCCGGGCTTTTTTGAAAGCCAGCGAAGGCGTGCATTTTGCGGGCGAGAAAAAGGAGGAGATTTACGCGTGGGTGAGCAGGTGCCTGAGGGCGCAGAATTGGGACCAGTTGGGGCGTACGGCGCGCAGTTTGGTGCGGCGGTATATGGAGAAGATGACCGGGCTGAGCCGCGCACAGATCACGCGTCTGATCACCCGATACGGGGAGGATGGAGACGTGCGGGTTAAGCGCAGCCGGCGCCACCGCTTCGCGCCGCTGTACAACCCCGCGGACGTGGCGTTGCTGGTCAGCGTGGATGAAGCGCACGAGACGCTCAGCGGGCCGGCCACGCAGAAGATCCTGCAGCGCCAGTGCTTACGACTTCGGCGACCAGCGCTATGATCGGCTGGCGCGCATCTCGGTGGCCCAAATCTATCGCTTGCGCAAGAGTGCGGGGTATCGGAAGCAGCGCGTGGTCTACCACTGTACGCGCGCCGTGCAGGTAGCCATTGGGCAGAGGCGCGCGCCGCAACCCGAGGGGCGGCCGGGGTACCTTCGGGTGGACACCGTGC
Organism: Bryobacterales bacterium; assembly: GCA_003166475.1. Taxonomy (GTDB): domain Bacteria; phylum Acidobacteriota; class Terriglobia; order Bryobacterales; family Bryobacteraceae; genus Bog-159. The sequence goes on along the minus strand of PMVV01000308.1, from coordinate 31,063 downwards.
ATCAGGGGGATCGGGACGGGGTGAAGGGGGTCTATCACATCAATGCGGTGGACGAAGTGACGCAATGGGAGGTGGTAAGCGCCACCGCGCAGATCAGCGAAGCGGCTCTGAAACCAGTGCTGGAGGCCATGCTGCGTCAGTTTCCCTTCCGCATTCTCGGGTTTCATTCCGACAACGGCAGTGAGTTCATCAACCACATCGTGGCCGGGTTGCTCAACAAACTGTTGATCGAGCAGACCAAGAGCCGGCCGCGGCACTGCAATGACAACGCGTTGGCGGAGTGCAAGAATGGAGCGGTCATCCGCAAGCACATCGGATACGGATACATCGCTGCCGAACACGCCGCCGCCCTGCAGTCCTTCTACTTGCAATACTTCAACCCCTACTTGAATTTTCACCGGCCGTGCGGCGTGCCGGAGGGGGTGATTAACGCCAAGGGAAAGGAACGGAAACGGTACCGCTGGTATGCCACACCCTGGGAAATCCTGCGCCAGTTGCCGGGCGTGGCGGGGTCGCGCCGCTGGGTATGGCCCACGGTGGCGGACCTGAAGGGCGATTTGACGATCCAGGAGTTGGAGGGTTGGGCGCGGCGGCAAACGGACATGCAGGCGGCCACCGCCATGCAAGCGGCCAAACGGAAGTTGTTTGCGAGCTTCCCAGAACGGCGGACCGCATGAGGCGAATCACCCGGGCAGCGTCCGCATGTGACAGAGGCCAGCCTCCCGTTGGTCGGCCCTGCGGCGCTGCAGAGAGCTCCGGCCTCAAAACACAAAAACCTTCCAATGAAAAGGAAAAACCAAACCATCCCAGCCCGAGGCACTGTCCAGCCTCCCGTTGGTCGGCCCTGAGACAGTGGCACACGAATCAACATTCAAAGAAAGGAGACCCGTATATCCGATACCGATTCCCTAGGCTCATTCTTGGATGAGAAAATGCTCTTGCGAGGCGATTAGTCCTGGATCACGGCGCATCCGGAAGTTGGCCACAGAGCGGTCAAGTTGCCGCATAGCGCGCAAACCGCGTGCTTGGCTGGCGGCAGCCACACGGGTTGCTCGATGCGCTGCAATTGTCCTCACCCAGAGGACGCCCAGGATAGGTGGTCAATGGCCGGGCCAGTTCATCGCAACATTGTTCCCATCAAGACGCCGCAACCAAACAACACCGCTCCCGAAAGCAGTCCTATTGCAACCCATCGTTGAACAGAGTGGCTTTCATCGGCTCGGCCTGCATCCCCGGTGCTCTTTCGGGCGCGGGTGGAAGCGTTACCGATGTCCGTTACTATTTCCTGCCGCAGAACCGCAACGCAGTCGCGCACCTTCTGTGCTACGAGGGCCCCAGCCCGAAGCTGGACACGCTCAGCGGCGTGCTCAAATTCGCGTGTGGCGGATCGGACCTCTTCGACGATTTCGTTAGCCGCCTGCTCCAATACGAGGCGGTTCAACGTGACCACAGCCATAATCGGGTCATCCGGGTCGACCCTGATTCCATGTTCGACCGAGATCTTCGCGGCGAGCTGCTTTAGGTCCAGTTGGCGCATAGAGGACACCAATCAAATCGCCAACCGGTCTAGCTGCTCGAAGAGGTCGCGCTGAACGACCTTCAGTCTTTGCTTGGCCATGATCGGCATTCTGGCTGTGGTGATGGCTTCCTGGAAAGTGAGCTTGGCCGAAATCATGTCCTCGACATCGCGTCCGAACGTATCCTGATTCCGTTTTGTGAAGATCACAGCGCCGCAGACCTTGTCCGCATTCTCGCGATACGCGGCCATCTCCGAGAACTTCTTCCCGTCCGCTTCCACGCGCCCGAAATATTCGTTGACCCACACGACGATATTGCGTTCCTGGGTCGTTTGCGCCAGTTCGTTAAAGCCGTTCAGGGTATCGATGAGCGCCTGGCCACCTGTAATTACCGTATGAACGAAAACTCGCCGCTCCTGTTGGCGAAGGTATTCCAGCGCGTTGTTTTCCAACAGGTAATGCCAAAGGGGCAGGAACGTCGAGGCGCCGTTGTCCACTACAAACGTGGCGCCGTCCTCGGTCAAGAACCGCTCCATAAGAGTGTCGAACGAGCGCTGGTCGATCCGATTGTGTTCGTCCCGGAGGTTTAGCCGATCAACGCCCAACGCGCTGTACTGGGCCAGTGTCCGGTTTACGGGATCAGTATCAATGCACCGAACATCGCGACCGTCCTTCAGGAAATATTGAGCCAGCACTGAGGCGATCAGGCTTTTTCCTACACCTCCCTTGCCTTGCAGGGTGAGGTGTATGCCGCCGCGGTTATCGCTACCGTTGGCCCCGGTCGGTCCTGACGTTTTTGGCATTGGGATTTCTTTCCTCCGTCAAATCAACTTCTTGGGATCGGGTTCGGCGTTGTAGTTGAAGCCAGGGCGCTTGCTCTGGCGCTCTAAAACATTTGCAAGCGGATCTCGACGCCGGCCGTCATCACCTATCGGCTGCGGTACCTGCGCCATACGGTTCTGTCTCTCAGGATTGGTTTCGGTGACGAGCGCCGCGCCGGTTTCGTGCAATCCCGGTTTTAAAGCTCGAATCTCCGACTGCGCTGCTCCATCCTGGCGCCGCAGTCGGCCGATATAGTCGGAGAGCCGGGCATATCCGATTTCCAGTCCAATTTCGTTCAGCCATACCCGGATGTCCTTCAGGCTGTGGCCGGCGGCCAGCAGATCCCTGATATCCGGCCATGCCTGGCGGACCTGACCCACCTTTGTGCGCGGCTTTTCCCTCAGACGCGTGCGGAGGCGGTTTAGGTCGAGTTGCTCACTCAAGTTGCAGTTCACCGGTTCTGAGCAGTACGCCGCGAGCGGCACGCTGCGTGACGTCTTTCTTCAGAAATTCAGCAGGATGTATCGCCCAAGTTTCAGAGCCCGGTATTTCCAGCCAGCGGTTTCAGATAGTTTCAAAGATTTGCCAGTTTGTTCGCTCTTGCGCAGCCAACCCACATCATCAGGCGCCGAAAACACCGGTAGTGGAACATAAAGGAAATGCGACACATTTGACTGCGGATTGAGCCCTAATAGCCGCATCGTGAACAACTTTCAGCGTGCAACGGTTCAATCGATTTTGTTACACGTTGTGCAACGGCGATCCTGGTGTCACATACCAGCCATCCCCGCACCTACAGAGTAGGCATCCATGGCTATGGTACGGAAACAGAAGGCTGTCACCCACGGTCTGCGATATAACGCAGAGCTTAACAATCGGACCGAGGCGGCGACGAAGAAAGGCGGGTTCTCAAGCCACAGCGCGTTCATACGCGCAGCGATCGAACGGGAACTGGCCGGCCGGGAAAGCGGCGTCGATGCGGCGGAACAGCGGATCGCCGCGAGTCTGGATCGCATGGCCCGAGAAATTCGCAATCTGCGGATAGGCCAGCAGGCGTTGTTCGCGTTCGTAGACGTACTGGCGAAGACGTTCCTGACCTGTGTTCCGGAACCGCCGAGGGATGTACACGACCAAGCCGTCGCCCGCGGCAAGGCTCGCTACGACCGATTTCTCAAGAGCGTGGGCATGGCAATGGTGGGTGATTCCCAAGCCGCCATGGCAGAGTTGTTAGGCCGTGGCCACGAAAACTGAACGCGAGCGCGAGTTCCGGATTCGGCCGCGGCGTCCCCGAACGCCACGCGAAAACGAAGCGTTTCCCTGGTCTCCCGGTATGCGGACGGTTGTTCGCTACGCCAGAAGCTCCCGACGCCGGCAAAAACGCCGTTCCCACAGCGCCTCTGGAGGAGGGCGGCGGCAGTTCAACCAACGATGCGCGGTTCGCATGATGTACTCGCCAAATAGGACCACCGGGCAGTGGCGGGCGCACGGTCGCTACATCGCCCGCGACACTGCAACGCAAGGCCACGAAGCCCGTGCTCTTGGCGACCAGGGCGAAGGTGTCGCGCCGCCGGCGGTCCTCGATCACTGGCAGAAGGCAGGCGACCCGCGGCTCTGGAAAATGATCATCTCGCCGGAATTCGGCGAACGGATCGACCTGAACCGACTGACCCGCGATCTCATGAGCAAAATGGAGAAAGACCTGGACACGCGATTGGAGTGGGTTGCTGTACAGCATTTCAATACCGAACACCCGCACGTCCATGTCGCCATGCGCGGGATCAAAGCTGACGGTTCTCCGCTTGATCTGAAGCGTGAGTATATTCGCAACGGGATACGGTCCATTGCCGAAGATCTCTGCACGGGCCAAATTGGGCACCGGAACCAGGTGGACGCGATGACGGCCGAACGGCGCGAGGTTCAGGAGTGCCGGTTTACGTCCTTGGACCGTATGATTAACCGGGCGAACGGGTCCGGGCAGGTCAACGGGTCCGATGACGCCGGCCACTTCATTGTTCGCCGGAACGTGAACGGCGCTGCCCGCGGCGAATTCGCGAAGATTCGGGAGCAACACATCGCCGCCAGGTTGATTGCGCTACAGAAAATGGGCCTCGCCGAGCAGGCCGCGTCCGGTGAATGGCGGGTCCGGCGCGATTTTGAGGGCGTTCTGCGGGCTATGCAGCGTGCCGGGGATCGCCAGAAGATGCTCGCCGCGCATGGCGCACTCCTCTCCGACGAGCGTCTGCAACTTGTCGTCTTGGACCAGCGGACGCTGACATCCCTGGAAGGCCGTGTGTTGGTACATGGTGAAGGCGAGCTGGGCAGCAGCGCTGGCCGCCACTACATCCTCATCGAAGGCACCGACGCCAGTGTGCACCTGGTGTATTACTCGCCTGCGTTGGAGGAAGCGCGTAGCCGAGGACAACTCCGCCCAAATTCGTTCGTCCGGCTCCGCAAGCAGTTTGAGAACGGCCGTGGGATTCTTGCAGTTGATGACCTCGGCGATGCAGAGAAGATATTACGGAACCGGCGCTATCTCGACGCAACCGTTCGACCGCTGGTCAAACAAGGCATCCTACCCGCCGAAGCTGGCTGGAGCGGCTGGTTAGGCCGTTATCAAGCCGCGCTCGCCAGTGCTGCCGCTTCAATTCCAAGGGACGCCTTGAAGCAGCGCCACCGAGAACCCCAAGCGCGCTAGCGGCCTTGCAGCTTTCGATGTCACGACGATGCCCCGCGAGGGCCTACCGGGTAGGGCACTGACTCATCTTTTGACGCGTAAGGAGGCACATGAACAACCTCGACGAGACTCTAATACCGGCGCTCACCGAGCTTGGAGGCGAGCCGCTGCTGGGATCTGGCTTTGAAGCCGAGCTGCCTGATTCCGACTACAGCGTGGACCGGACGCAGCCTGTGGGGGAAACCATCCGATGACTCCCGCCAAATCCGAAAACGCAAACAGGGCCGAGAAGCGCGATCACCGCCGCGAAGTAACCGATTCGATCATTAAGATGCTGGAGGACGGCGTTGCTCCGTGGCAAAAACCATGGGAAGGCTCAGCAATGCCATTCAATCCAACGACCGAGAGGCCGTATCGTGGCGGCAACGCCCTGCACCTCTTGGCCACCGGAATTGGGCGCGAATACGCAGATCCGCGATGGATGACCTACAAGCAGGCCGCGGAACAGGGCTGGCAGGTACGCGGAGGCGAAAAAGGGACTCATATCGAGTTCTGGGAGGTGAAGGAGCGTTCAGACGAGAAAGATGCTGGACCTGATCAGAATGGCGGCGAATCTCCAGCCAAGGAAAACGGCCAGCGGCTGATACACCGCGTGTACACCGTCTTCAACGCCAACCAAATTGACGGAATTCCGGAATACCAGCCGAAGCAACGGACCCCATTTGAGGCAGTACAAGCTGGCGAGCGAATTCTAGCCAATTCCGGTGCTCGAATAGAACACGATCAGCGCGACGACGCCTTTTATAACCGACGCACCGACAGCATCCATCTTCCCCCAAAGGACACTTTCAAAGACGCGCCGGGATATTATGGAACGGCTCTTCACGAGCTCGCGCATTGGACCGGCCATCCCTCACGTCTGAATCGGCCCACCCTGTCGGAATCGTACCGTTTTGGCGACCTCAACTATGCTAAGGAGGAACTCCGGGCCGAACTAGCCAGTGTCTTCATGGCAGCGGAATTGGGAGTGCCGCACGATCCAGCAAACCACGCGGCGTACGTGGGTTCCTGGATCAAAGCTTTGCGCGAAGACAAGAATGAGATCTTCAGGGCGGCGCACGAGGCGTCAGCGGCCACCGATTTTGTTCTATCACTGGACCTGGAGGCTTCCCGAGCGGAAACGTTGGAACTGGCGGGTTCGGGTGCCGCCGGCTCGTTGCAGTCTCCTGAGAGGTCACGCGGACAAAAGGATACTCGCGACGAAGTCGAAACCTTTCAGCCCGACCGAGAGCTAGTGGCCGACGCCGCCAACCGGCGGGCATTCGATGAGAATGGTGTAGGGCAGAAAGCCCGTCAAACCGACGATAATTCAAATCGGAGCGCGGCGAACACTGGCAACTTGGCGGCGTCATTCGCTGCTGCCAAACAAGTAACTGCGGATGCCCTTGGCGAGTCCGCACGGACATTCGGGGCCCAGACCGATAGCGGTAGGTACAACGGGCGAATCATTGGAGAGACGGCGCATCATGTTGTTCAGCGCCTGTCTCCCCAAACTGCTGTGGCTCACATGAAACATCTGCTCGAACACCTTCCGCACGCCGGCGACAACGTCGCAATTGCCTATTCGAACGATCACGCCCAGGTGCGGGATATCCGTGAGCGCGTCAACACTCAGGAGCGTGGCCGCTAGCGCGGTGACGCCCGCCGAGTTTGGACAGAGCTCGAGATTCGGGCGGCTTCGCGTTCGGCTGCAACTGGAGAGCGACCCTGGTGAGTCTTGCACTCCTTATTATCTTCGAAATCGCTGGATTCTCAACACATCGATACGCGGTCTCAATACCAGCCTGCAGTTGGAGGTCCCTCCTTCGGGATCTGACCGGTGAGTAGGGATGGTTGAACGGCCCTACGCAGTGAGGTTGATAATTGCGGTGGACGCATCCGAGTACTAACCCGCCTGCATTTCGCCACATTTCAGGAGCGCGTCGATCAGGCGGACGAATCGCAGCAGGAAGGTGGCCGCCGCGGATCAGCACACCCAACTCCATGTTCCGCTCCAGGGCTGCTTCGGTGAGATTTGCGCTGGTAAGGAATGCGACGCGAGAGTCGGCAACCGCGGCCTTGACGTGCATCAGGCCCGCGTGACCCTGCTCGTCCCGAGGCCGCCGCTCTGGAGGCCACTGCAGGAGCATCGCCTGTACGGCCACCACGCGCCCCAATTGGTGACGCTGGCGGTCGATCTCCTGGGTGCTGTGAGATTCCCGGTCGCCCAGCACCATTCGCAGCGCCACGCCGCGCGCGAGCGCAACAGCGGACCGTTCATTGGGGAGTGATGACACTGACCTTTCTCTCCTCTCACCAGCCGCATCACTCGGAACGCGCAAACCTGTTGCCGCCGAACGTGCCCAACGAGACGGCGGTGTACGAGACCTGCCGCACGAGTTTCTGAGCTGCTATTTTGAAAACCAGATCTTGGGTTCCAGGTTCGGCACCTCTGCGATCGGCAACGTCTTGGTTCCCCGCGTTACTCTCATCTGTATCGCCGGCCCGGGCAGATCGAAAGCGGCGGTATCGGCATGCACGAGAGGCGCCAACACCAGCGCCATAACGTAACGTACGGAACTCAATCGCAAAGCCATATTCACATATTCACATTTACTGCGTTGCCAGGCTGCAGCTCAACTGCGCACGGTGGTCGAAAAAATGGGTCCGACCATGTACGCGTAAGCTAATGTTCCCGACGTACTAGCAATGGCAGGCCGTCGATACGGCACTTCAAGCGCATTGCCATCCACGCAGTCGGGCGCGCCCAGAGTAAAGCGCTGTTTCTCGGGGGGGTACCTGGGTCCCCGGCGAGCCAGTCCAGGGAGATGTTGACCCGCCGGCCGTCGTTTTTCGACAAGCCGGGCCGAATCGGGAATCGCGGCTCGTTGATTTAACTTTAACTTACCGGAGAGGCCGGAGCAGGACCGCGTCACTGGTCGTGTTCCCGCGCACCAGCGCCAGTTGTTTGCCGGACCACGACCAGGCGAATCGGCCACATCCTCGCTCACATGGAGCGTTCTCGCGGCGTTCCGCAAGGAGGATAGGCAGCGCTGGGGCTCAATTACCGCCTGCCGGACATCTACCCGCCGAACCCGCAATACGGGACCAAGGAGGAATTCGCCGCGTTCGTACGCGTGTGCAAAGACCACGGTGTCCTGTTCGCTCCTCACGATAACTACATCGATTTCTACCCAGAGAGAAAGTTGTCTACTGAGCTAGTCTCGCCAGAACCAATGCAAGCGGACTATCCGCAGCTGGTGGCGACTTGCATTCTTTCTTGCGAGCCTGCCAAAGCTGTTCGGCAAGATCCAGATTGGCCTCGGAAACTTCGCTTTGATGGGCGGCGCTCACATGAGCTTTCAGCGCCTTGGCCGCCTCGTCGAGCAATCCCTGCAATTCCGCCGATGGATTTTGACCGATGCATTGGCTCGTCTCGCCCAGCGTTAGCTCGACAAGCTTGAGGCTGCGTGCGAAACGCTCCACCGGGCCGAGGCCCCTCGTCGTAGGGTCAAGCATGAGCAGCTCGTTGCAGATGTCGAGGCGTCGCCACGCCGCTTGGTCACCAGGCGCCAACCGTAACATGGTCTGAAAATCCCGCTGCGCCGCGCGATAGTTACCTCTTTCGAATTCCGCCCCGCCGAGACCGGCATAGGCGTCCGCGCTCGCGGGGGCATCATGAAGAATCCCGCGAAATACATCGGCAGCTCGGGCCGGAGCGCCTGCTAGCAGGAACAGCCGCCCCAGCCGTGATTGCGTCTTCAGATCGCGAGGACTCTGATCCTGAGCCGGGAGCAGTTCGGCGAGCAGCTCTTCTTTGGAGTTGCGCTGCGCCAGCAGATCGATCAGTTCGAACCTGGCGCGGAGTCGGTTTCCTGCGGCATCCTCGTTCCAGCGGCCATAGATTGCGCGGCGATAATACGTGACCGCTTCCGCGAACCGCCCTTCTTTCACCAAGACGCGGCCCGTGATCAAACTGGCGAGACCGTCGGTAGAGTCACTCTGCAGCAATTCGGTCAGGGTCGATTCGGCGTCGGCAGTCTTTCCAGCCGCAAACTGCGCCTGCGCGAGTGTCCTCAGATAGTCGCGATTGCCACGCCCAATCGCCAGCGCGTCCTTGATGCGTCCGATCGCCTCCGCGTGTTCTCCGCGTTGCATCAAGATACGCCCTTGCCCGAACAGACGTGCCGCCTCAACCCGGCTCTCCGCCCGCTCCGTCTTGGCGAGAAACATATCCGCTGCAAAGAGTGCCGCGATGGCCAGGAAGACCAACGCGAAAGTTCCTAAGAACGACCGTCCTGCGAAAGGCTTGGCCATTAGTGGCTTGGCTCCATCGGCCTACCCCGCTTGGCCACGCCGAAGGCGTCCAGAATGTCCTCCAGGGCGATAATCCCCATCAACTGGTGCACGTTCGCGCGGCTGACGACGGGAAGAACATTCAGTCCAGTGTTTCCCATCCGTTCGAGTGCCACGCTCAGGCTGTGGTCGGGATGAACGTGCGGTGGGCCTTCGGCGGTGGCCTGCCCGCTGCGGGAAGGGTCGCTGAGAATCTCCGCGATCCTCTGATGCGACGCGCCCTCATCTGCGGCCCGTTCGAGCTCGCCGCTCCGGATCATTCCCCATAGCCCTTGCTCGTCGCCGACCGGCCAGGCATCGAACGCGCTGTCCTTCGTCTGACGGAGAACCATGGCAATTGTCAGGTCCGGCGATAAGACTGCCGGCGCCGAACGCATTGCCTGGCGTACCTGAATCCGCTCCGCTTGGGAACGGGAATGCGCCGTGGGCAGGTGAACACCTTCCTGGGCGGCAAGCGCTTCATAGATCGGCTGTCTCTGCAGCTTCTGCGAGATGAAGTACGCAATCAGGTTGGAAATCATCAGCGGAACGATGATCGTGTAATCGCGTGTGATCTCGAAGATCATGAACACCGACGTGAGCGGCGTGCGCACGATTCCCGCGAACGCGGTCCCCATGCCGACGAGTGCATACGCGCCGGGACCCGCCGTGTAGCTGGGGAACAGCGTGTGAGCGACGCCCCCGACCGCCGCACCCATCATCGCGCCGATGAACAGGGAAGGACCAAAAATGCCGCCCGCATTGCCCGAGGCATAGCAGACTGCGGTCGCGACGATCTTGAGGACGGCAAGCAGCACGACGACTTTCAGAACAATGTCACCGTTCAACACCTTCTCGACGTGATTGTAGCCGACCCCTAACACTTCGGGCACGAAGTAGCCAATTAGCCCGACCGTCAGGCCGCCTGCGACCGGCTGAAACCAAACCGTCCATTTTGGCAAGCGCATGAACCACGCGCGGAGTCCCAGCAGAAGCTTGACGAAGGCAACCGATCCCAGTCCGCCAACCACACCGAGCACAGCGTAGACACCAAATTCCGCTGGATGGACCGCCCGATAGCTGGCCACGTGGAAGAGAGGATCGTCGCCCAGAACCAGGTGCAGGACCATCCAGGAGGTGGCCGAGCTCAACACGACGGAGCCCAGTACCGACGCGTGCAAATCGCCCATGATCTCCTCGAGCGAGAACAACACGGCCGCGATCGGCGTATTGAACGCCGCAGCCAGTGCCGCGGCACAACCTGCCGGTACGAGCGCCTTGACCTGTTTCGGACTGAGCCCCAGGTTCCGCGCTATCACCGAGGCGAGCCCTGCGCCAACTTGGACGGACGGTCCTTCACGCCCGAGCGCAATTCCACTGGCAAGCGAGGCCGAGCAGCAGAAGAACTTCCCCAGCACCGTGCGAAACAGGATTCGTCCGTCGTTGATGAAGAGTGCGAACCGCGTTTGCGGGATTCCGCTGCCTCGGGCAAACGGGAAATATCGCCACAGGAGATAGCCCGTACTGAGCGAACCGAGCACCGGAACCAGAACCCGCCGCCAGCCCGATCCTCCCGCTGGATACATGCGGGCCGCGAGCCGTCCGGTCAGCAGAATAAACGCGACTACTACCAGGCCGACCAGAGCGCCGATCACCAGGCTGAGCACCAGCGACAACTGGTCTTCTCGCTGTCGAAGTCCTTCCAGACTCCTACTGAGCTTGGCAGTCCAAGATGGTCGCTCGTTGTTATCCATCGTCTTGCGCGTCGAACGAAAGCGGCGAGGTCGTCGATCCCAAGGGTCTGTATGTGGTGCAGCCAACTTTTGGGTATATCAGGCTGTGACGGTTGAACTCATTTTGTTTTCCGGTCCACGACCAGTTCCGGATGCTCGCCCGCTACGCGGTTCACGACATGGCAGTTCCAGCATACCGCCTGGTGCGTCGCCAGCACGCCGGGCACATCGGCCGCCAGCATCTCGTGCCATTCGACCGTTCGGTGCTCCGCGTTCAGCAGAGCAGGCTCGTTGTCGGCCCAATGAATCTCGCCGATGGGCTTGCCGCACAGTGCGCAGGTCTTCCCCTGATACCACTGGGTCAGGATATGGCGTACCAGGCAATCTTCCGGCGCGGCCTCGATCTGCCGCAGGCACTCCTGGCCGCAGTCCTGACGCTCCGGCCACCGGGAACAGGACCTCAGCCGCAGATCCGGCTTGCCTTCCAACGCCGTCAGCAGCACGTGGCCTGCATCCACGACGACGCCCGCTGGCCGCCGGTTCTCCGGGCACGTAATCACGCGGTCACCCCGGTACCTCAGGTAAGCGCGGCCGAAGACTCTCCCCAACACCACCAGTCCCAGCAGGACTACAGCGCCGATAATCGTCACGACAAGGTTGAACGTAGTCATACAGTCCACCTTCCGACCCAACGTAGCACGCGTCTCGTCGAAGGGTCGGGGATGTTTCTCTGCGGGTCCGGACGAAGCCACATCGTTCGCAACATCAAATAAGTTGCGCAACCACCTCCCAACGGCTAACGGGTACTCGCGAACTGGTACGTCAGCCTGGGGGCGCGATTAACACCGCACGCAGCGCTCAATGCGTTCCCAAATCCGCAGCCCGTCTTCTAAGTCGCAATTGGAGTCATGGCTGCCGCGCTGGTCGTCACCTTATGCATCACAATCTCCAGAAAGCTCCCGTCTCCGTGCCACCGGTTTCGACGGGTGGCGAACAGATCAAAGGTCGGCTCCAGTAGGCGTACCTTGTGACCCGAGTAGGACACCCAGCATGAATCCCAACATCAACTCAACAACTGGGAATCATCCTATTGTTTCGCGACTGCTGAAGGAATGCGTTTGAAATGCGCTGTCTCGACTTTGCCGGACGCAATTGGGATGGTTTCCAGGTCCATGGTGTCGCCATCACCAGTGATACTGAAACGCCGCTTCACAATCTCGGTTCCCCTGGTCTCCAACTCGACGAGTTTCGGCCCGTTGAACCACATCGACACCTTTGACCGCCGGCCGGCATCTTCGACTGTACATTCCTTGCCCACCGTATTGCATTCGAACTCCACCACGGTTTGTGTGCCCTTGGAGTTGGTCACATGTATGGAACTGCCCACGCCCTCCAAGTCCCAGGTAGATTTGGTTTCCCCATTTCCGTCGCTCTGCTGCCACCGGCCCATAAGCTTGGCGCGGCTGGAATCGTCGTCCGCAAAAGCGGAACTCACCAATAGCAGCGCACTCAAGGCGACCATCAATGCTATCATCGGTTCTCCTTTGCTCAACCGGGCGTCTCCGACTTGGACCGTTCATACATCCGCAACGAGTCCGTGAACAAAGCCGCTTCCTCGATACGCCCTCATTTCTGCGCCTGCGCCATCGCCACGATGTGTACGCGGCGATTTCGCTGCCAGCAGGCTTCATCGTGCTCCTGGCAAAGCGGATGTTCTTTGCCGTAGCTGATCACGTTGAGTTGAACCGAGGGGATGCCGACCTGGACCAGGTAGTCCTTGGCGGCCGCGGCACGCTTATCGCCGAGCGCGACGTTATACTCTTCGGAACCACGCTCATCACAGTGGCCTTCGATGGTCAGCTTGTAGTCGGGGTAATCTTTCAGGATGTCCCGCAACTCAGCCGAATCGGCCTGGAGGGCTTTCAGGGCATCGGGACGAAGCGCGGCCTTGTCGTAGTCGAAATAGGCGTCTTCGATTTTGGCTAGGAGTTCGTCGATTCGTGCGCGGGTGACCGCATTCGGATATGGCGTCGACGGCGTGGTGGCAGCGGGAGGCCGCGTAGCGGCGGTGCGCGCCGGCGGAGGAGCGGTCCTCGGAGTCGGGGCGGGTGTGGCAGCCGTGGCCGGTGGTGGCGGGGCGACCGCGACGTTCTTCTTGGCGCAAGCTGCGGTAAGCAAACAGACGGCCGCAACTGCAATTAGGCTTCGTTTCTGAGCGGGCTTCATAAATGCTCCTTTTTCTACTTACCATTGAAACCAGTTGTGGCGCCTCGCGACATCCTGTTCGCACAGGATTTTTGGCTGACCGGCATTGAACTACACTCAAAGCTGGAGAAGGGTGCGCTCCCCTATTGCTTTCCTATTCAGGCAGTCCGGTGGCCCGTTCGAGCGAGAAGCGTCGCAAGCCGTCATGGCTAATCCTGTCTCTCGGCTTTGGAGGACTGCTCATTTGTATCGTGGCGGCCGCCGTCGGCACGCTGGTGGCTTTTCAGCGAGATCGCAATACCGAAACCCAGTCGCGGAAGGCGTTTCTGGAGCGGCTCAGCGCGCTCGATCAGATTCGCGCCCAAATCTATTTGTCGGGCACATACGTGCGCGATTTCCTGCTCTCGCCGGACCCCGATACCGCCAAGGCGCAGGCGGCACACTTGGCCACGTTAGAACGCCAGACCCACAACGCCCTGGATGCCTACGGACGCGATCTGGAGCCCGAAGAACGGGAGCCATTTCTGACGCTGCGCAACGAGATTGACGCCTACTGGCGGGTACTCGACGCCACCGTGGGGTGGTCGCCGCAGGAACGGGATCGCCTGCGATTCCAGTTCTTTTTCAGGGAGTTGGTCCCGCGACGTACAGCCATGCTACAGATCGCGGACCGCATCGCCTCGGTGGACGAACGTGGCCTGACGCGTTTGGAAGTGCGGTCAGCCGCCTCAGCGGACAGCTTGCGGCGTTCCCTCATGTTGACATTCGCGGGTACCCTCATCGGCGGTCTGGTGCTGGCACTGCTGACGACCGGCTTTACGCTTCGGCTCGAACGGGAACTCGACCTGCGCCGCGCCGACTTGCAGGAACTATCGACGCTGCTCCTGCGCGCACAGGAAAACGAGCGCCGCGCCCTCGCGCGGGAGCTTCACGACGAAGTCGGGCAGTTTCTGTCGGCGATCCTGATGGAAACGGAAGGCGCTGAATGCGCGGATCAAGCGGCCGACGTCCGCGAGCACCTCGATTCGATCAAGACGCTGGCGGAAAAGACGGTCAACCAGGTGCGCGATCTTGCGCTTCTGCTTCGGCCGTCAATGCTCGATGATCTCGGTCTGGCGCCGGCATTGAACTGGCATGCGCGCGAAACCAGCAAGCGAACGGGACTGAACGTAATGGTCTCAGCCGACGACACGATCAACAGCCTGCCGGACGAGCACCGAACGTGCATCTACCGGCTGGTGCAGGAGGCGGTGAACAATGCAGTCCGCCACGCCAAGGCGCGCACCGTCGAAGTGGCGGTTCGAAGGGAGGACCAGATGGTGAACGTAACCGTGCAGGATGATGGGGCGGGCTTCGATACGCGCTTCATGCGTGGTCTGGGGTTGCTGGGCATGGAGGAGCGGGTACGTCGCCTGGGAGGCCGCCTCAAGATCAGCTCCGAGCTGGGGCGAGGGACCATGGTCCACGCGGGACTGCCGGTGGCCGAGCTGGACCAAAGGAATGGCCATGAAACCGATTCGTATCTTGTTGGCTGACGACCATACGGTAGTCCGCGACGGACTGCGCGCCCTGCTGGAGCGCGAGTCCGACATAGCCGTGGTAGCGGAAGCGGCCGACGGGCTGGAGAGCGTGCGGCTGGCCGAGACGGAATCACCCGATGTCGTAGTAATGGACCTCGCGATGCCGAACATGAACGGCATGGAGGCCACACGCCG
The DNA here is from genome assembly GCA_003166475.1 of Bryobacterales bacterium. Lineage (GTDB taxonomy): Bacteria > Acidobacteriota > Terriglobia > Bryobacterales > Bryobacteraceae > Bog-159. The sequence goes on along the minus strand of PMVV01000308.1, from coordinate 16,023 downwards.
CATTCGCGCGGCGAATTCGCGGGTGGGCGTCGTGATCCTGAGCATGCACCAGGACGAGAGCTATGTCCTGGGCTCGCTGAAGGCCGGCGCCAAGGGGTACCTACTCAAGGATTCGATGCGAGGCGAACTGGTACAGGCAATTCGGGCGGTGTTTCAAGGGCGCTCCTTCCTGACCCGCAAGGTCGCTCAGATCCTCCAGGAGGACTATATCAGCCAACTGCAGCGGCGCGGCCTGGAAGACCGTTATGACCTGCTCTCGGATCGCGAACGCGAGATTCTACAAATGATTGCCGAGGGGCACTCCAACAAGGAAGTCGCAAACCTTCTGAATATCAGCGTGACCACCGTCGAAACTCATCGCGGCCATATCTTGCAGAAACTCGATATCCACAGCGTTCCGGAACTCATTCTTTATGCGGTGCGCAAGGGCATCATCTCTTGAGGCCCTTGCGCGAAACCGGACCTATCCGCTGATCTGGATCGACTTCGCCACGTCGCCGCGCCGCTCGGGAATGAATCTAACCGAGACAGTCTTATTCGAATCCCGGGTCAGGTCTTTGAGGGTGAGGGCCTGAGCGCCGAACTGGATCCGGGTCTTCGAAGTGACAACCATATCGAAGGGAACCCCATTCGGTGTTTCAACGACCATCAGGTTCTGAGCGGGATCGACCATGGTGATGTTACCGGAGAGCGTTTCCGGCGCCCATGCGCTCCTCATGCCCGCGGTCTTCGTCATGTGCTTGTTCGTGTTCGTTTTTGCGGCAGACCCGTTTGCCCCAGCCAGGGGAAACGCCAACAACAGCGCGCAAGTCGCAGTGGCCAGGATCGACAATTCGACTCTCATAACGATTTGACCCCCATGTTGTGACCGAGATCCCGATATTCTTTCGAAACACCGGCGAACTCGACAGCGTTCCCGACGGAACGCGTCAAGCTCTTCGCCTCGTTGTACAGGTTGTTTACGTAGCGCTGATACGAGGCCAGCCACAGTCCTTCCCGGTTGTTGTTGCCGAACACTATGGCGTCTTGCGCGTTGTCGGCCAACAGCCGGGTGGTGATTGCGACTTGATCGACCACGCGCTGCTGCCACGGGGCCAACACGCGGCGTATCGCTTCGAGCCTGCAAAGCTTGTCCCCAATGTCGTTGATTTCGCTTCTCAGGTCGCTCAAGTGGACTGCGTGGATCTCCCAGTCCACGTTGTTGTCCCGGGCGAGGGCCTGCAACCGGTCGGCATGGTTCAAAGCCTGCTGTGCTTCGGCTTGAACGTCCTTCAGGATCGTGTTGGCTTCGCCCTTGAAGTCCCATGTGTACGATGCAGCAGTTACCTTTCCGGGCACGCATTCATGTGCCGCCGCGGCAGCCGCGGGTACGGTGGATGCTGCCATCGCGGCGGAAATGCAAGTACTCCAAAACAGCGTTCTGAGTTTCATCTTCAGTTCCTTTTCTCCTCCCTTTATTTGACGCCGCGGCCGGACAGGCGGATTATCCTGTCGATGCCGTATTTCCTGCCATACAACGCAACCTTCCCAGACGGTTCGCATCCATCATGGTGAAGCGAAAAAAGATCAGAGTTTTACTAAAAGCCATCACTCTGAGCCGTGACCGGCGATCCAAGGACTGAGGACGGAGAATACTCTACGGACAGGATAGACGCACGGCCTGCCGATTCTGTAGTCTTGAAATCATATAGCCTGGTCGAGGGACGCGTTACGCCGCCGGGACAGCGGCACGCCTAGCGCGTCCCTGCGCAACTCAACACAAAGAGTGAGCTTCTTCGGAGCACGTGGTCGGACCCATTTTCCAGCTCTTTTTGGAGGTCAGCTCCCAGCAGGTACCACCTTTGATTTGGCGCGCCTCGCGGATTGACCCGATGATCGCACGCCGCAGCAACGGAGATCAGATGACTACCGCGTGCAGCTGAGCTGCAGCGTGGCATCGCAGTAGAATGTGAATATGGTCTTACGATTGGGTTCTGTACGTTACGCTATGGCGCTGGTGTTGGCGCCTCTCGTGCATGCAGATACCGCCGCTTTCGATCTGGCCGGGCCGGCGATACAGGTGAGAGTAACGCGGGGAACCAAGACGTTGCCGATTGCAGAGGTGCCGAACCTGGAACCGGGGGACCGGCTGTGGCTGCATCCGAAGCTGCCTGACGCCGATTCCGTACACTACCTGTTGATCACCGTGTTTCTTCGCGGCTCGACCAATCCCCCACCCGAGGATTGGTTCGTCAAAGCGGAAACCTGGAGTAAGCAGGTGCAACACGAAGGCGTCGTCGTTCCGGTTCCGGAGGGGGCCCAGCAGGTACTCCTGTTTCTGGCTCCTGAAACGGCCGGCGACTTCAAGACTTTACGCTCCGCCGTCAGCGGCAAGCCCGGCGCCTTCGTGCGCGTGTCACAGGATTTGAACCATGCCAGCCTTGATCGAACCAGGTTGGACAAATACCTCCGGGCGGTGAAAGAAACCTCGGATCACGATCCCGGCGATCTGCATCAGCGTTCGATTGTTCTGGCCCGGAGCCTGGGGATCAAGGTGGATGAACAGTGCTTCGACAAGCCGAGCGAGCAGCAGGCGCCGTGCCTGATGCGCGATCTGGATCAGCTTGTTTTGGATGACGGTCACGGCGCGTCCATGGTAGCCGCGCTCACCTCCGGTTCCGCCTCCGATCTGATTGGAGCGATCAGCACGGCGCCCATCGCCAGAGGCGGATACTACAGCCCGTATGTGGGCGCTTTCATCGACGTGGCCCGCATTTTGGACAACTTGCGCACAGCGGCGTATCAGTACATTCCGGCGCTTGGGCTTCCGCAGCAGGAGGATCTGGATCTGAAGCTCAACAATCCTCCCTCGCTCCACAAGCCTAAATCGGTTTTGGTCACGGGCCTGCCGCCGGTGGAATCTGCGCAGTTCCCCCCGCTTCGCCCAGTCGACGCGAAGCAGGTGTTCTGCCTGCAACAGTCTACGCTCCTGCTGCCGGCCCAAGGCGCGCCGCTGGTTTTCTCCACGGAACTGGCCCACGACTTCACCTTGCATCTCCAAAGCAGTTCAGGCGACGGCATCGAGTTGCCCGCCAAAGTGAATGCGCTCCTAGGGGGATTTGTCGTCGATACACGTTCGCTCGACCCTGATAATCTGGATAGCGCGATCAGTGGAACCATCCGCGGTTACTGGGGATTCCAGACATTCAACGGACCCGCCTTTCACTTGCGAAGCGCTCACCCGGGAACCTGGACTGTGGCGGACCGGCGCGCGCTTATTGTAGGCGGGGAGGATACGCTTCACTTGCAGTCAGACGGGGCCGCGTGCGTAGCCAAAGTGATGGCCAGAGACGAGCGGGGCAAAGAACTAAAGACCACCTGGAAACTGGCGAAGCCTGAGGAACTGGAAGTGAAAGTCCCCATGAAAGGGGAGGCGCCCGGTCCCGTCACAATATCGCTGAAGCAATATGGGGTAAGCGTGCCCGATGAGGTCAAGCTCCAGGCGTATTCCGAAGCCGCCCATCTGGACCGTTTTGCGATCCGCGCCGGTGCCCGGCAGGGTGTTTTGACTGGAAAAGGCCTGGATCAAGTCGCCGGTCTCGAATTGAACGGGATTCATTTTGCGCCCGCCGGGTTTTCGCACGCCGGGAAGCAGGACCAGCTCCGGCTGTCCGCTCCAGACGCCACGGCGACCGCTGCTTTGCCCGCGGAGGACAAGCTCGTGGCGCATGTCGCACTCAAAGATGGGCGGGACATGGACGCGCAAACAACCATCGAACCACCGCGGCCAAAAGTGGTCTTAATTAGCAAGAGCGTGCAGCCCGCCAAGGATTCCGATCCTTCGGCGATTCGCCTGGCAAATCCGGACGAGCTTCCACAGGACGGACAATTGTCCTTCTTTGTGAAAACGGAAGTCCCCAGCAGCTTTCCGCGGACCGAAAAGATTGAAGTCGCCAACGGTGATGAATCTGTGCGTGTGCTGCTCGGCCTCGCCGACGGCAACCTGACGTTGCAGGATTCCCATACCGCGATGGGTTTACTCGACCCGCTCAAGAACTTTGGGCCGTCGTCGTTCGGGCCGCTTCGCTTTCGGCCCGTGGACGCGGACGGCGCGGAAGGCGATTGGCAACCGCTCGCAACTTTAGTGCGGCTTCCTTCTCTGAAGGATGTCCGTTGTCCGGACGCGGCGGACAAGCCATGCACACTCAGCGGCTCCAAGCTGTTCCTGATTGATTCCATTGCGGCCGACCCGCAGTTCACCCATTCCGTGCCGGTCCCGGATGGGTTTGTGAGCAAGACTCTGACGGTGCCGCGTCCGACAGGAACTCTCCTGTATGTCAAGCTGCGCGACGACCCGTCCGTAGTCAACATGGCGGTTCTGCCGGTGTTGCCGGAGCAGCCTTAGATTAGCTAGCTAGCTAGGTCTAGAGGTTGGTCACGATGAACTCCAGGCGCGCGAACCAACTCCCCGGCATGGAACTCCACCTTCGCCACTACTCGTCGTGCTGTCTTCCAACTGAGCGGCTTGGTAGTGTGCCGAGTGCATCGTGTTTCCTCCCCTGGAAGTGTAGTCAACACTCCCTTTCATTGTGCACGAGGCAGACCAAACTCCTGCGGATCGGAGATACCTCTCCGGAATGGCCCTAGACCGCCGTAAACTTTGACAAGCATGCAATCGGGTGGCCGAATCTAGGCGCCAACGAATCATCAACGGTGGAATGGCAGAACGCGCGCCGAAGCCCTGTCGAACATGAGACCGCGGCTCGCGTCGAAAAGGCCCGTCCCCCTGACGACCTCTTTTTAGGTTTCAATGGCGCCAAGGTGGTTTGATGCCGCTTTGCCGACTGGCCTCCCGGTGTGGACTTTGCGCTCGCAATGGCAGATTCGGCACCTTCACGGCCTTGGCGTCTCGATCAAGGGCACAAAACCCTGTGAGCCATCGGCACGAAACAGTTTCCGTCATAAGAGAGAGGTTGGCGCTGCGCGTGCACTAGTTGCTACGCTGCGACCGAATCGAAACAGTCGTTGCTGGATTCAAATCGTTTAGTTCATGAGACGCACCCAGACCAATCCGGCGACTGGGCAGGGGATTGCTACTTAACCTTCCAGGAGAGTAAAACATGCCCTTAATAAACATCGTCATTGCGCTGATCGTAGTCGGTGTCGCGTTATGGCTGATCAATACGTATATCCCAATGGCCGGCAGCATCAAGACGATTCTGAATGTAGTAATTGTCGTCGCGGTGGCAATTTGGGTCTTGCAGGCGGTCGGAATGTGGGGACGCGTAACCAATTATAAGTTCTTAAACTGAGACGGACGATGCTGCGGCCGAAAGCCATAAGTGGCCACTGATCGGCGTCAGACGAACTTCACCATGAGCCTGCACATCGAGCAGAGGGAAAACGAAGGCATTGTCATTCTTGACCTGAAGGGCCCACTCAGATCAGGTCATGGAGATTTGGAACTGCGCGACAGATTATCCGCACTGCATCAATCCGGCAAGGTCAATATCATATTAAACAATATTAAATTAAGGACGTCAGCGAGATCGACAGCACTGGACTGGGGACGTTGGTATTTGGACTCGCCAGGCTTCGCAAGGCCGGTGGAAGGCTGGCGCTGGTNNTCCCGGATCGAGCGCTGAAACGCTTCGACATCCTCGAATTCGTGCAGCACGAAGACGAACGCAATTCGATGCAGGGTACTCGCTCCAACGCGGGCTGCTAGAATGCAGAACCGATTGCGGCACTGCGTGAAGAGCGGCGGCAACTCCCGGCTCGTGTTGGCGCGCGAATTAAGATCCACTTTGGGATCGCCAAAAGCTACGGCTTATTATAAGCAACGGGATTTTGGCTTTGCGGTCAGGCACAGTCCCCTAGCACGTCGGCGCTTTGCAGCAAAACTCCGCGTTTCCCAACCGTCTCCAGATCGAGCCGCAGGTGGACCGCAGAGCTTCCGCGCCGTTGCAACTCGGCCATCGGTCCTGGAAGAAATTGCCGGCCCGGTCCGGAAACAGCGAGTACCCCCAGAATACCCGCCACGTCGGTAGGGTGGTTCAGGAGGTGCGGTTGATAGGCCATTACAACTTGCTTCTCACGGGCTTCCGCAGCACTNNGATGATTTTCGTAATGTGATCCGCGGTTATAGCGAGTAAGGCATTTAAACACCTTTTGATCTGTCCAGCGTTGTTGTGGGCTCCCTTTGCAAGCTTGAAAGCTTGATCCGAGTACTCCAGTACTCGTTGCCAATGCCAGATTGCCGCTGCGAACCCCGCTTTTTCGTTGTGTTCTGCGGCAGTGCGATTGGCCTGTGCCGCAAGATCGTGATGCTCGGCGGCTCTCCGGCGTGCCTCGCGCATGCTGTTTCCGCCTGTGGAAGCGTTGGCAACGCTCCTCGCATGTGCACGAGGCGGACCAATCTTTCTGGATCGGTGGGTTGACCAGAGTCATTTGCTACCGCTTTGACGACCGTCCTCCCGGTGCGGACTTTGCATTCGAACCGGCAGATTCTGCACCCACAGTTCTTAGCGTATGGATCAAGGGCACAAAAACCTTGCGAGCCAGCGGCCCGAAACAGTTTTCTTCGTAAACATAAGGTTGGTGCTGCGCGTGCACTCGTTGCTGGGTTACAACCGTATATCGACAGTCGTTGCAAATTCAACTGCCAGTTCAGTACGAAATGGCGCTCAAGACGGCCAAGTTCTTGCTGTGGATGCATGGTGCGGCCGCGGAAGTCGAAACAGCGAGGCACATTATCGAAAACACACCGCCAATCAATGTGACGCTGTACTCACCCGAAGTACTAGGTGGCCATAAGGACAGCGCCCTTGGTGTGTGGATCGTTGGATACCGAAAACGCGGTCAACAACTGCCCAGGAGGGCAGAGCCAATGTTAACGAATGCGCAGTTGAAAGGTCTTGTGATTCGAGCTACGGACGGCGAGCTTGGAACTGTAGAACAGTTGTATTTCGACGATGAGACATGGGCCATCCGCTACCTCACGGTAGAAACCGGCGGTTGGCTTGGCGGCCGGCGAGTGCTGATCTCGCCAATCTCCGTAGTCCATACGGACTGGCCAGCCAAGCGTGTGAATGTGGCGCTGACGAAAGAGCAGGTTAAGCATAGCCCCGATATCAATACGCATCTGCCCGTCTCCCGGCAGCATGAGGCCGCATACTTCGGGTATTACGGGTATCCCTTTTATTGGGGTGGTCCCTATTTGTGGGGCCCAGCGTTCTACCCGGCGGGATTGGCTAATCCAACAACTGCTTCTGCGGAATTGAGGGAGGATAGCATATGGAGAGAGTCGACAGATTCGCATCTGCGCAGCACCGAAGCCGTGACTGGCTATCACATTGAGGCGGCTGATGGTGAACTCGGCCATGTGGACGGGTTTTTTATAGACGATGAAACCTGGGCTATCCGCTACATGGAAGTGGCAACTCGGAATTGGTTGCCGGGCAAGAAGGTACTGGTTTCACCCGCGTGGATTGAAGGCGTGAGCTGGACGAATTCTAAAGTCTACGTCGGCCTCTCCCGTGAAGCCATCAAGGACGCCCCTGAGTACATCGAGTCCACGCCGATCACTCGAGAGTATGAAAACCGGCTCTACTTTCACTACGGCCGGCCGCCGTATTGGCTGGACGAAGCCGAACACAAGCCTTCGTATTCTCTGAGCGGCGTTTAAGTTAAGGGCGTTGGCGCCCGGTAAACCGGACGCTCATGCTTTCGCTCGTGCTGCTGCCGTTTCAACTCAACTTCCGTTCTTTTGAACTGGAGACAAGCATGAAGCTGAACGGTACCACGCTTGCTGTTACGTTTAAAAGGGCTACATACGATTTTGCTGAAAACGGTAGCCCCTGGAAGGAGAAGCATAAAGACATATCCAGCCACTACAGTTACCCTAGCCGTCCTGACGACCATCCTCTTCGCGTTCTCCGCCTTCGCGCGCGAGCACACCTTGCTGAACGGCACCTGGACGCTGGTGCCTGCCAAGAGCGATTTTGCCGGCCAGCCCGTCGTTCAAACCGGCACGGTGACGATCGCCGACCGGCAGGGCATTATCATCGTCTCTCGCCGTTTCGTGTACGCAGGCGCCACCGAGACCTACTTCTACCGCGACATCACTGACGCCGAGAACAATGCCACGATTCACACTGGCAAAGACCTCAAAAGCAAGACCAGATGGGATCATGACGTCCTGAAGGTCACGACCACCAAATCCGGCGCGACTACTCTGGAAAGCTACACCCTTGCCGCGGATGGCACCTTGATGGTCAACGTCCTAAGGCCGGAGCACAAGCCGATCACGCTTGTCTTCCACCGCGAATAGACCAACCGCCCGGAGGCGAGGCCGGTCCAGCCCAAACAAAAGCAGTAGGCAGGCCGCGACGGCTGTTGACGGACTCTCCGCGATTTCAGTTATACTGTAATTGGCAAAAGGAATAACCGTGGTGGACCACTCCTTGGCGAAGACGACGATCCTGCTCTTGGTCTCCGATCCGATCGTACGTTCCACTCTTTCTGAGACATTGGACCGCGCAGGATATACGGTCCTGGCTACCGGCGACCTGGGGCAGGCGGTAGACCGGTTGAAAGAGTGCATGCCTGATCTGTTGATAACTCGTACGTATGTTCAGAGCTTGTCGGGTCACGATGCGGCTGTGTATCTGCGCACGAAATGCCTGAAAATGAAGGTTCTAATTCTCGGGGGTCTTCTTGACGACGACCGGCTTCAATATCGCGAAGCACTGCAAGGGTTTGACGTATTCCCAAAGCCATATACCGCAGCTGAACTGCTCCAAGAAGTGAAGGACGTCCTGAGTAAACCGCGCGCTTGAATAGGAGGAGCCTGCGTGATTGACGAGAATACTAAGACAGCAGATGAGCCAGGTCCATGCTGAAGGTAACTACTGTAGGGGCATAGTCCTTGCGGGCTGGGACTGGACTTGGATTCTCTCAGGACCCGACAACGTACCCGGAGGAGGAACATGATTCACGACCTGGACACCTTGACTGGATCTTCTGTTATTGCAACAGACGGCGAGATGGGAAGTATCCGCAACTTCCTCTTCGACGACCAGTCATGGACGATTAGGTATTTGGTAGTCGACGTGGGAAGCTGGCTAGTGCGGCGGGCTGTGGTTCTTGCGATCACAGCGGTGGAACAGGCGGATTGGGCGAAGAAAACCTTCCACGTCCACCTGACGAAGGAGCAAGTTCGCAATAGTCCCGATGTTGATTCTGAGAAGCCGGTTTCGCGGCAGCAAGAAATCGCTCTGCGTGAGTACTTTGGTTGGACGGCCTATTGGGAGGACAGTGCGTTTGGCGTTTCGTCTTCAGCTCCGACAGGCAGGGAATACTCGGTTCACAACGCGGAGGACCCGCATCTCCGCAGTGTCTTGGGACGTGGCGGGTTACGAAGTGTGGGCCACGGACGGTGAAATCGGGCGCGTGGAGGGCTTCATCATGGACGACGCCTCCTGGCATCTAGGCTACTTGGATGTGAAAGCCGGGGATTGGCTTCACAACCGCTCGGTTCTAGTTCCTACTCGCTGGGTGAACTCCGTTTCCTGGGCCGATCACCGCGTGAATTTGCATCACGCACAAGCGTAGACAGGCGCCTTGAAAGCGTCGTAGCCCACCCGCCTGTGTTCTTCCTCTGGAACAGGAACCGTGGTCGAAAGGGGGAACGTATAAGCCGATCATCTGCAATATGACGTTCGGTAAGGACCATCGCACCTACTACCTGGCGCTGGGTATTCTGCACGAAGAAGTGGAGCCCGCGGCCTGGTTTTCCGAATACCTGAGCGAAGGCCCGTCCGGCCACTTCCGGCGTGGCGCTCCGGGCGCCTCCACTTTACGTGCTGCGTTTCATGGTGTCGGATTTCAACCGACTTAACTGTAATTGCTGGCTAACGGTTCGAGGCATCGACCTCGGATGCAGAGCCAGGATACGTCTCTACAGAGGGTGGTCGCCCTCTCGTGTCGGAACGGGGACAGGCGCGACTGAAATGTGCCACGCACTGGTAGCAACGCGCGGCTACATACTTCGCGCATGCTGAACTCTGCTGCCGGGTACGCTGGTAATCCTTCATAGCCGCATACACTATAGATTGTGGCTGGTTGAGTTTAAGTAGCCTACTTCACATTGGCATCCCGCAGGAGTTTGGTCCGTCGTTCTTCGTATTCCTCGCTTGTGATCTCCCCGGCGGCATATCTCCTTTGCAGGAGCTGCAAAGGCGATTGCATTTGCCGGTAGGTAGTCCGCCGCACCGGCATTATGAAGGAAAAGAACAAGATCCAGAGGAAGATCCAGAAAACCCACCAATACCCATGCATTCCCCAAAAGTAGTACATAGTCGGAATCTCCGTTTTTGCCTTCTAAAGGCGCACAGTGTACACCCATTCGACCGGGACTTACCTAATGCGCTTTTGCATCAGTCCAAGGCCCCAGGCTCCGCCCAAAGCTAGCAATCCGAGCAACCCGATCAGCGGCAACGGACTCGCCGTTTTCGGCAACGTCGCAGCCGCAGTTTGTGTCGGCGCGGTGTCCGGCTTGAGTTCCGAGGCGGGCGGTGGGGTGACCGCCGCAGCGAGTTCCACCTGTTCTCCTGTGGGTTTAATCGCCATGACGGGCGCTTGCTTCAGTTTCAGCACCACTGGGTGGTCTGTCGTCTTGATCGGCTCCGCGACTTCAACCGGGATCTCGACCTCCGTGAAGAGAACGGGGGTGTTGGCCGTTTTGGCAAGCTCTACTGCTCTCGCTTTCGGATAAACGAATTCCTCGCCCCAGTTTCTGCCGGGATAGAACCATGCCCGGAGTGCCTCCGGCTCACCTGCCGGCCGCTCCCGAAAAGTAATCACGGTCTTGTCCGTCGCTTTGAGGCGATAGTTTGGGATGGCCAGGATGGTGGCGTAGACCTGCGTTTCGTCCGCGTTGAAGATCTGGACGATGTGGCGGTCGGACTGCGAGTCAAGAATCTTGAACACATAGGTGCCGGCTGGCAATACCCCCCACCCCTCGAGGTGGACTCCCGGAATCTCCACAGGCGCGCTGAAAGTCATCACCGTTTTCCTGTTCCACTCGTCCGCCTTTGCGCCTGGCGAGAATGCCACGCCCATCAGCGCAAGGCAAAACGCGGTAGTTGTTACTGTTCTCAAAACATTCATCTGCTTCTTCTCCTTCGCTCTCGAATCTGTGCCACCGGCTCTTCGCTCTGTCGGGCACCATGCCTGCACACCTCCGACTGGCTGGTCGCACACGACGGACGAGAGGCATTCCGAGGTCCATCGGGAACGACTGCGCGAAGAGCACGCCTGTCATCCCGTCCAGAGCCGTGTTTGCTGCACCTTGGAGGACATGCGGCACAGCGCCAAAAGCCGAGAAACTCTCAAAGCTAAGTCTTGCCGCGCCCACCCCGCTCGCTTGCAGGTGCCGCCAATGGTTTGTAGCACGATATGGTCGAGAACAGAACCCTCGCTATTCGCGGGCTGAGGCCGCTGAGCTGGCGTGGGGGCAAAGGAAATTGACCGGAGCCGAGAGGTAGAAGCTGCACCTGCAATGCAAAAGTTGCCTATGAGCGGTCTGCGAATACCGGTTCTATGGCAGTCTCTTCTCGGGCTCAGCCGCCGGCGCGAAACAATCGGCGTTTGGACTCTCTCGCTCCACTGTCTCCGAGTGGCGCATAAACTGCCAATGAAGGGCTCGGAGAATTCGCCGTTGCGCTTCCAACTGCATCCAGGCCGATGGGTTGCTTCCAAATGCAGCAACGGCGCGTAGCTAACGGCTTTGGCCATATGCAGGCAACGCTCATTCACCAGGACTGGACATTTGCCCAGTTCCACCGGCCGATATCGAAGGCTAACATTCGGAGTAGCGTTGCGCTGAGAAATCAATGAGCGGCCGATCAGAGGAGTGTGTTCCATCGCCCGAGCGGACCGCAGCGGTCCTTGCATTCGGTGCTTTGCCCGCTGATGGCATTCGACTTCGAGAGATCCGCTCCCAGGGAAACTTGAAACTGCATGAGGCGTCAGACTACAGGGAAGCTTTGGCGTTGTCGCGCGACGAAAGTGTTCCGGTGCTCCGCTGCGAGCGTGATCACGCCGACGGCAACTGGGAAGACCTTTTGAACGCCACGGCGAGCCTGCCGGCTCCGCCGAACCTCATTGTGTTCTCTCGTCTGGCTGACGAGTCGGTATGGGCGAAGGTGCTGAATCTGGGTGGCTTCGAGGTGCTGATGAAGCCTTTTGAGCCGGAGGAGGTGTTGCGAGTCGCTTTCTCTGCTGCCTGGAGCCGCTGGGAACGCGGCTTGCGGCAAGCACCGCTAAAGAAGGGGGGGCAGCGGACCGTAGGAGAATGTCCGCACTTTCGGACTAACGGAAAGGTAATGACATGATCGAGAAACTAACCCCCATCGAGTCGCCAAGGCCGCCTGCAGGCGACCACGGCAGTGCCGTCGGAATTTACAGCATCTTCCGGCGATGGCGTCCGCTGAAACTCATCATTGCTGCAGCGGTCGCACTCGTCGTTCTCCTGGCCGTCTTTGCCGGCTGGACGCAGAAATGGCTCTGGATGCGGGAGCTCGGCTATGCCGGCGTCTTCTGGACAATCCTGTCAGTGAAGTGGGCACTGTTTTGCGCGGCTTTCGTTGTCGCGCTTCTATACCTTTGGATCAATCTCCGCCTTGCGTCGAGAAACGGCGCCACATTTCGAGCGGGTAATTTGACAAGCGAGTCTGCCGTTGCCGCGAAACTCGGCATGCAGATCTCTCCCGTGGTTTTGAAGGCGGCCATGGGAGCGGTGGCTGCTGTCGCCGCTCTGTTCTATGCGCTCATCTTCTACGGGCAATGGGATACGTATCTCCGCTTTCGTTATGGCGGTTCCTTTGGGTTGCCCGATCCTCTCTTTGGGGTCGATGCCGGGTTTTATCTGTTCCGCCTCCCCTTTTATGAGCTCTTGCAGAGCAGCCTGAGCGCATTGGCGCTGATCACGCTCTTGGCCGTCCTGGGCTTCTACGCGTACTTCGGGTTACTGCGGTTCAGCCCCAGCAGACAAATGGCGGGCGGGAGCGCGAAGACCGCTCCACATCTGTCAATCCTGTTCTTCGTCCTGGTCGCCAGTTGGGGATGGGGGTTTTACCTGGATCACTTCGAACTCCTCTATTCCACTCAGGGAGTAGTTTACGGAGCCGGCTATACGGCGGATCATGTGACCAGGATCGCCTTGTGGATCATGGTCGGCGCCGCGGCGGCGCTATGCGCGCTCCTGGCGCTGAATATTTTCCGGGCGCGATCCAGAGCGATGCTGATTGGCTCCGGTATTTACGTGGGCGTGTATGTTATAGCCGTTTGGCTGGCACCGGCCCTCTTTCAGAGGTTCGCGGTGCAGCCGAACGAGTTGGCCCGCGAGACTCCGTATCTCAAGAACAACATAGGATTCACCCGGAAGGCCTACAGCCTCGACACGATCCAGGAAACGTCCTACCCGGCGCTAGCGGACCTGACGTCTGACGTGATTGCGAGAAATCAAGATACGATCCAGAACATCCGTCTCTGGGACTATCGCCCTTTGCTTCAGATGTACCAACAAGCCCAGGAGATACGACTTTATTATCAGTTTTACGGGGTTGATGTGGACCGTTATCACTTGCCGGATGGTTATCATCAGGTGATGCTTTCGGCTCGCGAGCTTTCCGCGGAGCTTCCTGCCGAAGCCCAAACCTGGGTTAACCAGAAGTTGCAGTTCACCCATGGTTATGGCGTGGTCATGAGCTTCGTTTCGAAGACGATGGGGGGAGGATTTCCGCAATACGTGCTTGAGAATATCCCGCCCGAGTCGGCGTATGGCCTGACCGTAAACCAGCCTTCCATTTACTACGGCGAGTCCATGGCCGGATATCGGATCGTCGCGACGAGCGTTAAGGAGTTTGACTACCCTAAGGGGAATCAAAATGTCTACACAAGTTATGCAGGCACTGGCGGCATTCCCCTCGACAGTTTGTGGAAGCGGCTCTTGTTCGCCTGGACTCAGACCGACGTCAATATACTGTTTACGTCCTATCTTCAGCCAGAAAGCAAAATTCAGATCTGGAGACGCGTTCAGGAGCGCGTGCAGCAAGTCGCGCCGTTTCTACGCCTCGACCACGATCCCTACGCCGTGGTCAGCGAGGGTAAACTGTACTGGATCCAGGATGCCTACACCGTCTCGGATCACTTTCCATACTCCACCCCCCACGCGGCGGCCTTTGACCAAGGGCTGAACTACATTCGAAACTCCGTAAAGGTCGTTGTGGACATGTACGACGGAACCGTCCGGTTCTACGTCATGGATCCGAACGACCCCGTCCTGGCGGTTTACCGGCATGCGTTTCCGGGGGTTTTCAAAGACCTGAATCAGCTTTCGCCAGATCTGAAAACGCATCTCCGGTATCCGGAGGATCTTTTTTCCATCCAGGCCGACCAATACAGAACATTCCACATGACGGTTCCGCAGGTTTACTATAACCGCGAGGATCTCTGGGTGCTCCCCCAAGAGAACTATGCGGGCACGGTCGCGCCGATGCAGCCCTATTACATCCTGATGAAGCTCCCCGGAAGCGACCAACTCGAATATCTGCTCATGACTCCTTTTACGCCTCAGAAGCGAAACAACATGATCTCCTGGTTGGCTGCCAGGTGCGATTTCCCCGAATACGGAAAGATGCTCTTTTACGAACTGCCCAAGGAGAAGCTGATCTACGGTCCGATGCAAATCGAGGCGATGATCGATCAGAACACTGCAATCGCGGCGCAACTTACCCTCTGGGACCAAAAAGGTTCCAAAGTCATTCGTGGAAACCTGATCGCAGTACCGATCGAGAACTCCTTTCTCTATGTGGTACCGCTGTACCTCACGGCGCAAGGCACGGACTTCCCCCAACTCAAGCGCGTAATCGTAATTTCGGGGGACAAAGTGGCGATGGAACCTACGCTCGATGAGGCAATCGAAACCGTCTTTGGGACGCAGCAATCCCAGAATCCTGCGCAGGCTTCTCTCCGGCAACAACCGGAATTAGGCCAGGCGCGGGCCCAGTTCGACGATGCACAGAAGGCCATGCAGCAGGGGAATTGGGGAAACTTCGGCAAGGCGATGGATGCGCTCAAGCGCTCGCTGACAGGGCCGGCAAAATCAGCGGTTCAACAATGATGGATCTTACATCCGGGCAGTTGAGGAGAGCTGTGGCATGGGTGGCGGTGAGATTACATTACAACTGAGGCGCCATGCAAGGGATCTCAAAAGCCGATCAGAGCAGTGCGCATGGTGACAAGAGTGCAATTTTGGCGGCTGCTTGCGGCAATTCCTTTCCTGGTTTTGTTTTTCCCTCGGCCCGCAGCTTGCCAAGAGGCCCGAGGAACGTCAGTCCATGATGAATCGATCCGCTTTGACTACTCGAACAGCCACAGCTTCCCCCGTGGTTTTTATCCCTACACCGTTCCCTTCCTCCCCGGCCCGCGACTGGACAACTCGCAACGGCTCCAAGACCTGATTGTCGACGGCAAACTGAGGCTGACACTTGATGACGCCATCGCGCTGGCCCTGGAAAACAACCTGGAGATCGCCGTGACGCGGTACGATCTGCCTATTGCCCAAACGGACCTGTTGCGCGCGAAGGGGGGCGGTGCGACACGTGGCGTGGCGGGCTCCTATCAATCCACCACCCTTTTTTCCGGCAGTCTGGGCGGAGGTGTGGGCAGCGCCGGAGGCGTTGGCGCAGGTGGCGCGGGAGGCGTCTTGGGAGGAGGCATCGACCGCGTGGGTTCATCGCCCTGCTGCGATCCGAACCTGTATGTCAGCTATGGCTGGAGCAACGCCATTACACCCCTGAACTATACGGTAGTGAGCGGTGTGCTGATTGACATCACTCACCAGGAGGCGGCCTTCGCCGGCTACAGCCAGGGTTTCCTGACCGGTACAAGCCTTTTTGTGTCCGAGAGCAGCTCGCGTCTACATTCAAAAACCACAACAAGCCTTTTCAATCCTGAGCTTGTCTCGGACTTTTCCGT
>PMVV01000127.1 GCA_003166475.1 Bryobacterales bacterium | reverse complement strand
TATTGTTCCGGCTACCCTAAGCTACCTTCCGGGTCCTCGGCCCCTTCGGCTTAGCGACGGAAATAAGCCGAATCTGGACCTTCTTGCCAACCGCCTCCGCTATGCGGCGCAACATCGCGAGGGAGTCGCCTTCGTAGTCGGCGTCCTCCAGACGGCTGATCACCAAGGCGGTAGTGCCGACCTTCTTCGCCAGAGCCCCATGGCTCAACCCCGCCTTGGTGCGGAGGTCGTAGACCTTGGTTGCCACTTCGGTATCGAAAAGCGCCTGTTCGTAGGCCCTTTCCCGTTCAGGGTGGCCCGCGATGAACCGGTCCCAGGTATATTGCAGCGCCTCCGAATAAAACTTTCTTTTCGTCGCCATTTCGTTACTCTCCTTTCGACCGGATGAAGGTGTGCTTCAGCGGGTTGGCCCGAAACCGCGCCATTCTTTCGATCGCCCGCTCGATCTCCGCGCCGGGCACCTTGTCCTCCTTTGTCAGGCCATGTGAAATCACGACTGCCTCGCTGCCATGAAAGAAGTAAAGGATACGATAATGAACGTGCGCGATAGATGGTCGCAGTTCGTGAATGCCGTCCCGCAGGTAATCGGCAATGGGCCTTCGCAACTCGTGCCCTTCCGCCTCCAGCAGGCGGAGGTACGCCTGGCTCTTGGCGTAAGCTCCATGAGGCAGCTTGGTTAGCCACTGGACCATCGGCACCGTACCGTCCTGCTCGGCGTAGTAGATGAGCTTTGTCCGCGGCACAACATACTCTAGTGTTCGTCAATTGGCGAATCTTTGTCAAACCCGGCTGACGCGGCGGGGCGTGCGCGGACATCGATCTTGCCGGTCACGGCGGCGGAGATGAGGGCGGTGCCGTACTCGTCGAACTTGGCGGTTTGTTGGCATATTTACCGGCAAGCAGGCGAGTTCGTTCTGTCCAATTGTGCTCATCGTCGTTGTCTGAGCGATCGCCACGGTGCGCCGTCGGACCAAGGCCGAGTTCAGATACAAGGACAGGAACCTGGGCACCGCAAAGCAGGGCTCAGGCCGAAGCCGGACCAGGTGGCACTCGAACACGGCCGGCTCCGGAACATGGTCGACGAGGGCAGAGGCGCCGGTTCCCTTCCAGCTTGAGTGACGCGCGATCTCCTGAAAGCTATTCATATCCGTCCAAGACAAGATAGCAGGATAACGCCTTGCACCTCGGCGCAACGAAACCGCGGATGGCAAGGCCGACGCATGCCGCGATCCACGCCAGAATCTTTATCTGTGTGCATCTGTGTCCATCTGTGGCTCCATTTTCGCCGCATGTTAAGCTGCTGGAAGTGGCCGAACCTTCCGGCCAGGCGCCGAAGCCCCCCAAGGTGTCGGCCCTGGTGGTTTCCTACAATCGAAAAGCCCTGTTACGGCGCGCCCTCGAAGCCCTGGAGCGGTCCGAAGCCCGCGACACCATCGAGATCGTGGTGGTGGATAACGGTTCCACCGACGGCAGCCAGCAGCTCGAAAGCGATTTTCCCCGCGCGCGGTTCATCCGCATTCCGCGCAATTTCGGCTTGACCAAGGCCCTCAACCTGGGCGTCCGCGGCTCGGAAGCCGAGTACGTCTTCTTTCTGCATGAAGACACCGAGGTCTTCCCCGATACCACCCGTCTCCTGGCAGCCCTTCTGGACTCGCAACCCGACGCCGGGGCCGTCTGTCCGCTGCTGGTAGACGACGCCGACCGCCCCGCGCCGCAATTGGGCAAATTTCCGCCGGACGATACCTGGCGCCCCGCCGAACCCGGGCCCGATCCGCTCCCAGTCGACTACCCGCGCGGCGCCGCGCTCATGATACGCCGCCATTTCTTCACCGCCATCCGCCAGATCGACGAGCGCTACGGGCAATTCGGCAGCGATGCCGACCTGTGCTTCCAGCTCCGGCGCGCCGGCAAGAAGATCCTGCTGCTCCCCCAGGCGCGCGCCCGCCACCAGGGGCGCGCCGCGGAGTCGGCCTTGCGCATCGCCGACCGCAAGCAGGGCGCAACAGCCTGGACCGGTAAATACGGCGGCTTCTGGAGCGGCCTGCGGGCGCAGATCGCCGCGGTCTTCGGCGCCCTTGGTTCACTTCAGTTAACTGTCCTCAAGTATCTATTGGCAGGCCAGAAGGTTGACGGTAGTCAACAGGAATAGCCCGAAAACGCCCCGTAAGACAGCGGTTTCCGCTATCATGTGACTAGTGGACGCTATTCTTTGGATACTGTTACCGGGCTTTGTCGCTGTCGGCTCCGGCTTGCTGGCGTTCTATATCATGCAGTCCCGCATGGAAGTCGCGCTAGCCCGCGAACGGGAAGCCATGGCCCAGGCCCGCGGCACGCTGGAAGCCGAGAAGAACTCGCTCGAACAAGCCCTGCGCGGCGCCAAAGACTCCGCCCGGCGCGAGGCTCTCGACGAGTTCCTGGCCGATGTGCACGTCGAGCAGCGGCACTACGTCAAAGATAACAAGCTGCTATTCCAGAACCGCAAGGCGCTGGTGTTGCAGGAGCGCATCTTCTTCCGCAATATCCCGCTTTCCAGTTGGATCGAGCACGAGATCGTGCTGCAGGAAGGCGAGGACGTGGACAAAGCCGCCCGCAGCCTCACGTCGTTCGTCGACGTCGTCGGCGTCGAGCAGCCGGTTCCCAACGGCAACCGCCTGCTGCGCTGATCACTTGCTTGCCAGCAGCATGCGCGCCGCCACGATTACCAGAAACACCGCGTAGATCCGCCGGATCGTCACTGGCGGCAGCGCCAGTATGATGCGTGCGCCGAAGTAGGCGCCCACGAACAGGCCCGCCGCGATCACCAGCGCGTATTTCAAATTGATGTGGCCGGTGCGGTAGTATTCCATCGCGCCCAGCAGCCCCACCGGCGGGATCAACGCGGCCAGCGAGGTGCCGATCGAATCCACCTCGCCGAGCTTCATGAAATAAAGCAGCGCCGGCACAATCACCAGTCCTCCGCCGATACCAAACATTCCAGCCAGGACGCCGGCCACCAAACCAATCGCGATGAGGGGCAAGTAAGTCATGATCCTGCGAGTCTATCACGGGTTGGAGGGCGGGCAATCCTGCCCGCAGCCGGCTTTCAGCCGGCTCTGGCCGCCTAAANNGCGGCTGCGGCCAAGATTGGCCGTCCTCCAACTTCAATAACTTGCGGTGGGCTTTCGACCGAGCACGGCGCTGCCGTGTATCATGATAACTTCCTATGCCCATCCGCTGGCTCCTCGTCTTTTGGATGTTCGCTATCAGCGCCATCTCCTATCTGGACCGTGTCAACATCTCCATCGCCGCCCGCTTCATGCAGCAGGAGTTTCACATCAGCGACCTCCAGCTCGGACCGGTCTTCAGCGCCTTCCTGGTGGGATACGCGCTGTTTCAAGCGCCCGCCGGCCGCCTCGCCGATCGCTTCGGACCCCGTCTCATCCTCATGCTCGGCACCCTTTGGTGGGGCGTCTTCACCGCCCTCACCGCCATGGTTTCGGCCTCCATGGCCGGTCTGTTGCTGGTGCTGCTCGCTGTGCGCTTCTCGCTCGGCGCGGGCGAAGCCGTGCTCTTTCCCGCTTCCAACCGGTTGGTCGCCAACTGGATTCCCTCGCGGGAGCGCGGCTTGGCGAACGGGATCATCTTCGCCGGTGTGGGCGCGGGCGCGGGCGTCACCCCGCCGCTGGTCGGCTATATCGTTTTGCATTACGGATGGCGCGCGTCGTTCTGGATCAGCGCGGTCATCGGCATTGCAGCCGGCGTCGTCTGGTATTGGCTCGCACGCGACAGGCCCGAAGATCACCCCTGGGTCGCTCCAGGGGAAATAACGCTCATCGAGCAAGGCTTGCCCGAACTGCCCGCCGAACTCGAAATCGGCAAGCCGCTGCCCTGGCGCACCATCTTTGGCAGCAAGGATGTCCTGGCCGTCGCGTTCAGCTATTTCACTTACGGCTACGCCGCCTGGATTTTCTTTGCTTGGTTCTTCATCTACCTCAGCAAAGTGCGCGGCCTCGATCTCAAATCCAGCTTCTACTACTCCATGCTGCCGTTCATCGCCATGGCCGTCGGCTCCACGGTGGGCGGCCGCGTCAGCGATATCCTCACGCGGCGCTACGGCAACCGCATCGGGCGCTGCGGCGTCGCCGTGGCCGGCATCGCCCTGGCGGCGATTTTCATCGCTTCCGGAACCCAGGTGGAGAGCGCGCGCCTGGCCAGCATCGTGCTCGCGGGCGGCGCGGGCGCCTTGTATCTCTCGCAAAGCTCCTTCTGGTCCGTCACCGCCGACATGGGCGGCCGATCCGCCGGCTCGGTGTCCGGCGTGATGAACATGGGCGGCCAGATCGGCGGCATCGTCACCGCATCGCTTACCCCGCTGATCGCCCGCCAATTCAGTTGGACGGCCTCCTTCCTGGTGGCCGCCGCCCTCTGTGCCGCCGGGTCCCTGGCGTGGCTTCTGGTGGATCCCGACGTGGAACTCGGCCGCTAGACCCAGACCCCTTACACTTACACTCGATACAGTGGTCGACTCCTGCAACGCCGCTCACAACGGCGACCTGGTGAAGCGCCCCGACCCGCAAGGCACCGTCACCTGTTACGCCTACGACGCCCTGCACCGGCTCACCAGCGTCACCTACCCCAGCGGTGGCTATTCCAAGCGTCACGCCGCCGAAGTACTACGTCTACGACGCAGCCACGGTGGACAGCGCCTCTATGGCGTACGCCAAGGGGCGGTTGGCCGAGGCGTACACGGGAACCTCCAAAACCACCGATCTGGGCTTCAGCTACAGCAATCGCGGCGAAGCCGCCACTGTCTATCAGTCCAGCCCGCACTCCGGCGGCTACTATCACATCGCGGCCAGCTACTGGGCGCCGCAAGGCCTGCTGGATACGATCAACCCCAACATGACCGGCATCCCTACCTGGACCTACACGCCGGAGGGTGAGGGCCGGGCCAACACCGTGTCAGCGTCCGCGGGCCAGAATCCCGTCACCGCCACGTCGTATAATGGATTCAGCGAGGTGACCGGCATCACCTTCGGTTCAGCGGACTCCGACGCCTTCACCTACGACCCCAAAACCGGACGCATGACGCAATACAAGGCATCCGTCAACGGCTCCGCGATGACCGGCGCCCTCACGTGGAACGCCAATTGGACTCTGGGCACGCTGGGTATCACCGACGCCCTCAATTCGGCTGATACCCAAAACTGCACCTACGCCTACGACAACCTGTCGCGGCTGACCTCGGCGGGCTGCGGCTCAGTCTGGAGCCAGAGTTTCACCTATGATGCCTTCGGCAACATCAAGAAGTCCGGCTCCCAATCGCTCCAGCCTACCTACAGCGCCACGACCAATCAAATGACCAATACCGGCGCCGTCACGCCCACTTACGACAGCAACGGCAATCTGACCTACGACGGCTTCTACAACTACACCTGGGATGGCGAAGGCAACCTGGCCACGCTGAACAGCAACGCCGAAACCTACGACGCACTGAACCGGCGGGTAGAGCAATACAACGGCAGCGCATACACGGAAATCGTTTACGGACCGGCGGGGAACAAGATGGCGCTGATGAGCGGGCAGACGGTGACCAAGGTATTCGCGCCGCTCTCCGCCGGAGCCACGGCTGTCTACACATCGAGCGGCCTGTCTTACTACCGCCATCCGGACTGGCTGGGCAGTTCCCGCGTGGCCTCCACCACCAGCCGCACGCTTTACTACGACGGGGCCTACGCGCCGTTCGGCGAGAACTACGCGGAGACTGGCACGACAGATCGCAACTTCACCGGTCAGAACCAGGATTTGACGCCCGCATCGACCGGCGACCTATATGATTTTCTGTATCGCGAGTATCACAAAATTCAGGGCCGCTGGATCTCGCCGGACCCGGCTGGCGCCAACGCCGCGGACCCGACGAATCCACAGAGTTGGAACCGCTACTCCTACGTGTCGAATAACCCCCTGAGCTCGGCCGATCCTCTCGGCCTCTGGATCTGGAGCATCGGCAACTGCTTCTATGATACCGCTGCCTTCTACGTCGACGGCGAGTTCCAGGGGTACGACACGCAGCTTATCGGGTGTTTCTCAAGTCAGCCGCCGGCAGGCGCAACGCCGCCGCCGGGCGGAGGCACCGGAGCCGGCCAGCAATCCACGCAGCCGAAGATTGACTGCTCCCACCTACCGCCGCAGCCGCCAACTCCGCCGGGAGCGAGCGTCACGGCAAACGAGCAGACAGCCCAGAGCGCCGCGCAAGCCGAGTTGGCAGCCTCGCAGGCCGGCGCCGGGCTGGCAGAGCAAGGGGGAGCGCCAAGCGGCGGCATGGGCTTCTGGCTGGGCAGCGTCGTGCCAGGTGGCCAGTGGGACTACAAGCAGAGCGGGTCGCAATACACATCGTTTGGCAACTTCAACTTCGGCGCGACCTGCAATGCCCTGGGCTTGGGCCTGTCCAGCTGCCAAAGCGGGGCTGGAGCTGCTGCAACTGGCACTGCGGCACTGACCGTCCTGCAAAATGCGGTGACCGGAAAGCCGTTCAAATGGACCGCGGGCCCAGGAACCCCATGGGGCACGCCAGCCCCTGATGACGGGATGCCAGTGTACGGCGACCAGCCGGGTGGGATCGAAAATCAGTCAGTCATTGCCGGCTACGGTTACGCGGCGTGGCAGCGGTATTGCGGATGGTAAACGCGAGCGATCCCCAGGCAGCCAGCGCGAGGCCTCGCCCGCCTCTCGCCATTGCGAAGGGCGCGTTCCTTTTCCTGTCGTCTGTCGTCGCGGGTCTTCTGTGGAGCGCCCTGGCGCTGGTGTGCGTCAGTTTCGTCAATCAGTGGGACGATGCGCTGGGCACTGGCTTTGTTGTAATCGGCGTGGTCCTTTTGGGCGCGCTGTCCGGCTCCATCGGCGGAGCAATCTCCGCGGCCGCGGTTTGGAATGGCCGCTTGGGCAGCGTCCAAGGCTTGGCGGCACGGGTCATCATGAGGGCGGTCCAATTGGCGATTCTAAGCGAAGCTTTGTTGGTCGGGAGCCTGCTTTCCATGATGACGACACGAACATCCCGCGCTGGCTGGGGTTTGGCGCCAGTGCTGTTTGTGGCCGGTGTCCTGCTGCTCTGGAAGGCCGGGCGGATGATCGTGCGAAGACCGACCGTTAACTATTACAGCGAGGCCAGTATGCCGCCAGAATCGCACACGTGACACAGACGGAAGCAAACGCGCACCTACGCCTGCGACGGCCCGGGCCGCATGACCTCCGAGAAAAACCCGGAGACGAACGGATCTGCCTACAGCTACACGTTTGACACCGACGCCTCCTGCGGCACCCACGACGGCGGCCATGGTCGAGCGCATCGACCCTCAAGGCACGGTCTCATGCTACTCCTACGACGCCCTCCACCGCCTCACCGGCGTGACGTACCCGAGCGGCGGCTATTCCGGCGTCACACCATCGAAGGCCTACACGTACGATACGGCATCCGGCTGCGGCGCCACACTGCAATATCCAAAGGGCCGCCTGGCGGAAGCCTACACTGGCAGTTCCAAAACCACCGACTTGTGCTTCAGCTACACCAACCCCGGCGAGGTGGCCGCCGTGTATCAGTCCAGCCCGCACTCCGGCGGCTACTATCACGCAGCGGCCACATACTGGCCGCCGCAGGGCCTGCTCGACGTGCTGACCCCCAACATGGGCGGCAACATCCCCAACTGGACCTACGCGCCCGACGGTGAAGGCCGCGTCAACACCGTCTCCTCATCCATCGGGACCCAGCAGAATCCCGTCACCGCCACGTCGTATAATGGCTTCAGCGAGGCGACCGGCATCACTTTCGGTTCGGCGGACTCAGACTCCTTCCAGTACGATGCTAAAACCGGACGCATGACCCAATACAAGGCCAACGTCGGCAGCGCGGCAATGACTGGCACCCTCACGTGGAATGCCAACTGGACTCTGGGTACCCTGGGTATCACCGACGCCCTCAATCCGGCCGATACCCAGAACTGCACCTACGCCTACGATAATCTGTCGCGGCTAACCTCGGCGGGCTGCGGCTCGGTTTGGAGCCAGAGTTTCACCTATGATGCCTTCGGCAATATCAAGAAATCCGGCTCCCAATCGTTCCAGCCTACCTACAGCGCCACGACCAATCAAATGACCAATACCGGCGCCGTCACGCCAACTTACGACAGCAACGGCAACCTGACCTACGACGGCTTCTACAACTACACCTGGGACGGCGAAGGCAACCTGGCCACGTTGAACAGCAACGCCGAAACCTACGACGCCCTGAACCGGCGGGTAGAGCAATACAACGGCAGCGCCTACACCGAAATCGTGTACGGACCGGCGGGGAACAAGATGGCGCTGATGAGCGGGCAGACGGTGACCAAGGTATTCGCGCCGCTCTCCGCCGGAGCCACGGCTGTCTACACATCGAGCGGCCTGTCTTACTACCGCCATCCGGACTGGCTGGGCAGTTCCCGCGTGGCCTCCACCACCAGCCGCACGCTTTACTACGACGGGGCCTACGCGCCGTTCGGCGAGAATTACGCGGAGACCGGTACGACCGACCGCA
>PMVV01000322.1 GCA_003166475.1 Bryobacterales bacterium | reverse complement strand
TGGTGAACATCGCCAACAATCTGAACCATGGCCTGGATATCGGCGGCAATGCCATGGGATCGCAGACGGCGCTGCTCATCGGCGTGGGCGTGAATCCGGGCGCGCCGAACATGGAGGAAGAGATCCGGCGCTTCGAGTGGAAGGTGCAGGCGGGCGCGGAGTACGTGGTCACGCAGCCGGTCTTCGATTTGGCTTTGCTCGAACAGTTTCTGAAGCGCACCGAACACGTGAAGATCCCGGTGATCTGCGGCATCTGGCCGCTGACCAGTTTTCGCAACGCCGAATTCATGGTGAACGAGCTGCGCGTGCCGGTACCGGAGAATTACATGGAGCGCATGCGGCAGGTGGACAATGCCGAGAAGTCGCGCGAGGAAGGCGTGGCCATTGCGCGGGAGATGGTTGCGCGGGTGCGCGGCATGGTGCAAGGCGTGCAGTTGAGCGCTCCTTTCGGGCGTTACCAGATGGCTATCGATGTGGCGGAAGCGATTGGGCCGCGCTAGGAGTCGCGGGGCGTATGGCAACTGATCTTGTGGAAGTGGACGCGGAAGAGCCGCAGGCGGAAGCGATCGAACGCGCCGCCGCCGCCATTCGCCGCGGCAAGGTGGTGGCTATCCCCACCGACGCGCTGTACACGCTGGTGGCCGATCCGTTCAACCTGCGCGCCGTGGCCGGCGTGTTCCGGGCCAAGGGGCGCGAAATTCACCGCTCGCTGCCGCTGCTGGTGGCGGACGTGATCGCGGCCGAGGATCTGGCTTCGGAGTTGAACAACCGGTTCTTCATCCTGGCGCGGCGCTTCTGGCCGGGACCGCTGACCATCATCGTGCCGGCATCGGCACGCGTGCCTCTGAAGGTCACGGGGAACACCGGGCGGCTGGCGGTGCGGCAACCGCGCGCGAAGATCGCCAACGCTCTCATCGCGGCCTTGAACCAGCCGCTGATCTCGACCAGCGCGAACATCTCCGGATCGCCGACCTGCCGCAGCGGCATAGACGTTTTCGGCACCATGGACGGCCGCGTGGACCTGGTGCTGGACGGCGGGACGTGCTCCGGCGCGGGCGCTACCACGGTGGATATCACGGAGCCGTACTGGAAGATCATCCGCGAAGGCGCCATCGAAGAGAAAGAGATCGCCGAGGCGCTGCAGGCCACGTAGGGCTGGGTCTCACACCTGGCTATCAGCTTTCACTCAGCTCCGTCGCTTTCTCCAAATCATCCGGAACGGCTTCGTCGGTGCGGCCCTGTCTCTTCCGGTAACGTCGATTTGGTCGTTGGATTGACGAAGCTCAAGCGTGCCTTGGCTTGGCCCTTTCGCATAGCGATACGGCGCGGACACTTGGCCGGTACCTTCAGCGATGGTTATTGTTCCCGCCCATTCCGTATCGCCGCGGCTGTTTACAGCCGCAATGCTAAGATCCCCGCGGGCCGTGGCTGTGATATTAAGAATGCCTCCGGTCGGCTGTAGCGGCACTGCACAGTATTCGTCATAGCTGCCAATTAGCTGCGCGGCGGCGCTGTTGTAATCATTTCGGCGGACTAAAACCGTGCAGAGAATCCGCACGCCGTCCGGAAGCGGCAGGCCAGGCCACTTAAGCTTCATCTGCTCCGAGTTGTACTTCACGAATGCATCATTCGCGGATTTTGTCGCTACGACGAGGTGAATTGGGTACTCATGGTTGCCGGCATTGAATTCCCTCCCCCCGACGGTCGCCGTGGCTTTCCATTCCTTCCCGCTGACCACGACCTGCGGGTGATAACGTCCTCCGTCGCCCTGCACCCCGAGCCAGGGCGTGAGGCCAGCCGGAACGTTGTCGATTGTTCCGACCACGGCGGGGTTACGACCGACATAGTCGTTGCGCCTCGGCGTTCGTATCTCCCCCCTCATATTAGAAATCCTGCGTTGGCGGAGTTCAAAGCCTTTCAAACTTGAGATCACCTGCTGCGCCATTGCAGCAATACGTCTACCGAATGCTGGCGAGTCGATTGGCTCAAAACGAAGATCGCGCAGGTCCATGTACTTTCGGCCCATTATTAACTTAGCAAGCTCGTCGCCAGGGCGCTCGACGGGAATCCAGTATACAGGCAGGATCAGTTCCTCGTCGAGAAGCTTCTCCTCTCGCCTCCTGAACGTCTCGACCTCGATTCTGCAGGCGGAGCTTGTGAAGAATGTCGGCGTCATGACCGGAATCAGGAAGACTGTCTCGAGTAGACTGTCGAGAATCTTCTGCTGCCACTGCGCGCCCCACTTAAGGTCAATAGTGTCCTGAAAAATGTTGAAGTCAGAGCCAAGTTGCGCCTTGACTTCGCTCTGTAGCCGTTGCCGGAGGTCGCTGAGCTTGCCCTTGGGGTGTTCGTCGTCGGAGCGTGCGTAGCTCCAAAATGCCTCTGGATTTCTGTCGGCCAATCGGGAAACCTCGTTCCGCCTAGAGGTTCCGAACCCGCCGGAAATGCGCCACGTGAGGCGGTACGAGCCCGAAACCTACTAGATCCTGGTCTATTGCGGCTACGTTTAGTTTACCGCACGGCGCCAGTCGGGACGGCGTTGGTCATAGCAAAATAAGAAAGAAAAAGTTGCTGAGAATCGGGTGCGCGGTACGTTCCCACCAGCCCCTGGCAGAGGGACATGTTCCGACGCGACCAACGCCAGCCAGACATTAATATCAGGGAAGCTCAATGAAGTCATGGATCTGTTCGTTGCTAAGATCGATGCGACGGCCGGCAGGAGGAATCAGCGGCGGATCGAGACGGAGCCTTCTTCGCGGCTGGGCTGGCCCAGCCTCGTCTACGGCGTGCTCGATGCCCAGCAGGATCAACTCGCGGGCCGAGCAACCTCGGCGGGCAGCGGCTTCGTGTAGGCGCCGGTGCAGATTGCGCGGCAAATCTATACTGGTGCGGACCGAATCCGGATGCACAAGAGAATTATGGCGCTCCGACTTCGGCAAGTCAACCGCGCGACCAGACGGATCGTCCTGTAAGGTGGCGCTTAAGTCCCAAAAAGTTGCATATCGGCGTCGTTAAACCCCAAAAACTCGCTTTGACGGCATCTGGAAGCGCGCTACTACCCGATTTCTCCGCGATGCCCGAAGTCGCGGCATTATCGTCGCGGACGCGGCGCTGCCGTGACGCGGGCCGAAAAGTGATAGCGTAGACCTCGGGAGTCCCCCATGGTCATTGCATCGCAATTGCGCGCCGGAATGGCGGTTCGTTTCGAGGGCCAGCCGTATAAAGTGGTGGCCTGCGAGTATCGCCCCGGACAAGGCAGGATGGGCGGCGCGGCGCATGCGCGCCTGAAGAACCTGGAGACCGGAACGTATTGGGAACACAGCTTCCGCGCCGAGCTGAAACTGGAAACCCTTCCCGTCGAAAAACATTCTCTGGAGTTCCTGTATTCCGATGCCGATCACTGCTACTTCATGGACCCGGACACCTATGAGCAACTCGCCATTCCCATGGCCGTTGCGGGACAGCAGGCCAAGTTTCTGGAACCCCAGATGAAGCTGCCGGTGGAATTCGTCGAGGAGCGGCCGGTCAGCGTGCTGTTTCCCGACGTTCTGGAGGTGCGCATTGCCGAGACCGCGCCTCCGGCTCACGCGCAGGCGGACAGCGCGTGGAAGCCCGCGCGGCTGGAGAACGGCGTCGAAATCATGGCGCCGCAGTTCATCAAGTCGGGCGATCTGATCCGGCTGGACGTGGAGAATCTGAAGTATGTCGACCGCGCGAAAGGCACAGGCCACTGATCGGCGGCTGTCAGGATAAAGACCCGGCTGCAAGCAGGCCCGACCGCTCCAGCAGCGCATTCGGGTCCGGGTCGCGCCCCATAAACTTCCGGTACAGCTCGGCGGGATCTTCGCTATCGCCGCGCGCCAGGATCGCGTCGCGGAACTCCGCGCCGGTTTCCGGGCTGAAAATCCCTTGCGCGCGGAAGCGGGTGAAGGCGTCCGCATCCAGCACCTCGGCCCACTTGTAGGAGTAATAGCCGGCGCCGTAGCCCACCGGGCTGGCGAACAGGTGCGTGAACGCCGCCACAAAGGCGTGGTCCGGGGGCAGGGGCGCGGGCGAATACTGCTGCAGGATACCGCGCGCGTATTCGATCGCGCCTCCATCGCGCGCGGGATCGTAATCGATGTGCAACGCCAGGTCCACGAAGCCGAAGCCGAGTTGCCGCATCTGGGCGTTGGCGCTGCGGAAATTGCGGGCGCGCAGCATCTTTT
>PMVV01000274.1 GCA_003166475.1 Bryobacterales bacterium | reverse complement strand
TTCAGTTGGCTCAAGATCATGGGTCCTGCTGCTTCTCTTAAAGTGTCTCGATGCATATTCCTTCTCCTTGACTCGCGCCTGGCGGCCTGAGAGGCCGCCGCAGGCCGGGGGCCTGCCCCACTTATCTCAGGTACTCTATTAGTTTGCGGCGCAGGCCGGCCGGATCGAAGCCGGCGTCGGCGTAGATTTCGGACGGTCGTCCGGAGCGGGAGAATGCGTCGATGCCGAAGACGCGCTGCTCATAATCCGCCGGCAGCAAGAACGGATGCAGGAAGCCGCGCCATCCGTTATGCAGCGTGACCACCGAGCGGCGTTCCTCGTCGGATAGAATCTCGTGGGCTTTCTTGGGATTGTGATGGCGCAATTCCTCATAAAGCTGGGGCGAGGTGACCGCTACAATCTTGACGTCGGCGCGCTCCTCGATTTCCGGAAGAATCTCGAGCACATTGGCCAGCACCTGCCCGCCGGCGATGGCCAGCACCAGCTTGGGCCTGCCATTCTCGCGGAACGCGCGGAACACATACGCGCCGTGAATGGCTTCGATGGCGGGCGGTACGCCATCGCCGCGCTGCAACACCGGAGTGGCCGGACGCACGGCGGAGAACACCACCGGTTCGCCGCGATGCGCCGCATAGAACAGCATCTCGACAGCCTCGTTGGCATCCAGCGGCTTGTAGACTTTGATGCCGGGATAGGCGGTGAACAGCGACATCCAGAAGAGGCCGTGATGGGTGGGGCCGTCCTCGCCGGTCTCCGGGCCATCGTGCGCGGCCAACATGATGAAGAAGCTGGAGGCGTGGGGGTTCACGGCGTTGTTGATGAGCGTCATGCGCACGGCGTTGGCCATCATGGGAGTGAATACGCCATAGGTGGCAAAGGCGGTCATGGGCCGGAAGCCGCCGGGCAGGGTGTCCTGCGCGATGGCCGCCGACATCATGGCCATGTTCTGTTCCGCGATGCCGAAGCGGATGCCGCGGCCCAGCGGATTGGCGGCGGTGACGATGCCGTAGACGTTCTCGGCTTTGCCGGTGAGTATGGATTTCATCAGGTCGCCCGCGCCGAGGTAGAAGAACGCGGTCCGCTGCATGGCCCAGGCAAACCAGGCTTCGGTGGCTTTGCGCGTGGGGACGGCGTCGCCTTCGCGGAACACCAACTCCGGCGGCAGCACATCGGGGCGCTCCAGGCGAGTGTAGTCGGCTATGGGCCGGCCGGCCAGCGCGACTTGCATGCGGCGGGTGAGTTCCGGCTCGGGCGCGATGCGGGCAGCGGCATCGGCAAGCCGGCTGGTCAGATAATCGCGATCGGCGGGGGCTAGAGTGGCGATGACCGTACGGATATCGGCAGCGGCATCACCTTCCCGGCCGGGTATCTGAAAGCCCAGCTTGTGCATGGCTTCCACATACTCCGCGTGGGACAGCGGTGTGCCATGCGAGTCGGCGCTGCCTTCGAGGCGGCCATAATCTTTGCCTTTTACGGTGTGGCAGATCACCACCGTGGGGCGGCCCGCGCCGAAGCCCTGGTCCGCCAGGCGATAGGCGTAGGCCAACTCGCGGATGTTATGGCCATCCACCTCGATCATGTTCCAGCCGGCGGCGAACCAGTGATTCAGGTAAGGCGACGGCAGCACTTCGGTGATCGGTCCGTCGATGCCGAAGTTGTTGTAATCCAGGGTCACGAGGAGATTCCGCACGCCCAGGTTGGAGGCCAGGTTGCGCGCTTCGTAGCTCATGCCTTCTTCGGTCTCGGCGTCGCCAGCGACTACGAAAGCTTTCGCCGGCAGGCCGCAGGAACGGTGCAAAACGGCGAAGCCCAGCGCCGCCGAAAATCCGTGCCCGGAAGAACCGGTGGACGTATCGGCCAGCGCGTAACGCGACTCGACGTGGCCGCTGGGTCCGTCGAAGCGCCGAAAGTGCGCCAGTTCCTCCGGGTAGACGGCTGCGTCCTCGGCCTCCGCCGGCAGGTGCTCGCCGTTCGAGCGCAACGTGTCGTAGACCAGCGCGACGACGGCATGGAACAGCGGCGTGCAATGGCCGGCGGACCACACGATGCGGTCGCGGCCGGGATGCTTGGGGTGGAGCGGGTCGAAGCCCAGGGTGCCGCTCGAGAGCAGCGTGAGCACCTGCTCGGCCTTCGACGACGAGCCGCCGGGATGGCCCGACTTGGCGGCGTCCACCGCCGCAAACGCCAGGCCGCGCACGACGCGGCAGAGCTCCGCGATTTTTTGCTCGTCGATGGCGGGCAGCGGTTCCAGCGGCAGGCCCATCAGGCGAAGGTAAGCGCCGCCTTCGGGCCGGTATTGCAGGCGTTCGGGCTCGCTGGCGGTCAACGCTTCGAGTCCGGCGGCTTCCAGGAGATTGTAAGGGGCGATGGCGGCAGGCACGGAACCTCCGAGGTCTATTTAGTATTTACAGACCCAGACATATTTTATACATTTTTGGCACCGGCTGCCTGCGCTCGGATATAATAATCCGGCATGCCTACACTTGCCGGTAAGACCCTCTTTATCTCAGGCGCGAGCCGCGGAATCGGCTTGGCGATCGCGCTGCGCGCGGCGCGGGACGGCGCCAATATTGTGATCGCGGCCAAGACTGTTACGCCGCATCCCAAGCTGCCGGGCACCATCCACACCGCGGCGGCGGAGATCGAAGCGGCGGGCGGCCATGCGCTGCCACTGGCCGTGGATATCCGCTTCGAGGACCAGGTGTACGGCGCGGTGGAGCAGGCGGTGCGGCGTTTCGGCGGCATCGATATATTGGTCAATAACGCCAGCGCCATCAGCCTTTCGGGCACGCTGGAGACTCCCATGAAGCGCTTCGATCTGATGCTGGGGGTGAATCTGCGCGGCACGTTTCTTTGCTCGCAAGCCTGCCTGCCGCATTTGGCGAAGGCCGCCAACCCGCACATCCTGACGCTGTCTCCACCGCTCAATATGAGCGCCAAGTGGTTCGCGCCGTGCGTGGCTTACACCATGGCGAAGTATGGGATGAGCATGTGCGTGCTGGGCATGGCCGAGGAATTCCGCCGTCAGGGCATCGCCGTGAATGCGCTGTGGCCGCGCACGATTATCGCTACCGCGGCGCTGCAGATTATTCCGGGCGCGGAACCGGAACGCGGCCGGACGCCAGAGATTATGGCCGACGCGGCTTGGCAAATTCTGACTCGGGACAGCCGTACGACCACGGGCAATTTCTTTATCGACGACGATGTGCTGGCAGGCGCTGGGGTGACGGACTTCAGCCACTATGCGGTGTCGCCGGACAAGCCGCTGCGGGGCGACTTCTTTCTGGACTGAAGCGCAGCGCAGCAAAGAGGCGGCCTGAGAGGCCGCCGCAGGCCGAGGGCCTGCCCCGCAATTACTTCATGAGGTGGCGGACGGAGCTGCATACCGAGAGAAGCTGAGGGTTATCCATGTGACCTATGACGTTGCGGATGACCGACGCGAATACCCGTTTTACAGCTCCCATGCCCAGGCTTGCCGATTGCTCGGTGAAGAAGCCGGCCTTGGCAAGCTTCAGCGGTCGCATGAAATAGTATTCCAGGCCGCTGTCGGTGAGTTCCACGACGATCTCGGCCAGGGCATCGCGATGCGGCTTGCCGTCTTGCGCTTTTTCGATGGTCGTGAGGACTGCCAGAGTCTTCACGCGCAGGGCTTCTGAGTGGTAGAAGCGAAGGAATGGCTTGGCTGACGGTGAGCGGGCTTTAGTCGATCGCTTGACAGGTGGCGCCGCTTTCGTCATGCTTCCTCCCGGTCCTGGTTCAGATCCAACAGCCAGCCCTGCTTGCCCACATTCATGGCCTGCGTTTTGCCGATGGCGGCGTGCACTCCGGCGGCCTCATGGATGTGGCCGCAAAAGAAAAGCTCCGGCTGTTCGCGCAGCAGGAAATCGCGCACGGCCGTGGAGCCGGCATGCAAACCGGGGCGGATCTGGTCGAGCGCCGTGCCCTGCGGCGGACAGTGGCAGATGAGCAGCAGCGGAGCAAGTCCGGCGAAGCTTTCCAGCTTGCTCGCCAGTTCCGCCTCAGTGTATTCGCCCGGCGTATGGAAGGGCGTCGGATTGGAGTAGCCCAGCCCGGCGACGCGATAGCGGCCCCAGTGCGCGTGTTGCTGGTGGAAGTCGTGCAGGCCGAAGTCGCGGCACAGGCCGGCGATCTGCGCCGTTGTTTCGTGGTTGCCCGGCAGCACGTAGACGCGGTTCGCGCGACGGGCGAGGATCGGGCCGCAGCGGTCCAGGCCGCGCCCGAAGTTCACCAGGTCGCCGGCGGACACGTAGTAATCCGCTTCGGTGTCCATCATCCGCGCCAACGCCCCGAGGTCGCCATGGATGTCGGAAAAGATCAACAGCTTCATTGGGCGGATTGTACTACGGCGCGCGGGCCGGGTTCATCCCGCCGTGCCATGTCGGCCGCAATGGTGCGCGACCCTGCGTACAGCGCTAGCGCGAGGGCCGCCGATAGAGCCGGGATCACGTACATGGCCTGGTGCAGCCCGATGGCCCGGTAGGCTTCGCCGACCACCGCCGAGCCAGCGGCATGGGCGGCGCTGCGGGCCAGCGAATCGCTGAGCCGTCCGGTGAGCAGCGGGCCGAAGGATGCGCCGCACAGATACATCGCCAGGAAATAAATCGCCATGGTGGTGGCACGCACGGCCGGCGCCACGATGTCGTGAATCGCCGAGTACACCAGCCCGTAATACATATTCAGAAAGCCGTACGCGATCATGATGAGGGCGATGGAGGCCGCTGCACCGCCCGCAGGCTGCCTGATCCCGATGAGCGCGAGCGGCGCTGCTACCAATGCCGCGACGGCGGCCGAAAGCATGCGGCCATCCTTGCGTTTGTGGATCACGCGGTCGCCCCAGGCGCCCGCGATCGCTCCGCCGGCGATGCCCGCCACGGCGTAGCCAACACCGGCCCACAAGCCCGCCTGACCGACCGAGAGGCCGTGATAGCGGGTCAGGAACGCGGGAAAGAAAGTCGCCAGCGCATAGAGGTTGAAGTTCACCAGAGCCCCGGATGCGATGATCCACCACATGGTCGGGATGCGCAGGATCGACCAGACCGGCGGGGCTGCGGTGGCCGTGGCCGGGCGGCGCGTTTCGCTGGCCCCGCGGGCCGGTTCGTCGAGGGTGAGCAGCGCCGGGATGAGCAACGCGGCGGGCAGCGCCGCCACCACCAGGGCCGCCCGCCAGCCCCAGGCTTGCGCCGCGGGTCCACTGATGGCGTAGCTGAGCGCGCCGCCGATGGGCACGCCGAGCATGAAGATGGCTAGCGCGCGCGAGCGGCGCTCGGCCGGAAACAGGTCGCCGATCCAACTGGTGGCGGCCGGCGCGCAAGCGGCTTCTCCCACGTAGACGCCCAAGCGCGAAACCAGCAGCATCAGGTAGCTCTGCACCAGCCCGCCCAAACCGGTGAGCGACGCCCAAACGGCTACGCCCGCCGCCAGCAAACGCTTGCGGCTGCCGGAATCGGCCAGGCGCCCGAGCGGCAGCCCGGCCAGCGCGTACAGCACGATGGGCAGCGTTCCCAGAGCGCCGAGTTGCGTATCGGAAAGGTGGAACTCTTTGCGAATGGGCTCCAGCAGCGCGCCCAGGACTTGCCGGTCGTAGAAGTTGAGGATGTTGACGGCGAACAGGACAGCCAGCGAGCGCGGCAGATTCTTGGAGTGCACTGGCTGAGAATGATATCACAACGATGGGCGTGGCTTGGCCCCGTTCGCTGGGTTGCTAAAATGGTATTTGACAAATGGGCGGCCCCACTATAGGATTCCATCATGAACACCACTGTTACGCTCGATAAGGCTGGCAGGGTGGTCATTCCCAAGACCTTGCGCGATGAGCTGCACCTGGAGCCGGGCGACGCTCTTTCGTTGAAATCCGAGGGCGAACGCGTGACGCTTCGCCCGGTGCGCTCCGCATCGCCCTTGCGGAGGGAACATGGTGTCTGGGTATTCCGAGGCAGCCAGAGACTCTCCGCGGCGGCGACAGATCAAGTCTTGCGAAACCTGCGGGAACAGCGCGACCGCGACCATCGGGGAACGCGCCCATGAAAGCTTTCCTGGACACCTCGGTGCTAGTGGCGACGTTCTATGGTGAGCATCAGCATCATGAGCCGAGCTTCGCGTTGTTCGTCCGCCAGAAGAAACCAACAGCATGCACGGCGGCGCACTGCCTCGCGGAAGTCTATGCGGTGCTGACGGGGATGGCCGGCAAGGACAGGGCGAGTCCGGACGAGGCGCTGCTTTTCTTAAGCGATGTCTAGCCGGCTGAAAGCCGGCTGCGGGCAGAATTGCCCGCCNNCCTCCAATTGCAAACTGACCCATCGATCTCATGCCGGTGACGAAATTCTAGGGGCCGGAATAAACCATCGCCGCTTCCGCTGGCTTGCCCGAATACACCGCGATCCGCGTGCCCTTCGGGAGCCGCACGGGATGCAGAAAGTAGTACGTGCGCTCCCACGCCGGGCGCCACTCGCGGATCCAAATGAGCCGCTCGACCGCGCCATCCGGCTGGTACGCCGTCACCTCCAGCGACTCGCCCGCCGCCAGCCGCACGGGACGCAGGCCGGACAATTCCACGGGGGAGGAAAGCGTCAGCGCCGCGCCGGTGGTGACCGTCAGTTCGCGGCCGCCCCGCTGCGCGCCACTCTCCGCGCTGAAATGCGGCGCAGGCGGCAAGTAAACTTCGTCGCCCTTGGGCGCACCGCCCTCCACCCAGTTCACGATCGTGTCGATCTCGATCTGCGACAAGCTGGGNNTCGCCGCGGAACTCGCCCACGCCCTTGACCGCGCCCCACGGCGGCATGCGCCGCGCCGACACCTCGTCGCGGATGGCTTTGGCCCACGGTCGCGCGTATTCGTAGGTGGCCAGCGACATCGCCGCGCCACCTTCGCGATGGCAGCTCACACAATGCTTGTTCATCAGCCGCGAGATTTCCTGTGTCCACAGCAGTTTGGTTGTGATCACGTCGTGGGCTCGGGCTGCGGGGCAGAGGAAGNNGCGCCGGCTAAAGCCCGCCCTCCAATTCATTTGACTTCACCGCGCACCAAGTCCGCGTAGGTTTCGCGGGCGCGGATGGTACGGAACGTGTCGCCTTCGACAAGGATTTCCGGCGCCCGCGGCCGCGAGTTGTAGTTCGACGACTGCACGAACCCATACGCCCCCGCCGTCTCGACCGCCAGGTAATCGCCCGGCGCGGCGTTGGCCATGTTGCGCCCGCGCGCCAGAAAATCGCCGGTCTCGCACACCGGCCCCACCACGTCGGCGACGATCTCCGGCCGCCCGGTCTTGCGCAGCGGAATAATCTCGTGGTGCGAGCGGTAGAGCGAAGGACGGATCAGGTCGTTCATGGCCGCGTCCACCACCACGAATTCCTTCTCCGCGCTCTTCTTGCGGTACAGCACGCGCGTCAACAGCACGCCCGCGCGCCCCACGAT
Organism: Bryobacterales bacterium; assembly: GCA_003166475.1. GTDB lineage: Bacteria > Acidobacteriota > Terriglobia > Bryobacterales > Bryobacteraceae > Bog-159. The sequence goes on along the minus strand of PMVV01000274.1, from coordinate 9,352 downwards.
GGAGCGGCCCGGCTCGATCGTCACTCGCAATCCGCGCCCTTCCAGCCGCGCCCGCACCTGCGCGACGAACCCGCGGATCTCGGGTGCTTGCTCGTGCGCCTGGTAGGCCACGCCCAACCCGCCGCCCAAGTCGATCTGCCCGATCGCGAAACCCTTCGCGCGCAGCCGTTCCACCAGCGCCAGCACGCGCTCGGTGGCTTCCAGAATCGGGTTGGTGTCCATCAACTGCGAGCCGATGTGGCAGCTCACTCCCTCGGCCGTCAGGTTCGGCAAATCGCGCGCGCGCTCGTAGACGGCTTCGGCGTCCGCAATGTCGATGCCGAATTTGTGCTCGCGCAGACCGGTCGAAATGTATGGATGCGTGGAAGCGTCCACGTCCGGATTTACGCGGATGGCGAATCCGGCCTTCACGCCGCGCCGCGCGGCCAACGCATCGATCAGCGCCAGTTCCGGCTCGGACTCGCAGTTGAACATGTGGATGCCGCTCTCCAGCGCGTAGTCCACCTCGCCGGCCGTCTTCCCGACGCCCGAGAACACCACCTTCGCCGGATCGCCGCCCGCCCGCATCACACGATACAGTTCGCCGCCCGACACGATATCGAACCCCGCGCCGGCCTTGGCCAGCAGCGCCAGAATGCCCAGCGACGAGTTGGCCTTCACCGCATAGCAGACCGTGTGCGGCAGTGCGCCCAGGGCCTCGTCGTAGGCGCGGTAATTCTCCAGAATGATGGCGCTCGAATACACGTAGGCCGGAGTGCCGGCCTGGCGCGCAATGTCGGCCAGCGGCACGTTCTCGCAATAAAGATCCTGGTTGGAGTAGTGGAACATGGGCGGTTAGCCGATCTCTTGCCCGCAGCCGGCTTTCAGCCGGTTCTGGCCGCCTAAAAGGCGGCTGCGGCCAAGATTGGCCGCCCCACAATACGGGAACTTGCCCATCATTTCACCTTCAGCACCAGCACCGTCTGGTCGTCGAACGGCGTAGTATTGAAGCGGTCCAGATCCGCCAGAATCTCCGCGACAATCGCCTCCGCAGGCTGCTCGCACGTGCGCAACACCACCTCCGCTAGGCGATGGCGCCCGTAGTCCTGCCCCTCGGGACTGAGGTGATCCGTCACGCCATCCGAGTACAGCACCATGGTGTCGCCCTGGTGCGCCTGGAACACCACCTCCTCGTATTCGCGTTCGTCCAGCAGGCCCAGCGGCACGCCTTCCACCCTGGGCTTCAGGATCGCGCGGTTGCGGCACACCAGCGGCGGATTGCTCCCCGCGTTGGCCATCACGAACTGGCGGATGGCCGGGCTCCACAGCATCAACAGCAGCGTCACATAGCGCGCTTCCACCTTGCGCTCCACCAGGACGTCGTTCAGCGCGCGCATCAGTTGGCGCGGATCGGTGCGCCGCGGCGCCAGCGATCGCAACAAGCCGCTCACCAGCGCGCCATACAGGGCCGCCGCCGCGCCCTTGCCGCTCACGTCGCCGAAGGCCAGCACCGCGCGGCCGTCAGCCGACTCGAAGAAGTCATAGATATCTCCGCTGATGCCGCGCGCCGGGCGCAGTCCAGCGGCCAGTTCCAGCCCCTCGAAGCCCGGATCCCCGGTGGGCAGCATCACGCTCTGCAGTTCGCGCGCGGCCTGCAGGTCTTCCTCCATGCGCCGCTCGCGGATGGCCACCTCTTCGTACAGGCGCGCGTTCTCCACCGAGCTCGCGATCTGCGGCGCCAGCAGCATCAGCATGCGCACATGATCGTCGGTGAAAAAGCCCACGCGCTCGCTCTCCAGGTCCATCACCCCCGACACTCGGTCGAGCGTCATCAACGGAATGGCCACCTCCGAGCGGATGCCCGGGTGCGAAGCGATGTAGCGCGGGTCCTGGTTGGTATCCTGCACGCGCACCGGCGCGCGCTGTTCCACGGCTGCGCCGGTGATGCCCTTTCCCAGCGGGACGTTGTCCAAGTCCACGCGCTCGTCGTACCGGATGCTGAAACGATGCCGCAACAACTTGCGTTCGGCATCCACCAACAGGATGTTGAACGCGTCGTAATCGATCAGGCCGCGCACCGTGGTCGCGATTTTGCTCAGCAGCTCGTCCACGTCCAGGATCGACGAAAACTCCTGCGAGATGGCGGTCAGCGCCTTCAGCGTGCGGTTCTGCCGCTCCACGCGCCAGTAGAGCCGCGCGTTATCGATGGAGACGGCCACCCGCCCCGCGATCAGCCGCAGCAGGGCGCGGTCCTGTTCCGTATAGGCGTTGGGCCGCGTGGATTGCATGTCGATCACGCCCACCAGCTTGCGCCGCGCGATCATGGGCACGGCCAGCTCCGTGCGCACGGCTTCCACGGCGTTCAGATACCGCGGGTCGCTCCGCACGTCCGCCACCAGGATCGGTTCGCGGGTGAGCGCGGCCGCGCCCGTGATGCCCTGTCCCAGCGGGATCGACCAGTTCTGCACCACCTCCTCGCGATGGCCCAGCGCATAGCGGATGCGCAGCTCGCGGCGCTTCTCGCTATACAGAAGGATGGCCAGCAGCTCGCCGGGGATCACCCGCTTGACCACCTCGGAAACGTTGGCCAGCAGCTCGTCGAGATCCAGCGTCTGCGATGTGACGGTCGACACCTCCAGCAGGAAATCCAAAAGTTCGGATCGCTCGCGAAATCGCACCGCCTTCATGTGGGGCAGGCTCTCAGCCTGCGGCGGCCTCCCAGGCCGCTCCTTCTGCCATCGAAAATTGCCCTCATTTCCCCGCCGCCTCCACAATCTTCACGCTGGCGCTGGCCCCCACGCGATTGGCTCCCGCCGCCACCATCGCGCGGAAGTCGTCCAGCGTGCGAATGCCGCCCGCGGCCTTCACCCCCATGCGCGGCCCCACCGCGTGCCGCATCAGTACGACGTCCTGCACGGTCGCGCCCGCCGGTCCGAAGCCGGTCGAGGTCTTCACGAAATCGGCGCCGGCCGCCTGCGCCAGTCCGCAAGCCGTATTCTTCTGCGCGTCATTCAGCAGCGCTGTCTCCAGAATGACTTTTACAATAGCGTTCGCATCGTGGCACACTCGCGCCACCGCCTGGATATCCAACTTCACCGCGTCGCAATCGCCCGACCGCAAAGCGCCCACGTTGATCACCATGTCGATCTCGCGCGCGCCAGCCCGCAGCGCCGCGGCGGCCTCGGCCACTTTGGCCTCCGTGGAAGTCGCGCCCAGCGGAAATCCCGCCACCGTGCAAACCTTCACGGCGCTTCCCGCCAGTTCGCTGGCGGCCAGAGGCACCCAATATGGATTAATGCAAACCGTGGCGAAGCCGTACTGCCGCGCCTCGCCGCACAGCTTGACGATATCCGCGCGCGTGGCTTCCGGGCGCAGCAGGGTGTGATCGATCAGCGATGCGATCGGCCCGGAACCGCTTGCTAACGCGCGCGGCTCGGTAACCGATCGTTTCGGCGCCCCGCTGTACTGCCGCTCAATCGCCGCAATTTTCTCCACGCGCGCCGTATGCCTGCCGCCCGCGAACGGCGTCTCCAGCCACGTGCGCAGAACTTCCTCCGCCTGGCCGGCAGTCAGCAGCCGCGCGCCCAGCGTCAGCACATTGGCGTCGTTGTGCTCGCGGCTGTTGCGAGCCGACGCGCGATCGTAACAGAGCGCCGCGCGAATCCCGGAAACTTTATTGGCAGCGATCGACGAGCCAATGCCCGCGCCATCGATGATCACCCCGCGCCGCGCTTCGCCCCGGGCCACCACTTCGGCCACCTTCTGCGCGATATCCGGATAGTCGGCCGGCTTTTCGTCGAACACGCCAACGTCGCGCACCTCCAGCCCCAGGCCCGCCAGCAGAGGCTTCAAGGTTTCCTTCAGCCGAAAGCCGCCATGGTCCGCGCCCAGCGCGACAATCTTGTCGGGCGGCGCTGCGGGCGCAGCCTGCCCCTCGCGCAATTCGATGACGCGAATCGCGCGCGCTTCCGCCAGTTCGCGGGCCGCGGGCGTGAATATCGTCCCCGCCGGCACCCGCAACTCGCCGGACCGCGGCACATCTTCTGAAGTCACCCAGCGCATAAATCCAAAACCGTCGTAGAATTCGTAAAGACCTATTGTAATGAAACCTTGCGCCTGGCCGCTCCTTTTCGCGCTCGCCCTCACCCTGTCCGCCCACCCCATGGGCAATTTCAGCGTGAGCCACTATGCCCGCATCGAAGTGAGCGGAGGCGGCGCCCGGATTCGCTACGTGCTCGATCTGGCCGAAATCCCCCGCTTTCAATTGTTGCAGCAATGGGGACTGAACGCCGATAGCCCGCGCCCGCTGCTGGAAGCCAAGGCCGAGGCGCAAGCGCGCGAGTGGGTGCGCAACTTGGACTTGGCCTGCGATGGTCGCGCTATCTCGCCGCGCTTCGAAGCCGCCACGCTGGCCATCGCGCCCGGCGCCGGCGGCGCTCCCGTCATGCGCATTACGTCGATCCTGAAGCTGGCCGTGGCCGCCGGATCGCTCTCCTATGAAGATCGCAATTATCCCGACCGCGCGGGATGGAAAGAAGTCGTCATCGCCGCCGCGCCGGGCGCATCCATCGAGCGCGCCACCCAGGACGATACCGACCGCAGCCAGGCGCTGACCGCCTATCCCGCCGACCCAACCGTTGCGCCGCCGCAGGATTTGAAGGCCTCCGTCGAGTGGATCGCAGCCAACCCGCTGCTGCCTAACGCGGCCAAGAAATCGCTGCCGAAGATCGTGCCAGTGCCCAGCGCCAACCCAGCCACCTCCCCGGTACCGCCGCAGCCGTCCGCCCCCGGCACCGTCGTGCGTGGCGATTTCCTGTCGCGGCTGCTGCATCGCGGCGATATCGGCGTCGGCCTGATCCTGCTGGGGATGGCCGTCGCTTTCGGCCTGGGCGCCATGCACGCGCTCTCTCCCGGCCACGGCAAAACTATTGTGGCGGCCTACCTGGTGGGCTCGCGCGGCACCTTCAAGCACGCCATTTTTCTGGGCGGCATGGTGACCTTCACCCACACCATCAGCGTGTTCTTCCTGGGGCTGACCACGCTGTTCCTCTCGCAATACGTTCTGCCGGAAAAGATATTCCCGGTGCTGGGCGCCATCTCCGGCCTCTCCATCGTCTGGATCGGCGGCATGATGCTCTACAAGCGCGCGCAGCGGCTGCGTGGGGCAGGCTCCCAGCCTGCGCGGGACTCCCAGTCCCGCCTCTGACTTGTCTTGGGTGGTGCTGCAACGGCGCTGCTTCTCGCCTGCGCCGCAGCTATGCCCGCACAGCAAAGCGTCGACCCTTACCCATTTGCGGCCGGCAACTACTGGATATATCAAGGCCGCGTTAGCTCCCCGCCCGACTCGAAAGAAATGACGTGGTGATCGGCGATCGCGAAGGTCGTTCAGCGAAAAGGTGGAGTCGACGCCACGGGCCGATTATCGCCATCCATCGTGGCGGCGGTCTTCGACAATTCTCCGCTCCAATTCACGAAAGTTCTACGCCATCGTTTACAACCAGGCAGCCGTAGGGAAGCTGGGAATGCAAAGGGCGCCATCGGGGATCTCTGGCGCCCTGCGTAGAGTCGAGGACACTCGCGAAGATCTGTCCGGCCTGTTGGACGGCTTAACGGCGGTCATCGAAATGCCCCTTGCGCCGGGGAAAGGTTGGGGTGTGCTTTTTTGGCATTGGTCGGTAACTCAAAGCGAGAAGAACTCGCTCACCGGCGTGTGCGGCGTCCGCGCCCCTTTGGACCGGGACCTGCCTCGTGGTAATCCCGGCCATCGGGAATTAGACGTCAGGCTCGTGGAAGTTCATCCGGATAAACCAAAGGCAGCGGTCGCCCGCTAACTGGCGCGCGATTGCGCTTTTAGCTATGCTCAACAGTCGGCAATCGTAAGGAGGAAAAATGGAACAGTTGTACTTGCTTCCGTTGGCGATCATGGCGTTGGTGGTGCTCTACCTGATCTTCGCCAGCTTTTTCACGGTGAACACGGCTCAGGTGGCGGTGATTACGAGATTCGGCAAGTTCCTTCGTGTCGCCGAGCCGGGACTAAACTGGAAGCGGCCGTTCTTCGATTCCGTGGCGGGCCTGGTCAGTCTGCGTGTGAATCAGATCACTCTGACCATGGAAACCAAGACCAAAGACAACGTATTCGTCACCATTCCGATCTCCGTCCAGAATCGGGTTCGTCCGGAAAAAGTCTATGACGCTTATTACAAACTGGCCGATCCCACCGCCCAGATCAAATCCTATGTGGAGCAGGTGATCCTTGGGCACGTTCCCGGTATGACGCTGGACGAAGTGTTCGCCAGTCAGTCCAGTATTGCGGCGGCGGTGAAGCAGGAACTGGACGCGGACATGGCTGGATTCGGATACGAAATCGTCAATGTGCTGGTCACCGACATCGTTCCGGATGCCAAGGTGAAGTCGGCCATGAACGATATCAACGCAGCCCAGCGCGAACAGGTTGCCGCCAACGCCAGGGGCGAGGCCGAGAAGATCCTGGTGGTCAAAAAAGCGGAGGCCGAAGCGGAGAGCAAGGCTCTGCAAGGTCAGGGAATCGCGAACCAGAGGAAGGCCATCATCGAGGGTCTCCAGGTTTCGATCGAACAATTTCAGAAAGTCGTCGACGGAGCGTCCGCGAAAGAAGTCATGCAGTTGGTGATGGTCACCCAATATTTCGACACGCTGAAGTCCATCGGCGAGAACGACCGGACCAACACGCTGTTTCTGGCGCATTCTCCCGGAGCGGTCAGGGACCTTTCCGATCAGATCTTGCAGTCCATGCTGGTGGCGGGCAAGGCGAACGGCTGATCGGAGAATTGGCGGGCAATCATGCCCGCAGCCGCCTTTCAGGCGGGTCCTGCTTTCACGGCGCCTCGTCGCGGTCGCAGAGGCCGGCTAAAAGCCGGCTGCGGGCAGGATTGCCTGCAGGATTGCCCGCCCCACAAACGTCATACTCACTTGTCAGCCGGCGCTGAGCCGCACCGCCAATCTGTAAAGAAGTAACCGGACGATGTACTGGTTCCCCTCAGAAGCTCAGTAGCAAGTGCCAGATGTAGAGGTACGCCAGCCCTTCGATCTCATCCCAGATGCGGCGCGGGATATCGGGATCGCCGCAGATCGGCGGCAATTCCTTCAGCTTTTCCTCCCATGGAATGCACACGCCCGGCTGCGGCCGGGGAGCCGTGGCCCATAGCGGAAGACCCGCCGCCGTCCCGGCCGGCTCCGGTGCCGCCTTCCCCGATGGCGACGACGGCGAACGGTACACGCCATATTCCAACGCCGCGTCGGTCATCGCCCGCAAGTTCTCCACCGTCGCGTCGTTCTGCAAGATTGCGCTCGCATCCAGAATGTAGCCGCCCTCGGCGCCAATGGTTTCGATCAGCCTGCGGCAGTGCGCCTTCACCTCTTCCGGTGAGGCGAAGGCCATCAGCGTATTCGGCACTCCGCCGCTCAAACAAAACTTCTTGCCCAGGATGCGGTGAACCAGCGCGGGATCGCTGCGGTCGATATGATAAACGATGCTCGCCGCCGGGAGTTCCGCGAACGTCTCCAGGTGCCCATCCCACTTGCCTTCCGCGTAGAACAGCACCTGGTTGCCCTGTGCCCACAAAGCGTCCACGATGGGCCGCAGCGTCGGCCAGTAGATGGTCCTGAAATGCTCCTTGGAGATGAACGGAGTGCAGCCGCGATGCATCCAGATGGGAATGGGAACCTGCTTGGCGGGATCCGCGCCTGTCAACGCAAGATACCCAAGGTGCGGCATCATCGCTTGGCACGCCGCCAGCACCTTGTCCGGGATCTCCATCAAGTCGAACGCCAGCCCGAGGTATCCGCGCAGCTTGTCGGCCAGCACATCGAGCGGCGCCTTCAGCATGCCGCAAATGGCGGAAGGCGTGCCGCATTCGGTGCGCATCCGCTCCACTTGCGGTCCGAATGCCTGGAAGTACGCCAGTGTCGCCATCGCGCCCTTCACCAGCGAGAGGTTGTTGCGGTACGACACGGGCTGCCCCTTCGCGCAGGCGTCGCCCGAAACGCGCGGCAGCCAGGTCTCGTACAGAAAACGCGTGGGGTCGGCAATCAGTTCGTCGTACTCCTCGCGCTTCATGAACGCGCCCTGCTCATCGGGCTCCCGATACTGGAACGCGACGTCCGGGCCGACGTCGATGCCCGGCACACCGTAATATCGAAGGCCCGCGGCCTGCGTGAGTCCGGTCCACACGTAGACCATGTTGGGCACCGCGGCGTCCCACGCGAAATCCTTGCAACAGCGGATCACGGCCTCGAAAGCCTTCCGGTAGTCGTGTGTGACTTCCTGGCAGGTGAAGCCGGCATACTTCGCGGTGATCTCGGCCGCCAGCGGCCGAACCGGTACGCGGTCGGGCTGCCCGTTCCGCATGGCCGTGACGTAGCGGTTCAGCCGCCGATTGTAGAGTTCATCGAGATGGTTTGACATAGTCCCTCCACGCGGCGTTTCTCCACGCGGACATGGAGCGCCGCAGGTTCTCGCCGGGCTCGATCCCCAGATGATTGGCGACGTCGTATCCCTGCAATCCGATCGGACCGCGATAGCCCAGGCGTTTGAGTTCGGCGAGCAGCGCGCCGATGTCGAAGTCTCCTCGGTCGAGCGGTTGGATCAATTGTCCCCAATCTTTCCCGTTACGGTCGGCGCCGTTGATGGTCACGAGCGATAGCCGCGGCATAGCGAGCTTCAGCACGCGGGCCATCGAATCGGGGCCGTCGGTGCGCAGCCAGTGGCACAGGTTGAACGTCACGCCGACGTTCTGGCGTCCGGTCTTCTCCGCGATGCGCACGGCGTCGTCCACCCGCTCGATCAGGTTGCCGAAGTGCGGGTAGAGCGAAACCGACAACCCGTACCTGGCGGCCGCATCGGCCACCTCGCGCACCGCAGCAACGGCCATGGCGTCACCGGCTGGATCGGACGGCTTGAAGTCTTTACTGGTGACGGGCAGCCAGACGATGGTTCCCCGCCCCTTCAACGCGGCCAGGTTCTGCCGGATGCCCGGATCGATGTCGAACGCGCTGCGGTCCACGCGCGCGCTGCTGTAGACCGCGTACAGCTTCAGTTTGTTGGCGTCAAGCAGCGGGATCAGCGTTTCGGTGAGGCGCTTCCAGGCCGCCGGATCGGACGCGATCGGCGCCACGCCGCGATAGCCGAGCGCGGCCAGCATCTCGATGTCGGAGCGTTCCAGCGGCGTCCCCAACTTCTTCACCATGGCGGTGTCCATGGCAAAGAACTCATAGGACGGCTGCGCCCCCGCCGCCGCTGCCAGGAGCGCGGGGAGCGCCATGCCGCAAAGCCGAAATCTCATCATGGACCTCAACGTATCATCAGAGCACGAAGAGCGGCCTGGGAGGCCGCCGG
>PMVV01000439.1 GCA_003166475.1 Bryobacterales bacterium | reverse complement strand
GTCAGAAGACAGAAGTCAGAATGTTAGTTCAGTAGGTGCGATAGGGCGCGGCTACGGGTCCGGGGAGGGGGAGAATGCCCACGAAGGTGTGGGTGCCCTCTCCGCCGCCGAGTCCGACGTAGGCGCGAAACACCACTTTGGTGGCCGACCAGAGGGTTAGGCCTCCGCCGACGCTGTGGCGCATTTTTCCTAAGCTAAGGTTCGAGGCCTGAGCGGCTACCTGGCCGGTATCGTAGAAGACCATGATGCCGAGCGGCTTCCAGATACGGCGATTGAATTCCACTTCGAAGACCATGTTATCCGGAGCACGGAAGCGGTAATCGGCAAAGGCGCGCAGGGCTGGGTCGCCGTTGATATCCGTGCCGCCGAGCGTATCCTGCAAATAGAACGGCACGGTGTTGCCGGCGGAGGTTTCGGCCAGCGTCAGGCGGGCATAGACCGACAGGATGCTGTCACGGCGTGTCTCTTTGCCGGCGTGCTCCAGGTATAAGTTGTGCAGTAGATCCGCGCGGAAGCGCCCGAAGGAATATTGGCCGCTGCCGTGATCCTGATAATACTCGTAGCCGACCTTGTAAATCAAACCGAACGGTTCTTGATTGGGCAGGTGCGGGCGGACGTAGAACTGGTAATGGGTGAAGGTGGGCTGCGAGGCGATACCGGGCGCCTGTGAATTGGTATAAGAGTCGGCCACGGAAAGGATTGTGCTGGTGGAGGCGGGACCGAGCGCCGGCCATAAGCCTTCGGCTTTCGCGCCCACGTTGAGCCACCAGGCCACGGGGATAGACACGCCGACGCCCACGCGGATGTCCCGCTCGGTGTATAGAGCGACGGCGCTGCGGCTGGATTGAGGGCCTTCACCGTAGTAATCCAGCTTGGTCAATTGCTGCGCGGTGACATAGGGCTGGATTTCGAACTTCTCCACGATGCGGTGCTGGGGCGGAGTAGTATCGGTCATGGAAGGCGCCGGCCGCTCCTTATCGAACCGCGCCACGAAATGACCTTCCCAGGAGCCCTGGACCGATCCCATTCCGCCCAGATCCCAGTTGTTCTGCCAGTTCTGTCCGAAGGTGAACAGGCGCTTGTATCCCAACCCCAGTCCCAGGCCGTTGCCCGGCGCGAACATCTGGGCATTGAAGTGGAGCGGGTCGCCGTTGAAGATAGGCTGAGCGCACTGGCCGTCCTGGGTACGGTCGAGCAGGTTGGCTTTCAAGGCAGGTGCGCAGTAATTCTCGATGGTGTGGATTTCCTTGGTTAACTGATCGTCGCCAAGTGCCCCAGGCGCCAGCGAGGCTGCCATGGCAAACAAAACGATGCGTTTCATTGGGCGCCCCTGAGCCGCTGTCCGACATTCTGCAAATAGGCGGATGCCTGTTTCTCGGTTTGAATGTCGGCTGGAGATTGCCCAGTTTGCCGTTCGGGCGGAAGGTACTGCTGTTCGGCCTGGCTGGCGTGCGCCACCATGTCCATTTGCAGGTTGGAAAGCGGTTTATCCTTGCTCGAAGGCGGCGCCTGGCCCAGCGGCACGGCGGCGACGCGCGCGGCGACCATGGCAGTATGCGCCTGAAGGGCGACGGCCCGCGCCGCCATCGGATTGTTATCCGGCGTGGCCAGATTCAGGACCTGGTCGAACGTCAACGCGTTTTTGTCCCGATTGGTGAGGGACGTATTCTGCCAATCCGGCAGGAATAATTTGCGCGCGGTGGCGATGATGGAAGAGTGATCGTAGAACGTGTTATCGGCGGTTCCGATGACCGTGCCGGCCTTGATGTAGGGCGAAACCATCACGGCGGGCACACGCACTCCGAGGCGTGTGAAATCGAACGGCGGATCGGCCGAATTCTGGTTGTCGGGGTTCACGCAGGCGGGCGGCGCGACGTGATCGAAGAGGCCGCCGTGCTCGTCGTAGACGATCAGCAACAGGGTCTTCTGCCAGACTTCCGGGTTGCCGATCAAAGCCGTATAGACATCGTGAACGAGCGCTTCTCCGTCGCGCACGTCGTGGTCGGGGTGCTGGTCGGCCGGCTCATGGGCGCCGCCTGTGTCGTCGGCATTGTAGCGCGGCTCGATGAAACAGTAGTTCGGCAGGGCTTGCGGATTCTTGCAGTCGTTCAGGAAATCGTCGTACAGGCCGAAGTATTCGGTCTGATTGCCCAGCAATTCTTTGAAGGTCAGGGCCATGGTGTAGTCCTGATAGTAGATTTTGGCGGAGACCTGCTGCTGGTTCAACACTGAATAGATGGTGTGCAGATTGCCGAGGAAAGGCGGCCCCACAGCGGAGCCCATCGACGTGGCCGCATGCGCGAAAGAGCGGTTGGGCAAGGTGGGTCCCGGCACTGACGAAAACCAGCGATCGCAGACCGCATAGTTCTTCGCCAGGTAGGTGAGGTTGGGAAGCGTTTGCGGGGAGAAGCACTTCATCACGTCCTTGGCGCGATTGGGATCGCCGCAGACCTGGAAATAGCTTTGGATGAAGCCCTGCATGGGGGGCGCGGTACCCGGCGTGGCTTGCTGATTGGAAAAGATCTGGACGTTGACGTCGAACAGCTCGTGCCCCGGATCGGGCTCGTAGTCGCCGATGTATTGCGCATTATTGGAAACCTTAACCGGCGCACCGGTGGTGTCCGGATTGGTTTCCGCGCCGGTAAGTCCGTCGATGCCCGGAATACCGGAAAAGCCAAGCATGTGATCGAACGAACGGTTCTCCAGCATCAGGACGATGAAGTGCTCGATCCGGTTGTCATTGAATGGCATATTCCCCCCGCATCATTGAATAGTGACAGAAGGGGCGGATATGTTTCAAGTGGGCCGGCCTCCGTCGTCTTCCCAGCGGGCAAGGGCCAGCCGCTCGGGTTCGCGCAGGCCGGCGCGGTCGTAGTAGCGGCACCAGGCGATGGTGCGGCATCCGCGGCAGTCTTGCAAGGACTGCGAGTATTCGGCGAAGAGGAGGCAATGGCCCTGGCGCACAAAGGTGGCGTTGTGGCGAATCATGACGGGCTTGTAGGCGCAACCGTTCCCTTACGGTCGCGGCTCGGAACGGTCGCGGCTCGGAACCTGCTGACGGGGCTGCGGTCTGGTGGATGGGATCGGCGCAGGGGGCCGCGCGCAGGGCGATGGCGCGGACGCGCAGGCCGTGGCGCGGGGAGTTCATGGAGACACCGGCCTTCCCCTCAGATGTTTTTGGCCCCGTAGATTTCTGCGCGTTGAGGCAATTGGCCTCGATTTGTTTTTCATTTTTTCAGTTGCCATAGCGATTTTGAACGTGCGAAGCCAATTTGGTCCTGGCTGCGCCCGTTTTTGTTCTCCTGACCGAATGATAGGCCGCGGATGGGAGAGAACCGGGGGGCAATTCCGGCAAGTTATTGGCTTGACGGGGAAAACTATTTGGTGTAGCGTGTCACCGAGATTTCACGCTGGGTCGGGCGAGCGGGTCCAGGGGACCCGCGCAGGCTGAGAGCTAGCTGGAGCGCAAGATCGGCGGCCAGCACCCCTCCGACCCGCAATTGGCGCGCGAAGACCGGTAGCCAGTACCAGCCCGCCAGAACAACAGTACAGTACCCCTTGTCCCGCGCGTGAAAAAGCGCACAATGCACTGGATATTCTGGTATCTTAGCCTGAGCCCCTTTTTGCGGGCGTGGAGGCCCAGCATGAAAAGCTCACGAATCAGCCGTGTATCCGGGGCCAGTTGTCTGGTGCGCATGCTGCTGTGCGCGTTGGTTTTGTTTGCCGGTTCGCTCCCGTTGGGGGCAGTCACAAACGTCACGCTGAATGGACTCACTTCGCCCACCGCGGCCGACACGAACGTAACCAGTGTTACGGTCATCGGGCATGGTTTCCCGAGCGGAACGATCCCGCCTGCTAACGTAACTGTAACACTCAACCCCACAACCTCTGGCGGCGGGCCAACCGGCACCACCACGGCTACGGCTGTCACGGTTGAATCGGGCACCACGGAATACGTCACGTTCAAGGTTCCCACCTCTGTCACGGTTTCAGCCGCGACGTCTTACCAGGTTTCCATTTCCGGCACCACCTCCACCGGCAACGCCTTTCAGAGCGTCAACAGTTCGACGCTAACCGTCAACGCTCCCGTGGCGATCACCACCAGCTCACCCCTTCCTATGGGCGTGGTTTCCGACAGCTACTCGCAGACTTTGACCGCTACTGGCGGCAGCGGGACCTACGCCTGGGCGTTGACCGCGGGGACTTTGCCCGGCGGCCTCACGTTGAACACGGCGAGCGGGGTAATCAGCGGCACGCCCACCGCGTCAGGCACCTCACACTTCGAAATCAAAGCTACCGACAGCCTGCACATGCCCGCTTCCAAGGAATTCGCGTTAACCATCAACCACGCGCTTGTCATCACCACCAGTTCACCCTTGCCGGCGGGCGCGGTCGGCTCAAACTACTCGCAGGCTTTGACCGCTGCCGGCGGTAGCGGCACTTACACTTGGGCGGTGGTCGCGGGGAGCTTGCCAGGCGGTCTCACGCTGAATGCGGCCACCGGCGTAATCAGCGGCCAGCCAACCAACACAGGCACCCCCAAATTCGAAATCAGGGTTACCGACGGTAACCAGGATACGGCCGCCAAGTTATTCTCCCTGACCATCAACGCGGCGATCGTCATTACTACCGGCTCACCGTTGCCGACGGGCACCGTAGGAGTGAACTATTCGCAGGGCTTGGCGGCTACTGGCGGCAGCGGGACCTACACCTGGGCGGTGAGCGTGGGATCTTTGCCAGGCGGTCTTACGTTGAATGCGGCCACGGGGCTGATCAGCGGCCAACCTACTATGGCCATTGCCTCGAACTTCACGATTCAGGCGACCGACACCAATCAGGCCACGGGGTCCAAGCAATTTGCCCTGACCGTCAAAGCGGCGATAGTCATCACAACCAGCTCACCGCTGCCGCAGGGCACGGTGGGAGTGAACTATTCGCAGACGGTGGCGGCGACGGGAGGCAGCGGGACCTACACCTGGTCGGTGAGCGTGGGATCCTTGCCCGCCGGTCTCACGTTGAATGCAACCACCGGCCTCATCAGCGGCCAACCTACCACGGCCATCGCCGCGAACTTCACCATTCAGGCTACCGATACTAACCAAGCCACGGGATCCAAGCAATTTGCGCTGACCATCAACCCGGCGATTGTCATCACCACCAGCTCGCCCTTGCCGACGGGCACGGTGGGTGTAAGATATTCGCAGACCTTGGCGGCTACTGGCGGCAGCGGGACCTATACCTGGGCGGTGAGCGTGGGCTCATTGCCAGGCGGTCTCACGTTGAACGCAACCACGGGGCTGATCAGCGGCCAGCCCACTGCGGCGGGCACTCCCAGCTTTACGATCCAGGTGACCGATAGCAATCAGGCGACCGCTGCCAAGGCGTTTTCTGTAACCATCGACGCGGCGCCGACGATCACGACTCCTTCACCATTGCCAGCGGGCCAGGTAGGGATCGACTACTCAGAAACCTTAACGGCCACCGGTGGAAGCGGGCAATACACCTGGTCGGTGAGCGCGGGCAGTTTGCCAGCCGGCCTCTCGCTGAATTCAGGCACGGGCTTGATCGGCGGTTTGCCCACCACAGCAGCCACATTCAACTTCACCATCCAGGTGACGGACAGCAACCAGGCGACTGCAAGCCAGGCGTTTGTCCTGACCATCAATCCCGCGGCCCAGATCACCACGGTCTCGCCGAACTGGGGGAACGCGGGGAAGACCCTGCAAGCGACCATTACCGGAGCCAACACGAACTTCGTGCAGGCGACGACGACAGCCAGTTTCGGACCGGGCGTCTCGGTGGGAGGCGCCGCGGATGGGCAGCCGGGGCCGGTTACGGTCAATAGCCCGACCAGTGCCACTGCGGAACTGGCCATCAGCATTACAGCGACAACCGGACCCCAAACAGTGACGGTCGCGACAGGCATGCAGCAAGCGTCTCTGGTGAACGGCTTTACGATCTATTCGGCCGTGCCGACGCTGACCGTCCTGCATAGTTTCGCGGGGGCCCCCAGCGACGGGGCCAATCTCAAACGAGGTGTGCTGATCGGCAGTGGTGGCGCGCTCTACGGTGCCACGGTGTTCGGCGGGTCTTTGAGCAACAACGGCATTGTGTACTCGTTGACACCGCCATCGGGGGGCGGCTCGTGGACCGAGGCCGTCCTACACGATTTCGCCGGCTTCCCCACCGACGGGGCCGAACCCGATGGAGATTTCGTAAGCGACAACAGCGGAGTGCTGTACAGCACGACGTCGATCGGCGGGAGCTACAACAGCGCGCAAAAAGGCCTCGGCACGGCGTTCTCGTTGGCGCCGCCATCGGGGGGCGGCTCCTGGACTGAGACGCTTCTTCACCAGTTCAGCGGCTCGCCGGCCGATGGGGCGAATCCCTACGCAGGCATGGTGATGGACAATAACGGGGTGTTTTACGGTACGACGTTCAACGGCGGGGCTTCGAGTGACGGCTCGGTGTTCTCGCTGACCAACTCGGGAGGCACCTGGACCGAGACCGTTCTGCACAGCTTCAGCGGCAGCGATGGCGCCAATCCTCACGCCAGTGTGCTGATCGGCGCCGGGGGCGTGCTCTACGGCACTACCTACTACGGGGGAACCTCAAGCGATGGCACGGTGTTCATGCTGACACCGCCGGGCACTCCAGGCGGCGCCTGGATGGAGACCGTGCTGCACAATTTTACCGGCAGCGACGGGGCCAATCCCCACGCACCTGTAATAATCGACAGCAACGGGGTGCTCTACGGCACCGCCTTGATGGGGGGAAGCTCGGGCGATGGCACGGTGTTCACGTTGACGCCGCCGGGCACTCCAGGCGGCGCGTGGACATTCGCGCTTCTACATACTTTCACGGGGCCTCCCGGCGACGGGGGCAGTCCCCGAGCCGGTTTGGTGTTCGGCGCCAGCGGGGTGCTTTACGGCGTCTGCGCCAACGGCGGAAGTTCATCCTTTGGTACGGTGTACTCGTTGACGCCACCGGCGTCTCAAGGAGGCTCCTGGACCGAGACTATCCTGCACAACTTCATCAGCAGCGACGGGGCCAATCCGTATGCGACCCTGGTGATCGACGGCAGCGGGCTGCTTTACGGCACGACCTATAACGGTGGCAGTGCGAACGTGGGCACGGTCTTCACCGTAACGCCGTGAGCGTGCGCGCTGGCGGCGAGCCCTGAGGATTGATCTATCCAGCCCCTCTCTCCGGAAGGGCAGAGGGTTGAGTGTCTCCGATACGCGGTGCCAGTCTGGCCCGCGACCACCCCTGATCCGGGCCTGTTGGCGGGCGGATAGATAGTACCGCGCCCCATACCCGTTTGTGCGCAGTGCCATCTCCCACGCCGGCGGGTGCACCGATCCGGTATTTGCCGCGGGTGCAAGGCCGACATGGACCTGGCGGCGCGTGTGCGCGCAGTGCGTGCGGAACTGGGGCCGGACGCCTCGCCCGAGCAGATAACCGAGCGCATGAAGCAACTTGATGAAGACCGTAGGCGCCGTCGCCTCACGGCTCGCGTGCGGCGCGTGATGGAGATCGTGGCGTGACTTAAGCCCCGCGCGGGATAAATCCCGCCCTCCACGACCCTGGGTTTCTGCTGCTGGTGATGGCCCCCGGCCGTTGCTGCGATAAAAAGAGGCGGCCTGAGAGGCCGCCGCAGGCGAGAGCCTGCCCCACTAAGATGGCACGTCCATCCAGGCGCGCGCGGCCGTCGAGGCCAGTTCGGCGTCGAGGATCTGCAATTGGCGCAGGCCGTCCACGAACTGCGGATACTCGATGGGCGCGGAAGCATCTTCCACGGAGCGATAGAAGCGGCGGAACAACTGCTTGAAGGTGTCGTCGTAACCTTCGCTGTGACCGCCCGGCAGATCGGCGTAGGGGCGCGCGGCTGGCAGCAGCAGCGAAGGGTCCTTGATGACGATCTCGTTGGGCGTATTGCGGTGTCCGATCCACAACTCGTCGGGCCGCTCCTGGTTCCAGGCGACGGAAGCCTTGCTGCCGTAGACTTCCAGGCTCAGACCGTTCTTGCGACCCGCGTTGACCTGGCTGGCGGTGAATGCGCCGCGAGTGCGGTCGCCCATGCGGAACAGCACCGCGCCGAAATCCTCGGTGTCGATGGGCACTTCGTCATAGTCTTCCGGGTTCAGGGTTTTGCCGGCGAAGGTCTCGATGGACTTCTTGGGCCGCTTGCGGGTCTTATGGAACGTCTGAAGATCGGCGCACACCGACGTGATGCGCTGGCCGGTGACATGTTCGGCCATATCGCACCAGTGCGAGCCGATATCGGCCATGCAGCGCGACGGGCCGTTGGATGTGGAATCGATGCGCCAGTTCCAATCGGTGTCGTAGAGCAGCCAATCCTGCGAATAGCCGCCTTGCACCACCAGGATCTCGCCCAGTTCGCCCGCTTCGCGCATACGGCGCATTTGCTGCACGATGGGGTAGAAGCGCAGGTTGTGGAACGTGCAGTTGCGCAGGTTCTTTTCCTTGGCGAGAGCGGCCAGCTTGCGCGCGTTCTCGACGGACGTGGACAAGGGTTTCTCGCAGATCACGTGCTTGCCCGCGTTGAGCGCGTCGGTCACCATGGGGAAGTGCAGCGCATTCGGCGTGCACACGTGGACCACATCCACTTCGGGATCGTCCAGAATCAGGTGGTAGTCGCTGGCGGTCTTATCGACGTGGAACTCTTCGCCCAGGCGGCGAGCCTTCTCTTTCTGGCTCTCGCCGATGGCGTAGACCTGGACGAAGCCCAAGCGGCGAATCCCTTCCAGGTGCACGCGCCCCACGAAGCCCGTGCCGAAAACCGCAGCTTTCAGTCTATGAATCATAATTTGCCTCTTTTCCGAAGCGACTAATTTAACGCAATTACTGATAGAGTGGTAAACAAGATGGTGGTCCGCATCCGCTTTGGAAAGGGTTCGAAAGTGGAGCGCAAGCGGCGCAAGAACCGGCGGGTGGCGATGGCGTTCGCGTCGTTGCTGACGCCCGGGGCAGTGATGGCGGCGGCACTGGGCATCTGGCGGCTGGCGGAGGACCCTCACTGGGCCAGCGACTTCGCCATCCGCAAGGGCTTGTTCTCGCACTGGCAGGTGTGGTTCGCTTTCGCCGGATTGCTGCAGACCGGATCGTACCTTTTGAACCGGTACGGGCGAGCGGAGGACAAGGCTATCCGATGACCNNAACACAAATTGACACAAGCGGGACAGGTGTTGCATTGATTAAGGTATGCCGATCCGCACCAGCTTGAACGTCTCGCTCACCCCGGAACTTGAGCAGTTCGTCCAGTCCCGCGTGGCCTCCGGCCGGTATCAGACCGCCAGCGAAGTGGTTCGCGAAGGACTGCGCTTGCTCGAGGAACGCGAGCAGGCGCGCGCGACTGCCCTGAAAGAGCTTCGGGCCAAGATCAGGCGGGGCGTCGAGCAGGCCGACCGCGGCGAGTTGCTGGATGGAGACGCCGTGTTTGAAGAGATCCGGCAAATAAGCGCCCGTCGCCGGGCAAACGGCAAATGAGCCGGCGCCGGCGGTTTTGTCCTCACGCCGGAGGCGCGGGCGGACCTGATCGGGATCTGGGACCATATCGCCGAACACAGCATCGACGGCGCCGACCAGGCATGCGCGTCCGCCGATGTGAGTAAAGATCGCCAAGACTGCTTGCCGGTCGATAATGAACGTACGCACCCACGTGACATCGCTCCGATCCTTCCGTGAAGTCGTGCAGGCAGCTTCAATATTATCTTTGCGCGATCCTGGTCGCATTTGCACCTCCCCCGGCGGCCTGGACCGCCGGGATCTTCGATGCGTTTGCTGTGCTACTTGACGGTGAATTTCACGGCGGTACTGTTCGTCAACGAGCCGGAGACGCCGGTAAAAGTGATCGTGTAGGTGCCCGGCGCCGTGTTATGCGGGAACAGGACTAAAGTTGCGACGAATGCTCTTCCGTTGACCTTCACCGATTGCGGCACATCCCGGCAGGTGAAGGCGGCGGGACCACCCCCGCAGCTTAGCGTCACGGTGCCGTTGAAACCGTTCACCGATTGCAACTCCAGAGCGGCCACGCCGGGCAGGCCGGCGTGCACGGTTTCCGACGATGGAATCGGGGTGATCGTGAAATTGGCGGGCGGGGCCAGCACTGTAGAGCTTTGCTGGACCGAGGGAGCCGCGGCGTACACTGCGTTACCAGGCTGCGCAGCCTGTATGGTACAGAGTCCGGCGTGAATCAGCGTAGCGGTCGAGCCCGAGACCGTGCAAACCGGCGCGGTCAGCGAGGTGGAACTTACCGGCAATTGGGAGCTGGCGAAGGCCACCAAGGCGACCTGCGTCCCCTGCACTTGGTTCGGAATAGGGATGAAGGTGATGGTCTGGGGCAGTTGGGTCACGGTTTGGGCGATCGCATTTGAACCGCTGGCGAGGAAGTTGGCGTCCCCGCCGTAGCTGCCTGTGATGGAGTGCGTGCCGGCGGCGAGAGCGGTGGTGGTTGAGTAGGCTGCCACGCCGGCGGAGAGCGTGC
>PMVV01000341.1 GCA_003166475.1 Bryobacterales bacterium | reverse complement strand
TAGGCCAATCTGAACTGTTGCGAACATTCTATGTCTTGACCAGTTCGGCGAGTTAGGGGGCGCGCAACGCTGTCTATTGGATTTGATACCCGCCATGACCGGCCGCGGATGGAGGGTCCACGTGGCTGCGCCCGGCAGCGGCCAACTTGCGGAGCGGGCCGCCGCGCTTGGCGCTACCGTGCACGCCATGCGGTGCGGACCTTATTCCTCCGGCAGCAAGACGCTGACGGACATGGCGCGTTTTGCGGCCGAAGCGCCGCGCCTGGCCCGCGAGATTCGAGGGCTCGTCTCGCGCTATGGCGCGGATCTGATTTACGTGAACGGCCCGCGCTTGTTGCCGGCAGCGGCTCTGGCTGTGGGTAATGCCGCGCCCCAGGGTCCGCGGGTGCTGTTTCATTCGCACAGCCTGCTAAGTGGACTCGCACGGCGCGTGGCGGGCCGCTCGCTGGCCATGCTGTGCGCCGCGATGGTGGCCTCTTGCCGCTTCGTGGCAGTACCGCTGCTGCCCTACTCCGGGGATCGTGGCATCCGCGTGGTGTACAACGGCGTGCGGCGGATCTCACTCCCCAGCCGTCCGCGCGCGGCGGACGAATTCCGCATCGGCGTGATCGGCCGCATCTCGCCCGAAAAGGGGCAAGCGGATTTCCTGCGCGCGGCCCGCGTTCTGCACGACTCGGCGAGGCAATGCCGGTTTGTCGTCTGCGGTGCGCCACTGTTTTCCGATCCTGCAGCCAGGCGATATTGCACGGAATTGGACCAGCTCGCCGAAGACCTGCCTGTCGAATTCGCCGGCTGGACGGAGCATGTGGAGGGCGTGCTAGCCACGTTGGACCTTCTGGTGGTTCCGTCCGCGGCAATCGATGCGACGCCGCGCGTGGTCTTAGAAGCTTTCGCCGCCGGCGTGCCGGTGGTGGCCCTCGCTTCCGGTGGCATTCCGGAGATCGTGGAACATGGAGTGACCGGTTTCCTGGTGGAAGAGCGTTCGCCCGAAGCTCTGGCATTCGCCATACGCGATCTGTTGCGGGAACCGCACCTCCTGCGCGAGGCGGCCGAGAAGGCCCGCGCGAAGGCCCGCACGGAATTCAGTCTGGAGCGGTATCGGGCGGAGATGATCGAGACCATCGAAACGACGCTGGCGATTTGATGTCCACCCGCAGGAGGCGCGTCAGGGGAGCCCACCCGCACGTGATCCGGAAGCAACTATACCCTTAGCCGACCCCCTTTGCGACCGGCGATCTTACGCGCTCTGGCGAGATCCGGCGCGGGCAAGCGAAGCGCGATCTACACACTGGCGACGCGGCCCAGTTTGGCCACGAGAGGCGATCCCTTCCGCTTCCTGGAAGGCCCGGCGGCTGACTGCTGTTTGAGAAAATCGCGCCCCTCAGCGCTCGCCCACCATTTGGCTTCCTCATCGTCGTTCAGGAACCTCGGCATTTTCGTGATTCGCTCTTTCGGCTTATTCATCGGTTCACTCTCCTCGCGCCCGGCGCTCCAGGTAATCCCGCTTTTGCCCGGCGTCCAAGTCGTAGGCCGTAATCACTCGAATCTTGTTGCCCCGCTCCGTCAGAACGATTGCAAGAAGACGGTTGCGTTCCGTTTCCCCATAGTACACGTACCGTGCCTCGCCATCGGCGTCTTGCTCGTAGATCAGATGACGAGGCGGGCGAGGCGCCAGTAGCCGTCCGCCTTCTTCACTCATCCGTCGCCGGAGCTTCCGCCAACGCTCGCTCCGCAGCGTCATCCACCGCCACAACCACCCGCCCCGCCGGCAATGTGTGGAATGCCACCGCCGCCACCGCCGCCAAAACAGCAGCATAGGCCAGCATTGCGGAGTATCCGAACTTCGCGATGGCCGCCCCGCCTGCGAGCGAAGCCACCAACTGCGCCGCGAACGATACCAGCATCATCAAGGCGGCTGCGCCGGTGCGCTCCTGCTCGCGCACGCGATCCATCAACAGCGTGTTGATGCCGGGATCGGTCATCCACTGGCAGGACGTGTAAGCCATGAACACGGCTGCGGCGGCCCAGCCTACAGGACCGGCGGCCAGACCACCCATCGCCAGCGCGGTGGCCAGCAGCATGGCGGCGGTGCCGCTCACCAGGCCCATTTTTCGTAGCACCAGCGGCGCCAGCATGAGCGCCAATACCTGCGCAAGCTGCGATCCGGCCATGATCGACCCGATGCGCTCCACGGGCGTACGCAGGTGCGCGAGGAACGTGGTGAAGAAGGGATTGAACGATCCCGTCGCCAGGTTCCAGATGGCCCACACGATCAGGAACCGCACCACGAAACGATTCCGCGGATAGAGTTTAGCGCCTTCGGTGGGCGCGGGCCCGATGCGCAGCCGCGCCGAGGGCCACAGCGCCAAAGCCAACAGCGCGCATCCGGCCAGCATGGCGGGGCGCTTGCCTCCCAGCCAACCGGGGAGGTGTCCGCCCAACCAATTGCCGAAGATTCCCAGCGCGATGGAACTGGAGGTCGACACGCTGAAGCCCACGGAGCGCGCTTTGTCGCTGGTCAGCCGCGCGATGGCGGGCGCCAGCGAAACTACGTACAGAGAGAACGCAGCGCCGCTCGCCAGCGCCAGCGCCAGCAGCGGCGCCCGGTTCGTCACCAGCACCCGCACCACCGAAATCGCACCCACCGACGCAAACGACACCAACAGCATCCTGCCCAATCCCCAACGGCGCGCCAGGGCCGCGGCGGGCAGAATAGCCGCCACCATACCCGCCGTCGATGCGCTATTCACCTGCCCCACAAAGTCTTCGCGGAAGCCCAGGTCCATCAGGTACAGGTTGTACAGCAGCACGTAGATGAACATGCCCAGCACGAAGAACGAACTGGCGCCCAGAAAGAGCCAGTAGCCGCCGCTCAGGCCGCTGGAGCGCATCCGCCAGCGTACCCCGCTTTCGAACAATGCGGCAAACGCGCGCGTGTGAAATACGGCCCGCCCTGCGAGAAACCGCGCGGTCCGGGCGTACTTGAGCATGCGGCGGCGGAGAGTGAGTTGCCGCTCCGGGATGCAGACGGCATCCACCGGACCGGGAAGCTGGGGCAACAGCCTCCGACGGATTACAGCCAGTTTGTCGGGCGTGGAATCGAGCAGCGCCAGGTGCAGCCACAGCTCGTCTTTATTGGGATGAAACTCGGATTCGAGCGGCGAGAAGGCGAATGCTTCAAACCATTCCTCGACCCGCGCGGGCAGTCCGGATACTTCCTCTTCAGCCACCGGACCCAGGGCGCAGCCGAACCACTCGCGGGCCAATCGAAACGCGATCACTTCCAGACGCCGCAGTTCCGGCGCGTGCAACTCGCGCCAGCGATTCCAGAGTTGTTCGTCGGCCGCGTGGTGCTCCAGAAACCAGGCGATTTCGTAGACATTGCAGGCGCGCGCGCTGCCACGCAGCAGGTGCCGCAGCAGATGCAGCGCAGCGTATGCCAGCGCGTCGGGGGTGTCCAGGGCTTGCCCGCTGCGCCGTTCCCAGAACTCGTCGACACCGGTTGCGCGCAACCGCTCGGTGCGCTCGTCCCAGAACTGGAGATGTACTTCAATCGCCAGCGGGATTTCCGGATCGAAGTGGCTCCCGCCGCGCCACTCCCAGCCGGTTTTGCGGACTAAGGCCGGCAGGTGGTCGGTCGGGTGATCGCCGGGTTTCTCGACCGGCTCGTATCCGCGCTCGGTGAGCAGATCCCAGGCCCGCGGGGCGTCTTGCGGGGGACAAAACAGGTCCAGATCGTACTGCGGCCGCAGCCGCGGGTCCGAAACAAAATGGGGCGATTGTGTCGTGCCCTTCAGAAAGATGTATTGGATGCCGGCCGCGGTGAGCCAGTCACTCACTTGATCCTGGAGAGCGCGGACGCGTGCCAGGCGCTCGGTGTTCTCGGTCAGGTTGACTGCTATGCGTTCGCGCACCCAATCCGGCAGGGCGTCGCCGGCAGCGGCTCCGAATGTGAGAGTAAGAGAAGAGCGGTCACAGAAAGCGAGAACGTCGTTCCAGGGTGGCGGGGCTAAAGCCCCGCGCGGGCTCAAGCCCGCCCTCCATTTGAATTGGAGCGCCGCTATCGCTGCCGACACCGCGCGCGGAACCCGGGGAGTCACTTAGAAATCGCACCGAATTGCGAACTGCAAGCGGCGGGGGTCGCCGACACCCAGGATGCCTCCAAACAACGGCGCTCCAAAATCGGCGTAGGTGCCGGGGACTCCCCAATTGGGATGATTGAATATGTTGAATGCCTCGGCGCGGAATTCCAGCGCGCCCCGCTCGCGGATGGCGAACCGGCGGTGCAGGGCCATGTCGAAGAGGTTGTTGCCCGGACCATTCACGATGTTGCGTCCGGCGTCGCCGAATGTATAAGGCGCGGGCGCGGTGAATGCGGCAGTATTGTAGAATGCGTTCGTGGTGCGCTGGCTGCGCGGCAGCGTCAAGCTGACCCCCGGCACGAGATTGGGCCGGTTGGGCAATCCGGTGTTGGCGGGGTCGAATGCGTAGTAGAAGATACTGAGCGGCATGCCATCCTGCAGGGTAACGGTTCCAGTCAACTGCCAGTTCCGCAGCACCGGCCCGAAGGCACGCACCGCCGGCAGACCGACTACGTAACCGCCGCTGATGCGGCGCCCCACGTTGAACGACGATAGACCGCGCTCCAGCCGCAGATTGTTTTCGTCCTGTGCGCCCAGACTATCGTAGAACCCGGGAATCACGGTGTCGGCGTCATCGATGGATTTCGACCACACGAAGCTGGCGAGCAACGACACGTGCCCGGTCAGGCGCTTCTCGGCTTTCGCCTGCAGGGCGTTGTAGGAGGAATTGGCGATGTGCTGCCGCTGGATGATTTCGCCCAAGCTGGGCCATGTGCGCAGCGACTGCAAATCGCCCGGCCGCGGCGAGAGATCCGCGCCGGTTTCGGTTTGCAAGGGCGTGTTGAATTGCCGGAAGCGCCCCAGGTGGGTGCCCTTGCTTCCCACGTACGACACTTCGCCCAGGACGTGTCCCGCGAACTCGTGCTGGAAGCCCGCGTTCCACTGCTGCATGTAGGGCGTGGGCGCGTGCGGATCGATTCCGAAATAGGTCGGCAAGCCGGTGGAGGCGGTCTGCGGGAATCCATTGCGGGTAGTCAGGATGGGCGTCTGGCTGCCGTCGGTGATGTTGTTCTGGACCAGAATGCCGTTGAGCAGGAGATCGTAAATCTCGACCGCGATCTCAGGGCTGTAGTAGATGCCGTATCCCGCGCGAAAGACGGCCTCGCCTTTGGAGAACGGGAGTTGCGGAAGCCGCCAGGCCAGTCCCACGCGCGGCGCGAAGTTTCGCGTGTCGGGACTTACCGCCTGGCTGACTCGCTCCAGTTGGGGCGGCGGCGGATTCGATCCGGCCGCATACACCAGGTTCAGCAGGTTCCCGCGCGTCTCCGTGTACGGGGTGACATACTCGTAGCGCAGGCCGAAGTTCAAGGTCAGCCGCGGGCTCACGCGCCAATCGTCTTGCACGAAGCCGCCGAAGCTGTTCTGGCGCAGGTAGGCCTGTGTGTTGCCCTCGTTGCGGCTGGTGTCCTGCGGGAATCCCAATAGGAAATCCGCCAACGCGTCGCCGGTCGGGCCGGGCGTACCGTCGGCGCTGGTGAACGCGCCGGTGTAAGTATACGATCCGCGCGCCAACTCGTTCTGCTGGTAGTTCAACTGGAAGTGGATCCAATCGAAACCGGTCTTGATAGTGTGCGCGCCGCGCGTCCACGAAACGCTGTCGGAGAGATTCCAGAGATTGTCGCGTTGCACTTGCGGTAATGTGGGATCGTCGGTCACCAGAGAATAATCGGCCAACTGGAAATAGGGCAGCCCGTAATTTGCCGGATTGGCGGTGAGTCCTTCGACCCCGAGTTGCTGGATCACATTGCTTTGGAAGGCGCTCTCCGGCGTGTCGTACATACTCATGCGCGTGAAGGAAAACCGCGCTTCGTTCAGCCACGACGCGCCGGAGCACGTGTAACTCAGCGCTGCCTGCTGCGCGCGCACTCTTTCGTCGGTGGGCCGGAGCGGGAAGGAACCCGCAACGATGTTCTGTTCGCCGTTGTAGGTGTAGCGCGCGCTCAACTGACTCCGATTGCCGAACTGATGGTCGATGCGCGTCGAAAAGGCGTCATTGCGGTTGGTGTTGGGCGTCTGGTCCACGTAGTTGTTGCCGTCGCCATTGTTCAGGTTGGGCAGCGGCTGGTACTGGGTGAGGAAGTTGGCGGCGATGGGATCGATGCGCGTCGAAGGGATCAAATCGCCGGGAAACGGCACGCGCGCGCCGGTCGCATCCAGCGTCAGGGGATCGTAGACGATGTCCTGGCCGGTGAAGTTGCCCGTGCGCAACTGCGCGGGCGGGACGAGACTTTGCACCGGGCTGCCGATCTTAGAACGCAGCCCTTCATAAGTTGCAAAGAAGAACGTGTTGGCCACGGGCATGGGGCCGCCCAGCGACCCGCCAAACTGGTTCTGGCGCACGATGGGCGCGGCTAGCGTGGGATCGTCGAAGTAGTTTCGCGCGTCGGGAACCTCGTTTTGCAGAAACTCGAACACGCTGCCGTGGAATTGGCGGCTTCCGGATTTCGTGACCACATCGATGGAGGCGCCGCCGGCTTGCGGAAACTCCGCGGACGCGGACGAAGTCTGCACGCGCAACTCCTCGACCGATTCCAGCGGGGGATAGACGGCGATCGCAAACGTGTTGCGATCGGTATCGGAGGCCCCGTCGAGCACGAACGCATTCATGGTCGAGCGGCTTCCGTTGATGGGCGGATTGAAGGCCACCGACCCGCGCGAGCCTTGCTGCACATCGTTGATAATGTCGTGCGTGAATCCGCCCAACTGGCGCGGGATGGCGCCCGGCCCGAGCGTCACCAGAGCCACTAGATTGCGGGTGTCGAGTGGAAGCTCCTCCACCGTCAGGGAGTCGAACAAATAGCCGGTGGAGGCGTCGTTTGTCTGGACGGGCGATACCGTGCCGGTGGCAGTGACGCTCTCGCGTTCCTCGCCAATGTATAGCTTCAGGTCCAGGAGGGCCTTCTGACCGACCGTTAACTGCACATGTTCCGCGGCGGTGGCGCGGAAGCCCTGCTTAATGGCGGTGACGGCGTACGAGCCGGGCAGCAGCGCCTCGATCGCGTAGCTCCCTTCGGAATTGGTAACCGTGCCGCGCGTAAATCCGGTGCTCTCTTCACGCGCCGTGACGGTTACGTCCGGTGCTACGGCGGACGATTCGTCCACCACGGTGCCGAGCAGGCTCGCCGACGCCGTTTGTGCGAGCGCGCACGGGGGTAGCAGGCACGCTAATAGCGCGAGTTGGAGGGCGGCCAATTGTGGCCGCAGCCGGCTTTTCAGCCAGCTCTGGCCGCCTGAAAGGCGGCTGCGGGCAAGATTGCCCGCCCCCCTACGACCTGTCACGCAACACCTTCTCATAGACCTCCCTCTTTGACATCCCGCGCCGCCGCGCCACTTGTTTGATGGCGT
>PMVV01000395.1 GCA_003166475.1 Bryobacterales bacterium | reverse complement strand
CGCGCCCCCGTCATCCTTATAAGTGAATTGCCGCACACCGGCCTGGAAGGATTTCGTGTCCGAGACGCTGTGGTTCGCAGTTTCGAATTTCAGGTCCACGGTGTAGAGGTTCGGGTCGCCGTAGCCATTGGGCCACCAAAGCTTGGGATTCGCCAAATGCAGGGTGTGCTTGACAGTCTGGCTGCCGGAAGCTTCCAGCTTCACCGGTTCATCGAAGGCCGTCTCACCGAAATGCCCGCGCAAGGTCCCCGTCACAGGCTGTGTCTCGTGATTCCGTAGAGTTGCGTCGATAGTGACATCCGCGCCCTGGCCCACCGTGCTCTTGACGAACGGATCTTCGATGGTGACCGGTCCCGTGGCGGTCAGATACACGTTGTTCCAGATGCCTGTATCCCGTCCGCGAATGGTAGGAATCCAGTCCCAGCCGATGGACGCATGATAGGTCGGGTTATCCGCGCCCAGCGCGCCGCCGTTCTTGTCTGGGTTGTCGAACGTTTTCTCCTTGACGCTGCCGGGCGTGGCGTTCTTTTCCACCCGCACGGCCACTGCGTTCCTCTGTCCGGCATGTACGCGGCTGGTGATATCGAAGCGGCCGCGCATGAATCCGCCTTCGATGCGTCCCAGCTTCTCGCCGTTGAAGAAGACATCCGCCTTCCAGTTAATGCCGTCGAAGTTGAGCCATACGTGCTTGCCGTGCGCAACTGGCGGAATGACAAAGTCGTCGCGATACCAGAAATCCGCGTAGAAGAATGAGTCCGAAATCGCGAGTTGGTTGTCGCCATAGTTCGGATCGGGCAGTGCGCCGGCATTGTAGTAACTGGTAAGCACGGTGCCGGGCACGGTGGCCACGAGCCAGTCCGTGTCGTGGAACCCGGGCTTCGAAAGCGCCGCGCCATCCGCGGTAACCAGCGAATCGCGCTGGATGCGCCACGCGCCGCCGGCCAGGTCCAACCGCCCTACCTCGAAACGCCCTACCGAGCCGCGACCGTGAGGGAGCGGTCCGCCGCGGCCGTATACTTCCATTTCGCTGAGGATGGGTCCCTCGGTCGAAGGCGCGACGTTCACCTGCAGCCGCACATATCGGCCTCGTGCCGGTTTCCCCAGTTTGATCTCGTCCATCGAAGCGTGATTGGACGATGCGGAGGGACCGGGGATGGTTACCGCCAGGCGGTCGTCGCCGGAAAGCGGCTGCAGAATCTCCCAGTGGGCTGCATCGTCGGACACGTCGAGTTCGCCCCCTCCGGCGCGCCGGATCCAAACCAGCTTTATCTGGTCGAAAGTACAGACAGCTCCGAGATCGACGTAGACCCATTCGACAGGCGCGCCTGCGCTCTTCCACGCGCTGGTGAAATCATACGGCCCGCCCGCTTCCACGCGGCGGCCTTGATCGAAAAACGCCACCTCGCCGACCAGCCACCCCGTAGCGCTGGGAGCATCCAGCGCCACGCGATAGAAGCGGCTGTGCGACGGCGCAGCCAGCGCAATGGACGGCTTGAATTCGCGCGCCGGACGGTCCGTGCCGGACGCACGGCCCAGTTCCTTCCAGGTCTGCCCATCGTCCGAGCCGGAGACCACCGCGCTCCAGCCTGCGGACAGGCCGGAGGTCTGTCCCACCTGCACGCGCGCGTCGATATCCACGCGATCGATTTCCAGCGGGTTCTCGCCGCCCGCCAGTTCAATCTGCACCCATCCGCCCGTGCCCTTCAGACTCACTCCCGTCAGCCAGTTGTGATCCAGCAGCCATTCGCGCTCGTTCTTGGGAAGTTCGCCCTGCTCGCTCGTCGAGATTGCCACCCAGCGCGGCGGCTTGGTGTCCTTGATGCCGTCGGTAATTAACTGCGCCGTCAGATTGTAGTCGTAACTGCTCGATTGGTACACCGGCCGGTGCAACGCCAGATTGCGATAAGTCTGGTCTGTGCGTGCTACCGGCGCGAAGTTCTCCCTAGGATCGCCGGGGTACACGCCGACGCCCAGCGTGTACTGTTGGGCCTCGATCGCGGTCCATGCCATAAGACTGAGTAACAAGATGCGCCGCATTGTTATGTCCTTTCGTCGAGACTCCTCAGCGCGAAAGCATACGCGCCGATGGCTGTCGCTTCGCTGGTCCCCAGGCGCGAGATGCCCACCCCGGTTCGCTGCAATCCATCGAACTTCACCTTGCGCGAGCTGCCGGGCACCGTGAGTTCCTTGGTTTCGCCGGTGAGGAACGCCTCCAATTGCGGCGGATCTTCCAGGTTGAACGCGCGTTGCGCGAGGCGCGGAAACCGCTCGCCATTGGGCGCTTGATAAGTGCCGTTCATTTCGTCGACGATCGCCGGAAGAAACTGGCGATGGGCGCCGGCGATGCCGCCCCCAATCACTACCAGGCCATCGAGCAGCGTGATGGCCTGCGCGATGGCGTCGCCGGCTACTTCCCCCATGCGCCGAAAGGCTTCCTGCGCCGCCGCGCGATGGCCGGCCGCCCTCCCTTCCGCGATTTCGTAAATCACTTTCGGTTCCGGCGCGTCTTCCAGGCGCACTCCCGATTCCGCCGCGTACACCCGCCGCACGGCGCGAATCGATGCGCCCTCTTCGGCGTTGGTGTCGCGATCCAGTTTGTGGCGCGCCACCCAGATCTCGCCGGCCATCGAATTGTCGCCGATGAATAGCGCGCCATCGCGCACGATGCCGCCGCCGAATCCGGTGCCTAGCGTGACCCCGAACAGGTTGCGATAGCGCTTCGGGCTGCCCGCTTCTTCGAGCAGTCCGTTGACGTAGGGCAGGAATCCGGCCATGGCCTCGCCGTAAGCGAACAAGTCGCCATCGTTGTTGATGAAGGTGGGCAGACCGAACCGATCTTCGAGCATGGGGCCCAGCGCCACGTCGCGGTAGGCCGGCAGATTGCACGGGCTCACGATGATGCCGTTGAAGTAATCCGCCGGCGCCGGAAACGCGAAACTGATGGCCGCCGCCGGCGCGGGCAACTGTCCCTGCACCCTGCGGAAGCCCTCGACGATGTTGGCGAGCGAGCGCTCCAGGTTGTCCGCGTTGGACGGCAGCGCGAAGCTTTCGACTACCGGACGGTTCGCCTGCATCGCCGAGAAGACGAAGTTCGTGCCACCCGCATCCAGCGTCATGACGATGCGATTGTCGTTATTGTATTGCTGCATGGTTGTTTATGCGCACGCCGTCCGCGCGGTTGGAGAACGCGGTCCAGGTAATGTACAGAATCGCCGCCAGCGGCACCACAAAGCTCAGTTGCACGGAGCTGTGATCGGCCACCAGGCCCATCAACGGCGGCAGGCAGGCCCCGCCCAAAATCGCCGTCACCATCAGTCCGGATAGCTCGTTGGTGTGCTCCGGCATGGCTTCAACTGCGATCGCGAAAACCAGCGGAAAGATGTTCGCAAAGCCCAAGCCGGCCACGAAGAAGCTGGCCACGGCCAGCGTGCGATCCGGAACAAACAAGCCCAATAGCGCGACCACCGAGACCCCGCAGGTGACCAGGAAGAACTTTCGTGGCGCAATCCAATTCAAGATGACTCCGCCGGAAAAGCGCCCGATGGTGAGCGCGGTGAAAAACAGCCCGGTGCCCAGCAGTCCTACCTTGTTGATATCGATATCGAAGCGCTCCTTGAGGTACAGCGGGATGCCCGCGCTCACGCTCACTTCCGCGCCCACGTAAAAGAAAATCGCCGCCACCATCATCAGCACGTAGCCGTTCGACAGCAGCGCCAGGCAGGAGCGCACCGTGGCCGCGTGATGCTCGCTCTTCTTCTCCTCGACGCGCAAACCCGCAACAGCCACTACCGCCACCACTAGCGCCACCGCATAGATGGGAAAGATCACACTCCAACTCGCGCCGAAATACTTCGCCGCCAGCACCGGGATCATGGGTCCCGACAACGATCCGATGGCCTTCACGAACTGCGCCAGCGACAGGTTCCGCGCGTATTTTCCCGGATCGGATACATCCCGCATGATGGGATTGCCAGAGACCTGCAGAATGGCCGCGCCGGCGCCCACCAGCAGCACGGTCAGCAAGAAGCGCGCAAAGGAAGTGAGTCCGAAGGCGGCATTCAGCAAGCCGATCAACGCCACCACCAGGCCCAGCATCAGCACGAACTTCTTGCCGCGCCTGTCCTGAAAGACGCCCATGGGGATGGAGAGCAACCCGAACATGACGAATCCCACGAACGGGATCAGCGATGCCACCGCATTGCTGAGGTGAAACTCGTTCTTGGCAAGGCTCACGAATGGCCCCACGGCGTCGGCGAAGCCCATCGCCAGGAAGGCCAGAAAGACCGGGAAGGTGCGTAGTCGCATATCGGCTTGGATTCTCCGGGAATAGAGAGTATATCGCCGTGCGGGGCGAGCGGTGGAAAGGCGAAGCATGGGCGAATTCCGGCAGCACCCAAAAAGGTGCTATATTCGAGCCGAGGTTTGCCCGGCGTGCTCGACATCACCAAGGACATCCAGTCGCTGACGACTTTCCGTCGCCGATCGGGCGCTTTTATGAAGCACCTCAAGAAGAGCAAACGGCCCGTGGTGCTTACGGTAAAAGGCAAGGCCGCCGCCATCGTGCAGGACGCAGCGGCCTACCAACGCCTGCTGGATATCGCCGCCCGTGCCGATGTGCACGAAGCCATCCGCCAAGGTCTGGATGATTCAGGTAGGGGCCGTACCCGTCCCGCGCGCGAAGTCTTCGACGAAATTCGCCGGCACCATGACATACCGCGTTGAATTAACCGGACGGGCCGCCAGCGATCTCGACAGCCTTTACCTTGAGAAACACGCTACCGACTCGCCGGCGGCTGCCCGTTGGTATAACAGTCTTGAGGAAGCCATTTACAGCTTGGAACGCTTTCCCCACCGGTCGACCGCGGCGCCAGAGGCGGAGAAGTCCAGGCGGCCGCTCCGACATCTGCTTTACGGCAGGAAGCCGCGCGTCTGCCGCGTGATTTACGTGATCGATGAAAAGAGGCAACTTGTCACCGTGCTTGCAATCCGGCACGGGGGCCAGGGAGCCGGCGGAACTGGTTGAGTTGCAAGAATGAACACCTATAAATCGCAGATCAGGAATGAACCGGCCGAAGCGTTCTTCAAACGCGGCCGCAAGATGGCGCGCCTCGCGGACGGTGGAGACGCGATTCCGCCTAGCCGGGTCGTGGCCTTCGACGACATCGAATCCCTGCTGCAAGTCCTGAGCACTAAGCGTGTACTCCTGCTCGAGCAAATGAATGCGGCGCCCGGTTCCATCACGGATCTGGCGCGGAAGGTGAAACGGGATCGCAGCGCGGTGACGCGTGCTATCCAGGCATTGGAGCGCCCACAATTATGACTAAGAAGAGTTGGCCGCTAATTGTACTTAGCCTCTCGATCGCTTACGCGCACGAAGAAGTCCGCGTCTGGCAGGACGTTCTCACCCTGCCCACTTACGAAGAGGGTGCGCCCGACCCCAATCCGCCCTTCGACGCCTTCTCCACCGGCCGCTTCAACTACCCCTACACGCTGCGCGAGAATCTGACCGATCGGCCCGTCCCGCACGATTGGCGCGTCGTCTATCTGGAGAACGAATACCTCAAATGCTCCGTGCTCCCCGATATCGGCGGCCACCTCTACACCTGCACAGACAAGATCTCCGGCCAGTCCATGTTTTACGCCAACCCGTCCATCAAGAAGGCCAACATCGGCTATCGCGGCGCATGGGCTGCCTTCGGCATCGAGTTCAATTTTCCGGTCTCCCACAACTGGGTCTCCATGTCGCCGGTGCAATTCAGTTACGCGACGCATGCCGACGAAAGCGCTTCGGTCTGGGTGGGCAACATCGACCGCGTCTACGGCATGGAGTGGCTCGTCGAGCTGCGTCTCCGCCCCGGCAGCACGGTTCTCGAAGAGCATGTCACCCTGAACAATCGCAGCGACGTGCGCCACCGCTTCTACTGGTGGAATAACGCGGGCATCGAGGTGAAAGACGATTCGCGCATCTACTACCCGATGCGCTTCACCGCCAGCCACGGCTTCACCGACGTGGATACCTGGCCGGTCGATTCCACCGGTAAGGACCTCAGCCTCATCCGCAACCAGACGGATGGCCCCGTCTCGCGCTTCGTCCACGGCAGCCGCGAGCCGTTCATGGGCGTCTGGCGGCCCGACACCAACTCCGGCATCGTACATTACGCCGAGTACGCCGAGCTTCCCGCGAAGAAGATCTGGTCGTGGGGTGTGGACGCCGATGGCCTCGACTGGCGGCGCGCGCTTTCCGATAACAACAGCGTCTACGTCGAAGTGCAAGCCGGCCTCTTCCGCAACCAGGAGACCTACGCCTTCCTGGAGCCCCGCCAGACCATCCGTTTCTCCGAATATTGGATGCCGGCGCGCGGCATCGGCGGCATCGCGCGCGCCAACCTGGCCGGCGTCCTGAACCTCACCCGGCAGGACGGCGCGCTGGTCGCCGCCTTTAATGCAAACCGCAAGATAGCGCCCGCCACCATCCGCATTCTGCAAGGCGCGCGCGTTCTTGCCAAAGAGGCGATCAGCCTGACGCCGGAGCATATCTGGAAGCTCGGAATCAACAACGTGGCGGCGGCTCCTTGCACTTTCGAACTGCGCGACGCCGCCGGCAAGGTGCTGCTGCGCCAAACCGAAGGCGAATACGATTGGACGCCCGCCTCGGAAATCAAGACCGGCCGACAGGCGCCTCCCGCCGAAGGAGATTGGCTGAAGCGCGGCACCGATCAAGAGCTGCAGGGTGAATTGCCGGCGGCGTTGCGCTCTTACCAGGAGGGACTCGAACACTCGCCCGGCGACTTCGCGCTGAGTGTCGCGGCCGGACGCCTCTGCGCAGGCTTGCAGCGCTACGTTGAAGCCATCCAGTATCTCGAGCCCGCCGCGGCGCGCGCCACCTGGGATCCCGAGATCGCCTATTATCTCGGCCTCGCCTACGACGGCGCCGGCGACCATGCCAAAGCCCGGCTCGCCTACGAAACCGCCGCGCGCATGCCCTCCTGGCGCGCCGCGGCAAGCCTGAAGCTCGGCGAGCTTCTGGCACGCGAGGGCGATCGCGAAGTCGCGCTCCAGTTTCTGCACTCCGCGCAAAGCGATCTGCGCGCCGCCGAAGAGACCATCGCCCTGGAATCTGAACCGAACCACGACCGTCTGAGCCGCGACCGTAAGGGAGTGGACGCGCCCCTCAGCGCATTCCTCGCATGGGATGCCGGGCCGCGCAACGATCCCGCACTGCTGCGCTTCCTGGCCGCCGATCCCATGCGCGTCCTTGAAATCGCCGCCGAGTACATGCGTCTCGGCCTCTACCGCCCCGCCGTGGACCTGCTCGCGCGCGACTTTCCGTCCGTCTCGCCAGACGAAGCCGAGCCGGGCGCGGTCCTGCCTCAACAGCATCCGCTGGTCGCCTACTACCGCGGCTATTGCCGCGCCAAGCTGGGTGAATCCGCCGCGCCGGACTATGCCGCCGCGCAAAAGCTTTCCACGCTGTACGTCTTCCCCAGCCGCGCCGAGGATCTGGAAGTGTTGCGCGCCGCGGTCCGCGCCAATCCCGATGACATGACCGCGCACTACCTGCTCGGCACGCAGTACTTCGCCCGCGGCCTGACCGACGATGCCCTGAAAGAATGGAACGTCGCCCGCCACGCCGGAGCACCCATCCCGGTCCTGCACGCCGATCTTGGACGCGTCATGCTGCGCGAGAAGCGCGATTCGAGCGGCGCGCTGCAGGTCTTCCGCGAGGGCCTGGCGGTCGACCCGCGGAATCGGAAACTCTACGAGGGGGTGGATGAAGCGCTCAGCCTTATGGGGCGTCCCGCCCGCGAACTGGCCACATCGCTGGAGCGCTATCCGGATCTGCCGCACATGCCCGCCGAACTGGTGTATGCCCTGGCACTCGATCGCGCCGAAGCCCTGGACTTCGACGGCGCCCTCGCGCTGTTTCACGACCGCTTTTTCCCGCGCGAGGAGGGCGGGACCAATGTCCGCCAAGTCTGGGTGGAGGTGAAGATGCTGCAAGCCTTGACCCAAGCCGCCGCGGGACAGTGCAACGCCGCTCTCGCCGTGGTCGATGGCATCGGCGCCGAGTCGCCCGGTTTGCCGTTTACCAAGGACGGCCTCGCTCCCTTCGTGGATGCGCCGCGCACACAGTATCTGATCGCGCAGGTGGAAGCGGGCTGCGGCCGCGCCGCGCAGGCGGGCGAACGCCGCCGCCGCGTAGCCGCCGCCACTGGCAACGGGGACCTGATCTGGGCATGGGGAGCGGCCAAGAAGCTCGATGGTTACAACAACGCGGAGTGGACCAAGCGACTGGAAGCGGCTTCGGCCCAAGCCGGGTCCGGACCGCCTTTCACCGCCGGCATGCTGGAGCTGTTGCTCGGCAAGCGATCCGCCGCCTGGGCGCATTTCCAGCAGGCGGTGCTGCTCCCCGACCGCATGATGTCGCACCACCTCAGCCGCATGGCCATGGCCGGCACCGGCCTGCCCGATTATCCACCGCCCGCCGGCAACCAGCCACAAGGGCACTGACCACGACCGACAAAGACCGCTCCCTGACGGTCGCGGCTCAGTGAGCCATCCGAAATCAACGCGACCGTGTTGCCGAGCCGCGACCGTAAGGGAGCGGTTTCCAGCATACCCTGATGCTACAATGACCGCAGAATGGCTGCGCGCCTCGAACCTGCCGCCACAGCGCCCAGCCCGAGCCTCGTAGATCTGCGCCATTTGCGCTCCGAAGATCTCAACGCGCTCCTCGACGAGGAGGTCGCAACCTGGCGCCAACTCCTCGACTGGGACTTCGGCAAGTCGGCCGACCTGGTGCGCCGGTTCCTGGACATGCGAGCCTTGAACGGATTCGCCCTGGTCGACGACGGCGAGGCGGTCGGCTATGCCTATTACGTGCTGGAGGAGCAGAAGGGATTGATCGGCGATCTCTTCGTGCGCGGTGCATTCCGCAGCCTCGAGAACCAGAGATGGCTGCTGGAGTCCGTTTTGGGATCCCTGACCACGGCGCCGCAAATCGACCGGATCGAATCGCAGCTCATGATGTGGCATGCGTCCGGCGGGCTGCCCATGCCCCGCCATCTCAGCAGTTTTGAACGGAACTTCATGATGCTCGAAATGTCACGGGCCGCGCTCGAACCCGCACCGGGGCGGGGGCGACCCTCGGCTCCGCTGGCCAGCCGCGTTTACCTGGACAGGTGGTCCGACCAATACCAGGAGCCCGCCGCTCAGTTGATCGCGGCCGCCTACCTGGGTCACGTGGATAGCCTCATCAACGATCAATACCGCTCGGTGGCCGGCGCGCGGCGATTCCTGTTCAATATTGTGCAGTACCCGGGATGCGGCATGTTTTTCAAGCCCGCCTCGGTGGCGGCTTTCGACCGCCTTACAGGACGGATCTGCGGCATCTGTCTGGCCAGCATGGTGATGCCCTACTGCGGTCACATTACGCAGATCTGCGTGGCCCCTGGAGTGCGCGGCGCCGGCGTCGGCTACGAGATGTTGCGGCAATCGCTCACCTTGCTGCGCGCGGCCGGCTGCCGCAAAACCAGCCTCACCGTCACCGC
This sequence comes from Bryobacterales bacterium, assembly GCA_003166475.1. Lineage (GTDB taxonomy): Bacteria > Acidobacteriota > Terriglobia > Bryobacterales > Bryobacteraceae > Bog-159. Next base: position 8,588 of record PMVV01000395.1, on the reverse strand, counting down.
CTCGAATCGGGAGGCTATCAAGCTGTATGAGGACGTGGGGTTCACCACCATCCGCAAGTTCTTCGCCCATGTGTGGGAGGGATTTTAATGTTCGACTGGCTCTTTTCCGACCCGCTGCCAACCGGCTCCCCGGCGCCGGATTTTACGCTGCCCAAACAGGATGGAGGAACCGTAGCTCTCTCCAAACTGCGCGGCAAGAATGTAGTGCTGGTGTTCTATCCGGGCGACGACACGCCGGTTTGCCGGAAGCAACTGTGCGAGTTTCGCGACCAATGGAGCGAGGCGCGCAAGCGTAACACGCAGGTGTTTGGAGTCAATCCCGCCAGCGCTGGAAGTCACACGAAGTTTCAAGAGAAATACCACTTGCCGTTTCCGCTGCTGGTCGATGCGGGGCAGAAAGTCGCCGCGCTCTACCATGCCGACGGTCTCTTCGTGAAGCGCACCGTCTACCTGATCGGGCCGGACGGCGCGATCCGCTATGCCAAGCGCGGCAAGCCCGATCCCGGGGAGGTCTTGGCGGCCGCGCGGTAGGACAGGCTTGAGCCTGTCACGCGAGCGAAGCTCGCCTGAAGATCGTTCGTCTCATGCAATAATAGTTCCCTATGAAACTAACGATGCTGTCAGTGTTCCTTTCGCTCGCCGCCTTCGGACAGGAGCCGCCGGCGGGTCCGCCACCGGGAGGACACCGGATGCCCGAGCCCAAGAATCTGAAGATCCTCAAGCCCGAGCACCTCATGGAGACCATGCAGGCGTTCCGCGTGGCGCTGGGTGTTCGCTGCGACTTTTGCCACGTGCAGGGCGACTTCGCCAGCGACGAAAAGCCGCACAAAGAGATGGCGCGCAAGATGATCGCCATGTCGCACGAGATCAACGCCAAGTTCGACGACGGCAAAATGCATGTGACCTGCTACACTTGCCATCGCGGCGCCGAGGAGCCTGCTACCAGGCCCGCTGAAGCTCCGCACGCCGAGCACGAGCCGCATCCATAAAAGCAGAAGACAGAAGACAGAAGTCAGAAGTCAGAAGACAGAAGTCGGAAGGAATACTCCTTCGGCCACAATCTCCGCCGGACCGGTGAGGAAGATATCCGCGTCCCAGCGCACCTCCATCGGTCCGGCCGGCGTGACTACGCGCGCGGGGCTGCGTACCAGCCCTCGCTGCACCGCGGCGGCGAACGCGCCCGTCGAACCCGTGCCGGAACTCATGGTCTCGCCCGCGCCGCGCTCCCAGAAACGCACCTCCAGGGTGTGCTCGTCGCGCGCCCGCAGAAACGAGACATTGGTGCGCTGGGGAAACTGCGGGTGACACTCGATCTCCGCGCCCAGCGCCCGCCAGTCGAAATCGAAGTCCGCCACCGGCATGGCGCACTGCGGATTGCCCACCCACACCAGCGTGACATCCCGCGCGCCCGCTCCCAGCGGCAATTGGAATCGCTCGGCGGTGAACTCGGGCCGCCCCATGTTCATCTCGAACACAAAGCGCAGGTCCGCGCGTTCCAGCAGACGCAGTCGCTTGATCCCGGCGCCGGTCCGCACGCGCATTTCGTCCTTCTGGTAGCCGTGCGCGATGAGGAAGGCCGCCGCGCAGCGCGTACCGTTGCCGGAGATCTCCGCCTCGCTGCCATCGGAATTGAACAGCCGGATGGCGGTGTCGTGATCGGCGGCCGAGGCCGGCTCGATCAGCATCCAGCCGTCTGCGCCCACGCCCGTGTGACGGTCGCAGATGGCTTGCGCGACCGCCGCCAAGCCGCCCGCGGGAGCCTCATTGCTCCTCGTCAGAAGGAAGTCGTTTTTCGCTCCGTGGGCTTTCGTGAATGGAATTCGCATCGCGGGTCACCTGCGTCAGGCCGATACAGCAATGATAAATCTCGACCACCGGCGCGTGGGGCGTCATGACGATCTTCACCAGTTCGTACCGTGGTCCGTTAACGCCCGCGCGCAGCACGGCCGTCTGCACCGGATCGCCGCCCATCGCCACCGCCCACTCCTCCCACAGGAACTCGTCCGGCCGCGTCACCGCCGCCGGCCAGTGTGGCCAGTTGTCCCACGTCAGCGTCTCGCGCAGCGGAATGCCAGCCGTCCGGAAGATGCCGGTGATGTCGCCGAATGTGGTGATGATTCCCGTCCCGCGCCGGTAGCGTGGCGCGAGATATTCCGCGGCCTCGCGCGTCCAGGCGCGGCGCGCCACGGAGTTGACTTGCGATTCCTTCCACGTGATCCACGCATCCGGCCGCGGCTGGATCAGCCACGGTATGGCCGCGGCCAGCACCACCGCGGCGGCGGCCAACCGCTGCGCGCGCGCCGGGACCAGCGACACCAGCACCGCCGCGCCAAACGCCAGCGCGGGGAAAAGCGCCAACCCATATCGCGAGTTGTAGTAGGTGTTCGGCCACAGGTCCGGAACGAAGATCGGCGTGCCCCCGGAAGAGTGCATGCTCCACACATAGAACACCCCGGGCAGCACCAGCAGCAACGCGGGCCACCGGGCTTTCCGCACCGCCACGCACGCGATCAGCCCGGCCGCTCCTAGCCACACGAGCGGCGCACCGGCGCACCAGCGCACGGCGGTTCGGAAATACAGCCATGCCTTGGCCCAGTTACCCAAGCCCGGATAATATGCCGACCCCTGAATGCCCTTGGCGGAATACGGTCCGTTGTAAAAATCCAGCGCATTCGAGCAGCACCACCAGTTGTGACCGAACCAGTAGAGCGGCCCCAGCGACGCGATAGCCGCGAACAGCGCCGCCTTCGCCACGCGCTGCCGCTTCGCCGCGATCAGCACGAACAGCGTCACAAACGGAAGCAGGAACCAGCCGTCATAACGCGTCAGAGTGCCGCACAGCGCCGCCAATCCTGCGCCGCACACAGCCATCCACGATTGCGTATCGCGGAAGCGGACCGTGAAATACAAGACAGCCAGGAGCGCGGCCATGAAGACAGGCTCGTTCATGGTGGTGGATTGCAGGTACAGCAGGTTGGGATTTGTGGCGAACACTACGGTGGCGGCGATGGCGGCAATCGGGCCCGCCTTGCCGTTGAAAACTCGCCGCGCCGTTCGAAACAGGAACGCGCCCGCCAGCACGAAGGCGATTCCGGAAACGATCGATCCCGCCAGCGCCGTGCGCCACAGTGCGTCATTGCGCGCGAGCAACATTGTCAGCACATGTGGCAGCGGCAGCCAGACCGAGCCGATCTGGTCGTATCCCGGCGTGCGCGAATCCAAAATGCGCCGCGCGATATTCAGGTGCGCTTCGGCATCGCCGTAATACGCCAGGTAGCCGCCCCGATAGAAGAACCAGACCCACGCGGCGCTCCACAGACTCAGCAGCGCGATGGCCGCGGCGGTCTCAGAAATCCGTGCATGCTTTGAATTCGCGATACCTCTTCTCAACCTCTTCCCGCGTCAGAGTGCGAAACCGGTCCACGCCGAATTGCTCGCAGCAGAAGCTGCCCATCACGGAGCCGTAGATCACGGCGCGCCGCCAGTCCTCGATGCCCACCGCGCCGCCGCGCAGGTCCACGCCGCGCTCGGCGAGATACCCGATGAAGCCGCCCGCGAAACAATCGCCCGCGCCGGTCGGATCGAAGACGTCATCCAGCAGGTAGCCCGGCGCAATAAAGTGGCAGCCGTTGGCGAACAGGATCGCGCCATACTCGCCGCGCTTCACCACCAGTGTGCGGGGTCCCATGTCCAGAATCCTGGCGGCGGCGCGCCGCAGGTTGTGCTCGCCGGAGAGCATGCGCGCCTCGCTATCGTTGATCAACAGGAAGTCCCAATCGCGTATCGTTTCCAGCAGTTCCGCGCGATAGTCGCGAATCCAGTAATTCATAGTGTCGCCGCCCGCGAGTTGCAGGCCGTGCATCTGCGCGCGCACGTCGCGCTGCAGCGCCGGCTGGATATTGCCCAACAACAGATAGGGCGCCGCGCGGTACGATACCGGCAGCTTGGGCTGGAAATCGGCGAACACGTTGAGGTCTGTGCGCAGGGTTTCGCGGTCGTTCATGTCCGCCGAGTATTTGCCTTCCCAAAAGAAGGTCTTGCCGGGCACGCGTTCCAGACCTTCCAGGTCGATACCCTTGGCGGCCAAGAGCGCGACGTCTTCGCCCGCGAAGTCGTCCCCCACTACCGCCACAATCTTGACGGGAGTAAAGTAGCTAGCCGCCAATCCTATGTAAGTGGCGGCCCCGCCCAGCATGCGGTCCACCTTGCCATGCGGCGTTTCCACGCCGTCGTACGCCACTGAACCTACTACCACGAGAGACATCGCTTGATTGTAACAACTGGCCTGTCTCCAAAGTCGGTAGTGGGTCAGTTTGCAATNNGATTGGCCGCCCTCCAAGGCGGTGCTACGCAAATCGACCCACTACCCCAAAGTCGCACTAGACAACCGTGCGCTTCGGAGTATAATCAGGCAATGCCACGAACGCAGAAACAAGATCCGGAATTTCTTCAGGCTGCACTGATCGGGTTGCAGCATACGCTCGCCGCTCTCGAGCAGCGCATCGCCGAGCTGCACAGCCAGCTTGGAGGGCGGCCAGCTTCCCCGAAGGCCGCGCCGGCCGCGCCGGAATCCGGCGGAAAGAAGCGGACCATGAGCGCCTCCGCCCGCCGGCGGATCGGGTTGGCTCAAAAGAAGCGATGGGCCGCCTTCAACGCCGCGAAGTCCAAGCCGGCCGCGCCCAAACCGCAGAAGCGGGTGCTGAGCGCAGAGGGGAAGGCGCGCATTATTGCCGCCACCAAGAAGCGTTGGGCGGCGTTCCGTAAAGCTAAGCAAACCCCTAAGCCTGCCGCCAGGAAAGCCGCGAAGCCAGCAGCAAAAAAGGCGCCGGAAGCCGTGGCTGCACCGGCCGTAGCAGCGGCAGCACCAACCGAGTAAGACCGTCTTCGGAGGAGAGAGTGGGGCAGGCCCGTGGCCTGCGCGGGACTCTCAGTCGCGCTCTTGGCGCGCAACGCGCGCCGCCGCGAAGTGCTAAGATTCCTCCCATGCCCAATTCCAATCCCCAACGCCGCGAGATTCTGGGCGCGCTCCTCGGCGCATCTCTGGCTTCCGCCATTCCCGCCGCCGCGCAAACGCGATCCGGCGGCATGCTCTATCGCACTCTGGGCCGCACCGGCGAGCGCGTCTCCGCCATCGGACTCGGCGGCTACCACATGGGCGTCCCCGAAGCCGAGCGGGACGCCATCAAACTGGTCCGTACCGCGGTGGACCAGGGCATCACCTTCCTCGACAACTGCTGGGACTATCACGACGGCAAAAGCGAAGTCTGGATGGGCAAAGCCTTGCGCGATGGCTACCGCCGGAAGGTCTTCCTGATGACCAAGTTCGACGGGCGCACCAAGCAGTCCACCGCCCGCCAGATCGACGAATCGCTGCAGCGGCTCCAAACCGATCGCGTGGACCTGATGCAATACCACGAGAACATCCGCATGGAAGACCCCGACCGCTTCTTCGCGCACGACGGTCCGCTGGAGGCGCTGTTGGAGGCCAAGAAGGCCGGCAAGATCCGCTATATCGGCTTTACCGGCCACAAAGATCCCGCCGTGCACCTGCGCATGCTGGAGGTGGCGGAACAGAACGGATTCCATTTCGACGCCGCGCAGATGCCCCTGAATCTGCTGGACGCGCACTTCCGCAGCTTCGCCAGGCTGGTGGTGCCGAAGTTAGTGGCGCAGGGCGTCGGCGTACTGGGAATGAAGCCCATGGCCTTCGGCAACCTGCCGCAGCACGGCCTGGCGACCGGCACAGAATGCCTGCACTACGCCCTGAATCTGCCCACTTCGGTGGTCATCACGGGGTGCGATAACATGGAGCGCCTGCAGCAAGCCCTCGAGGCCGCGCGCACGTTCCAGCCATTGACGGAAGCGCAATTGTCGGCTCTGTTGGCGAAGACCAGGAACGCGGCTCTTACGGGAAAGCTGGAGCCGTTCAAGACCACTTCGCAATTCGACGGGACTGCGCAAAATCTGAGATGGATGGGCTAGTGTACTGTCCGCGAATTAAACTGGACAGTTCCTTTGCCCGGCGTGGCGCTGACGATCGTTGTTTGTCGTCTGCGCACCGCTCTCGAACTCGGCAGGCCACGAAAGACGATGGCCTGCCCCACGGCTAAATTTGCTGCCCAGTTATTTCCACTCGCATAACAAGCCCCGCTATTCCGAATCCCGTCGCAGTCCGCCGCGCACCCTGCTACATTCGTCCGTAGAGGCAACCACCCATGCGGTCTCCTATGTCCACTGTCCGCCCGTGCGCGATAGCGCTATTGGCGGTCGCCGCCGCTGCGGCGCAATCCACTACGGTCAATGTGCAGGTCGGCAATCAAACCGACACCTCGGTTGGCGTCAAGGGCCGCCTGCAGCTACCCATGTCCACCTCGTTTCAGCTCGCAGACTGGAACTATCAATTCTTCAACGGAGAAGCGAGCGTCCCCGCGCAGTTGACAGCTCTCAATCCGTGGCACACGCGGGTGCAGGTCGTCTCGGATGGCATCCCGCTCACGGCCCCCGACACCTGGGATTTCACGGAGCTCGACACCATGCTCTCCACCATCCAGGCTACCGGCGACCACAGCCCCGAGTTCCAGATCGGTACGGCACCAGCGTACCTGAGCGACAGCCAAGGCCACATTCTTCCCGCCAGCATCCCCACCTTCGCTCAGATGAGCGCCAACATGGTCAGCTATTACAACACCGGCGGATTTACCGACAACAGCACGCATTACCAAAGTCCCACCCCTTACCCGGTCACCTGGTGGGGCATCTTCAACGAGCCGGACATCAACGGCGTAACGGCGTCGGAGTACGTGACGCTTTACAACACAGCCGTGCCCCAGATGGCCCAGGCCGATCCGTCCATCAAGTTTGTGGCCGTCGAACTTGCGGCGGCTCCCGATAATCAGGACCCCAGCGGTGCGCCGTACTTCCCCACCTTCGTGGCCGGCGTCACCGCTCCGGTGGATGTAGTAGCCAAGCACTTTTACTCCACCTGCACCCAAAGAGACATGGACCAGGCCCTTTTCGCCACCATTCCCGAATTCGCCGCCGAGGTCCAGACCATGTACGCCGAGATGGCCAAGAAATCCGCGCTAGCCAACGTGCCGGTTTGGATCACCGAGAACAACGTGAACGCCGATTACAACGCCGGCAACGGAATCAGCGCCTGCAACGCGCCTCAGAAGTTCGTGTTGGATACGCGCGGCAGCAGTCCTTTCTTCGCCGCCTGGCGTTCCCTGGTCTTCGAGCAACTGGGCGAAGCGGGCGCGCAAGCCCTCTACCACTGGGCCTTTGGCAGCGACCAGCAATACGGCGAGATCGGCAGCCCGTCGGGCGGACCGCCCTACGCTACGCAACTCAGCTACTGGGTGGATTACTACCTCTCTCACTGGCTCCCCTCGCCGCCCGGTCAGGATATTCTCCAAACGACCACCACCGGCTGCTGTGCGACCGACTTTGCTCACGGTTGGCAAGGCAGCGGCGGGCTGGCATTCGACACCCAGACGATGGCGGCGCGCAACGTGGACGGATCGGTGGTTGTCCTGATGTCCAACTACGCGCTCAAAGGGTCTTCCGACAATAACGGCTCGGGTTCGTCGCGCACGTTCGCGCTGGATCTTTCGGCGTTGGGTACCTTCACTTCGGCCACGCTGGTGACGCTCGATGCGTCCACGCCGCTGCCCGGTGGGCCCGTGCCGCAAACACAGACTCCCGCCCCGCAGATGCAAGTCACGCTGCCGGGTTATGGCGCGGCCCTGTTGCGCCTGTCCAACGCCCAACCCACTCTGCCGGCGGCCGGCGTGGCCAATGCTGCAAGCTACGCTGCCGGCGCCGTGGCTCCCGGAGAGATTGTGTCGCTCTATGGTACGGCGCTCGGACCGGCGGCCGGCGCCAATCTGGAACTTACCAATCCATACCTGGTGTCGAATGCGCTGGCGGGGGTGCATGTCCTGTTTGACGGCGTGCCCGCCCCCATCACCTACGCCTCGGGTGGACAAGTGAATGCGGTGGTGCCTTATGGGGTGGCCGGCCACTCCAGCACCACGCTGCAAGTGGAATATCTGGGTGCTGTCTCGGCGCCGGTCTCCTTGCAAGTAGCCGCCGCGGCCCCCGGCCTGTTCACGGCCAACGCTTTGGGAACCGGTCCGGGCGCGATCCTGAATAACGTCGACTACAGCTTGAACACCGCCGCGAATCCCGTCGCGCGCGGCGGCTACGTGGACATCTACCTGACCGGCGCGGGTGCGACCACTCCAGCCAGTGTGGATGGCTTGCTGGTGACCGCGCCGTATCCGATGCTGCCCGCCAATGCCGCCACCGTCACCATGGGAGGCGTTCCCTGCCCCACCATCGCCTACGCGGGGGCCGCGCCGTACCTGATCTCGGGCCTGACCCAGATCACTGTGCAGGTGCCGGAGGCTGTTACGCCCGGCCCGAGCGTGCCGCTGGCCGTCGCCATCGGAGGCGTAAGCGCGCAGACCGGAGTGACTCTGGCGGTGCAGTAGGACCGCGTATCTGCATTACACAGCCGGCTGAAAGCCGTCCCCAGAGGGGACCCCAGGGCAGGATTGCCCGCCAACTGTCAGCCGCCCAGCATC
>PMVV01000311.1 GCA_003166475.1 Bryobacterales bacterium | reverse complement strand
CATAAAGCAAGATTTGCCGCGGGAACTGTCCGAACAGCCGTTGAATGCCGAGACAGTATTCGATCATGCGGAACGGCATGGCCGCGTCATTGCCGCTTTGCAGCTCAATGTGGATGAGTTGGCCGCCGGCAGTCTGGCCGAGCAGATCCAAGCGCAGGTTCTGCGCTTTCCGCACCTTTGGAAGTTCTGCATCCAACCACTTCGCGACCGCCGTTCCGGTCAACGCGCGTAGGGTGAGCGCGGCTGAACCTTTTAACAGCGTCTTCAGGGCTACGTCGTATTCCTGCATGGAAAGATCCGCTGAACTTGCACTCATGGATAAAGGTGAAAAACTCGGGCCTTTTTCTCATCCGGGAATGGGACCGTTCAGTGGGCGGGCTGGGGGGCCGCAATGGGCCATGCGATCGCGAGGGCAGGGCAGAGAAAAGGGCGCGCTCAAGCGGCGGCATCGGCGGGATGCACGACTTCAATGCCGGCGTAACGGGAAAAGCCAGTCTTGTCGAAAGTGAGAATGGCGGTGAGGCCGTGCACCTGCATGGCGGCCACCAGGCGGGCATCGTGCGCCGGCGTATCCGGCAATAGAGGGAACATGCTCTTCAGGCGCATCGGCTCGTCCGTCGCGTGTGGGACCGACAGACCCAGACCGTTTTGGGCTGCCGGGCGCGTCGCGCCGCGGACGATCTCGCCCTGCGGATGCAACGGCTGCAAGAGCCGCAGCAACGCGCTGGTATCGAGGAGCATGCGGCTAAATCAGGTCCGGGTAGATGCTCTCCCGGCTCATGGCTTCATCCGAAAGGACGGGTGTATTGGGGTTGTGGCTATCGACCCATGCGTCGAAATGCCGCGCCCACTCCTCGGGATCTGTTTTCTGCAGGTGGGCGATGGAGACTGGCTGCGCGGACTGATCGGCCACGTCCAGCATCCACTGCTCAAGACTCAGACCACGCGCTCGCGCCTGGGCCTTGAACGCAGCTTCTTTTTCCGGGGGCAAGTTGAGTGTGACGGTCATCGTTGCACCACTGCCTCTTCAGGTTACCGCAATCGCCGTGCGGCAGGGGAGCAAGCCGCGTGCGGCCTACTCAGCAGCAACCGGCGGCAGGCCCGCCAGCGCCATGGCGATCTCCTCGTCGGGATAGTCGTAGTTCTGCAGTTTGCCGGCGGTGTAATCGATGTAGGCCTGCATGTCGAAGTGGCCGTGGCCGCACAGATTGAACAGGATGGTGCGTGAGACGCCCTCCTGCTTGCACTTGAGCGCTTCGGCCAGCGCGCCGGCCACGGCGTGATTGGCCTCGGGCGCGGGGATGATGCCCTCGGCGCGGCCGAACCCGACGCCCGCGGCGAAGGCGTCCAACTGCTGGACGTTCATGGCTTCAATCGCGCCGATGTCGAGCAGGTGGCTGACCAGCGGGGCCATGCCATGATAGCGGAGGCCGCCGGCGTGAATGCCGGGTGGGATGAAGGAACTGCCGAGCGTGTGCATTTTCACCAGCGGCGTAAGGCGGGCGGTGTCGCCGAAGTCGTAGGCGAAGCGTCCGCGGGTGAGGCTGGGGCAGGCGGAGGGTTCCACGGCGAGCACGCGCGTGGAGGTCTGGCCGCGCAGATTGCGCCCGATGAAGGGGAAGGCGATGCCCGCGAAGTTCGAGCCGCCGCCGGTGCAACCCACCAGCACGTCGGGATAATCGCCGGCCATCTGCATCTGCTCAAGGGCTTCCTGTCCGATTACGGTCTGGTGCAGGAGCACGTGGTTGAGCACGCTGCCGAGAGAATACTTGGTGTCGGGATCCTTGGCGGCCACCTCGACCGCCTCGGAAATGGCGATGCCGAGCGAGCCGCGCGAATCCGGTTGCTTGGCCAAAATGGCGCGGCCGGCCTCGGTTTCATAGCTCGGGCTGGCGGTCACCGAAGCGCCGAAGGTTTCCATGAGGGCGCGCCGGTAGGGCTTCTGGTTGTAGCTGACGCGCACCATGTAGACCTTGCATTCCAGCCCGAAGAAGTTGCAGGCCATGGCGAGCGCGGAGCCCCACTGGCCGGCGCCGGTCTCGGTGGCCAGGCGCTTGGTGCCGGCCTCCTTGTTATAGAAAGCCTGGGCCACGGCGGTGTTGGGCTTGTGCGAGCCGGCCGGACTGACGCCCTCGTACTTGTAGTAAATGCGCGCGGGCGTGTCGAGCATTTTTTCCCAGCGGCGGGCGCGGTAGAGCGGCGTCGGGCGCCAGAGGCGGTAGATGTCGCGCACCGGCGTAGGGATCTCGATCTCGCGCTCCTGGCTCACCTCTTGCAGGATGAGGCTCATGGGGAAGATCGGCGAAAGATCGTCGGGCCCGATTGGCTGGAGCGTGCCCGGATGCAGCGGCGGCGCGGGTGGTTTGGGAAGATCGGCGACCAGGTTGTACCAGGCCTTGGGGATGCGGGTCTCGTCGAGCTGATATTTTACGGTGTCCATGGGGATGAATAAGCATTCTATCCACGTTGGGGGGTGCGGCGCATCCGCGGGTGTTTCAGGGCGGGTCCTGGGGACATGCGACGCTTGACTTAATACAGGCGGATTACATATACTCAAAATACTTATATGCCGGACGCTCTCAAGCCCGCCGACTTTCACGTACTGATGGCGCTGACCCAGGGACCCCGCCACGGTTATGGACTCATGAAGGAAGTCGAGCGTGAGTCGCAGGGCGGCGTTCGGCTGGAGATCGGCTCTCTGTACCGCCTGCTCGCGCGATTGCTCGACAGCGGCCTGATCGAGGAGGCCGACGAGGATGAGCGCCGCCGTTACTATCGCCTCAGCCGTCTGGGTCATCGCGTCCTCAAAGCGGAAGCAGCGCGCCTTGCCGGTCTGGTCGAACTCTCCCGCGCGCGAAAACTATTACCGGAGGGCCGCTCCTGATGCGTGGGCTGGTTGGCGCGCTGTTGCTCCTTTTTCCGGCTGCGTTCCGCCGGAAGTTCGGCGCCGAAATGCTCGCCACCTTCGACCGGCGGTGGCAGGAGCAGCCCGGCTGGCGCCTGGCCACACGCACCGCGCTTGATCTGGTATTGGCCGCCGTGCAGGTACGATGCTCCACCCACGCGCCCCCCGTTCCACACCCCAAAGGAGACAAGGTCATGACCGTTCTGCTTCAGGATCTTCGGTTCGCCTCGCGTACGCTGATGCGCAGCCCAGGGTTCACCGTGGTCGCGCTGCTCACGCTGGCGTTGGGAATCGGCGTGAACACCGCCATGTTCAGCGTCGCCCACGCTGTGCTCTGGCGCTCGTTTCCGTATCCGCATCCCGAACGTCTGGCGATGGTGGGAGAAGTGGACGCTCACGATCCCGACAATTACTGGGGAGCGTCGTGGCCGAACCTGGTCGACTGGCGGAGCCGCGCGACCTCGTTCGAACTTCTTGCCGGCGTCATGCACGTCCAGCACATTCTGCGCGAAGGCACCAATCCGATCCGCATCTCCGGCGCGGCGGTCTCTTACGACTTCTTCCAGGTAATGGGCGTCGCCCCGCGCATGGGGCGCTTCTTCGGCCAGGCGGAGGACCGTCAGGGAGTGCCCGCCGTAATCGTGCTCAGCCATCGCATGTGGACGGAGCTGCTGGGTGGCGATCCCGCTGTCCTGGGACGCTCCATCCGTTTCGGACCAACTTCCTACACGGTTACCGGCGTTATGCCGGCCGGCTTCGAATATCGTCAGTCCGAGTTCTGGACGCCGCTTCAGCAGGAGATTGGCCCCGCCGAAATAACCCACCGGAATATTTGGGTGCTCGATCCCGTGGGACGGCTGCGCTCCGGAATATCACCGGCCGCCGCGGGCAGGGAAGTGGAGGCCATCGCCGCTCAGATCCGGCAGGATCATCCGGAGACCAGGCGCGGGCTGGTGGTGCGCGCCGTGCCGCTGCCCGACGCACTAAGCCGCGATCTTCGACCGGCGCTGCTCGTATTGCTGGGCGCCGTAGGCTTCCTGCTTCTGATCGCTTGTGGCAACATAGCCGGCCTGATGTTGGTGCGCGGAACGGCCCGCGCCAAAGAGATGGCCATCCGGCGGGCGCTGGGAGTAGGGTACGCCAGGCTGCTCCGTCAACTGCTTACCGAGAGTGGCGTGCTCGCCGTTGTGGGCGGTATGGCAGGAATCGGGCTGGCGTTTCTTGCCACCCGATCGCTCGGGTTTTTGACCCGCGATCCTCGCTTGCAGAGTGTGCCGATCGATGGTTCGGTGCTGGCTTTTGCCGCGGCCATTACAGTGGCGACAACCATTCTCTTCGGAATCGTGCCGGCCATCGGTGCGGCGCGTGCAGGCGCGGCCGAAGCGCTCCGCAGCGGACACCGCGCGGGCGGCTCCCGGAAACACGCTTTGGCGCAACAGACCATGGTCGTGGCAGAGGTTGCCCTTTGCCTGGTATTGTTGGCCGGAGCGGGCCTGCTGCTGAGGAGCTTTCACCGCTTGTTCGAAGTCAATCCGGGATTCCGAACCGAGCGGCTGGTTACCCTGCGGATCGGTCTGCCCCTCAACTACGATTCGGACGCGTCGGTGAATGCTTTCTACCGGCAGGTGCAGGATCGCCTGTCGGTTCTGCCCGGCGTCAGTGCCTCCACAATCGTCAGCCGGCTGCCGATCACCGGAGGCGAGGGAAACGGCGACATTGCCATTGAAGGCCGGCCGTCCGCCGAAGGCGAACTGGGCGCCAGCACATTCCGCAATGTGATGCCGAACTATTTCGACGTGATGGGCATCCCGCTCGTACGGGGCCGTGTGCTGGAGGACCGCGATGAAGGTTCCAGCCACCATCCGGTGCTCATCAACCAGGGGTTTGCGCAGCGCTTTTGGCCCGGTGCCGATCCCATCGGCAAGCGCTTTAAGGTGGGCCCGCGCGATGGGGCGCAGTGGCAGACCATCGTTGGGGTGGTCGGCGATGTCCGCCAGATCGGACTTGATTCCGCAGCTCCGTTTTCGACCTATCAGCTATTGGCATCCGGTCCGCAGTCGCGATTCGAGTTGGCGGTGCGCGCCGCCGGCGACGCCGGCACCGTCATGGCCGCGGTTCAGGGAGCGTTGCGCAAACTCGATCCGGCGCTGCTGATCGACAATGCCAAAACGATGTCGGAGCGGATCGACGAGACCGTCGCGCCCCGGCGCTTGAACCTTCTTCTATTCGAGCTTTTCGCGGGCTTGGCGCTACTGCTGGCCGCGGTGGGATTGTATGGTGTGGTGGCGTACTCCGCGGGCCAGCGTTCCCACGAGTTCGGAATTCGCATGGCCCTCGGTGCGCAAGGTGGCGACGTGCTGCGGCTGGTGATAGGCCAGGGACTGAAACTGGCGCTGGTGGGTACGGCAATCGGAATGACGGTGACGTTATACGTCACGCGTTTGATGACCGGCCTGTTGTTCGGAGTGCAACCGACCGATCCGCCAACGCTCTTCGCGGTTGCGGCGCTACTCATTGCGGTCGCGCTCTTGGCCTGTTGGATCCCGGCTTATCGCGCCACGCGGATTGCGCCTGTCGAGGCCCTTCGGATCGAATGATAGGGAACGATGCGCGGGCGCCACTGGCGGGCCTGTTACGATGTAGCCATGCGGCGGTTGTTTCTGCTGTTCGGTCTGGTGCCCCTGACGGCGGTGGCGAGCGAGACTGGATCCGGTTCACCTCCGGTCCCATCGAGGTATTCAGCAGCGCCGGCACGAAGGATGGCCGCGAAACCCTGGTCCAGTTCTAACGGTTCCGGCACGCGTTAGGGCAGGTGCTGGGCGACAACGGGTCCAGGGCCCGCGCAGACGGGGGTACGTCCCGGAACGGACCGGATCAATGCGGAAGCTGGCCGAACAGTTACGCGGGGGACTGCTGCCGGCGATCTGCATGGCGAGACCGGACTCCGAACGCTGTAGTGGTTATTGGGAGTTGGCTGCCTTGTTCAGCAGCGCCGGCCAGTTGACGATTACCGTCAGCGGCTGCGCGGCATGCTCCGCGGTCTCGAGTACCAGGAAGCGCTGCCCATCGCGGGCGGCGTCATAGGGGCTGACGTCGGTATCGATCACAAGCAACGGAAACAACGCATGTGGCGCCGAGGGATCCAAGGAGCCGGTCCCCAGCTTGAGACCGACTGACATGAGCATGGAATCCGGGGATACGTAGAACAACTCGCGCCCGCCGGCGCCCCATTCCGGCATCACGCCTCCGCCCGTTGAAATCCGCACCCGTCCGCGCGGCTCGGGGAATGTGTCGATGTAGACCTCGTACCGCCCGGATTCGTCCGACTGAAAGGCCACCCAGCGGGTGTCGGGAGAGAACTGGCCCATGCTTTCGTTGAATGTCGTCCGCCGGTAGGGTCTCGGCTTGGCGTAGCCTGGCTCCGCGGGCAGAATCCACAGGGACCGCTGGCTGCCAGGGGCGGTCTCTTCCTCGTACAGGATGAAGCGTCCGTCGCGGGACCAGTCTGTCGGGAATTGAGGGTTCGGCGATTGAGTGAGACGTTGTTCCTCGCTGGCTCCGCTGACGTTCTTGCGAAATAAGTTGGGCGGGGAACCGGAGGCAAATAGAACCGTTCGGCTGTCGGGGGACCAAACGGGGTAAATGTTAAGTCCAGGCCTCGAAGCGAACCGGCTCGGAACACCGCGGTCTACGTCCAGCATCCAGAGATCGGCCCCAACGGGACTTCCGCGAGCCACCGCGATCCTCCGTCCGCCCGGAGATAGACGGAAGAAAGCGCTGAAGGCCGGTTCACCCACGGCGCCTCGCGGCTTCCCCGCGCGGTCAACCCACCTGAATTGACGCGCCGGATCAGTGGACCTGTACAGCAAGATCCCCGTGGCCGAGACCGAGACCTGCATCTGACCAGGCGCCCCTATCCTCGCCACCGGATCGGCTACCGGGTGGGGTACGCCGGAGAGTTTCAACGTGGCTGCGTCAAAGTTCTGCGCAACTAGCGTTCCGCCGCGCAGCCAAAGCAAATATCCTTTCCGATTGTCGCGGTCCCCATCGACTGCGGATGCGTACAATGCGTTGGTTTCCGTGGCCAACAACTGCACCGGCGCGCGAGGCTTGGCGAGCGACGCCGCATAAACGCCAGTATTTTCGCGCTTGTTGCTCCGGGCAAAGTACAGAAAGTGGCCGCCCGGAAGTACCTGCGGCCAGTAGTGGGCGAACTCCCCGCGAGACGCATCCAGGGTGGTGAGAAAAGAGGGCTGTCCACCGGAAGCGGCGACCTGGAACAGGCCGGAATTCCAGCCGCCCAGCAGGATCTGGCCATTGTCGCTCCAGGAGCCGCCGCGGGCGTGGACCTCGCAGACCGTCTGTGGCGTCCCGCCCGCCAGATAGACTCGCTGCAACTTACCTTGTGCGAAGAATGCGACGGACTTGCTATCCGGGGACCAGAATGGCAACCCGGCCTCTTCCGTTCCGCCGAGCACCCGCGCGGTTGTGCCGTCCAGCGGCTGGACCCAAAGAGCGGCTTTCCCGTGGTCGGTCGCGACATAGGCCGCAGTCTTGCCGTCCGGCGACAAAGAGATGCCGGCAGCCTGGGTTCCAAACGTAAACTCGGAGCCTGCGGGCGGATTGATCTGGAGACTCAAGACGCGTTCATCGGTGCGCACTTGCCGGAAGTGCGACGCCGCCCAAATACCGAGAGCGCCGATCGGCAGCGCAACCGCAGCCGCGATCCACCAGCGCCGGCCGGGATTAGACAGGGCGGGAGATAATTCCCCGCCGGCCGGCGGCGAAAGAGGAGGAGCGTCCAAACTGCCGGAGATCGGCACGGGCTGCCGCCCCATGGCTCCTATGAATCGATAGCCGCGGCCAGGCACGGTTTCGATGTATCGCGGATTCTCGGCTGAATCGCCCAAGGCACGTCGCAGCTTATTCACCGCGGCGTGGAGGCCGTGCTCGAAATCGACGAACGTCCCTTTCTTCCAGATCAGCTCGTGCAGTTGCTCATTTGTAACCACATCGCCGGGATGCGCCAGCAGGGTCAACAAGACCTGAAACGGCTGGCCGGACAAACGGATACGTACTCCGCTTTTGAGCAGTTGCCCCGTTGGAACATTTACTTCAAAGGGTCCGAAGGCCAGCCGAGCGGGGGATTGGGGCTGGGACGTCATAAGGTTCGCCGACGAACTGCGCACAGTTTACCACGGGCCATGGCGGCTGATGAGGTCGGCAGACAAGTGCCGTACTTTGAGCGATTTGCCCGATGAGGCCCTTTTGAGCCGCAAATGATCGGGAAGGCATGGATCTGGGAACGATCTCATGTCTAAATCGGAACCAGCCCACAGGAGGGCAACCAATGACGAAATCGATCAAGACCTTGATTACTGGAGGGATTGCGGCCAGCAGCATGTTCGCCGCCTTGGCCATCGCACAGCCCGCACCACGCTACACCATTACCGACCTCGGCACTCTGGGCGGGACGTATAGTTATGGTTATGGCATCAACTACGCGGGCTGGGTGGGCGGAGCGGCTGCAACTGCAAGCCAAACCGGCGGCGTGGCCCAAACCGCCTTCCTTTGGCATGGCGGCCAGATGACCAACCTCGGCACACTGGGCGGTCCGAGCAGCGAGGTGGGGGGCGGGCCTAACTCGTTTGGCGAGTTGTCGATCCTTTCCGAGACTTCCATGACGGATCCGAATGGTGAAGACTTTTGCGGTTTCGGCACTCACCTTCAATGCCTCGCGGCCATCTGGAAGAATGGGACCATGACGGCGCTTCCAACCCTGCCGGGCGGCAACAACGCCCAAGCGTATTGGGTCAACGATGAAGGCCAGGTAAGCGGGTTTGCGGAGAATGGCACTCCCGATTCAACCTGCGTAGCGCCTTTTCAAGTTCTCCGTTTTGAAACGGTGATCTGGGGGCCAAACGGAGGGATTCGGGAACTCCATCCCCTAAAGGGCGATACGGTCGGATTCGCCTTCGGGATCAACGACAAGGGCCAGGTCGCCGGCACATCGGGTTTGTGCTCGAACACCACTCCGGGGCCTGTGAACCCGGCCGGGCCGCACGCGGTGCTCTGGGAACGCGACGGCTCGGCCATTGACCTGGGCAACCTGGGAAGTACGCCTAACGATGCCACCAGCGTCAATAACCGCGGTGAAGTGGTCGGGACGGCGCAATCAGCTAAGGATGGCACCCTTCATACCTTCCTGTGGACCAAGGATACAGGCATGCAGGACCTCGGCGCGTTTCCCGGGGCCGTGGTGACCGTGGCCCCCTGCTGCCACACCATCAACAACAGAGGCGAGGTGGTTGGCTTTTCTATAGATGGGACCACCTTTAGCTCACGCGCCCTCCTCTGGCAAGGAAAGGTGCCGAAGGACCTCAACGACTTCATCCCGGCGGGCTCGCCGTGGTATCTGCAGTGGGCTGCATCGATCAATGAAGCTGGAGAGATCGTAGGCTGGGGCACGATAAACGGCGAGGTTCACGCTTTTCTGGCAGTCCCGCGCGAGTGAAATCGCGCGGTCGAACGAGCGAGATCTACTGCCGAGTGGCCGGTCCGCCGGGAGCGTCTTCCGTCACGCTCCCGGCGCCTCGGCATCAACGACAGCGGCGAGATTGTTGGCTTGTCGCTAGACGGGAGCTTCGATCCGCACCCGTACCTTTGGCGGAACGGCGTGATGACCGACCTCAACACCCTGGTTCCGGCCGATTCTCCCTTGTATCTGCTGTCGGGGTCAATTCCCGCGGCGAGATCGCAGGCTTTGCGCGACCAGATCCGGCGACAATCACGCGTTTCTGGCCACGCCCCGTTGCCAACCTGCCCCACAAGA
>PMVV01000347.1:15037-20629 GCA_003166475.1 Bryobacterales bacterium | reverse complement strand
CGCCGGTGCGGTTGTAGAGCCAGAGGACGCTGAGGGCCTCGTCCTGCCACCGGAAGATGGCCCACTCATGCAAGGGGCGCTCGTCCAGGTTGCTGGCTTGATACGCGAAGTAGCGGCGCATCAGCGGAATCACACGCGCATCGCCGGTGGCCTCTTGATACTGCGTGAGAGCCTTGAGCATGAGCATATTGGGCCACCAGTCCAGGTTTTTTTCCGGGCCGATGGCGCCATTGGGGCGCTGGTGTTCGAGCGTCCAGTCCACCCACTTCCTGGCTTTGGCGATGAGTTTGGCGTCGTCGAGGAGGTAAGCGAGGGGCAGCAAGCCATCGAGGTAATAGGGCCCGCGTTCCCAGCCCTCGCCAGTGCCGCCTAGCCACGCGCTATGGGGGCCGAGATCGGGCCAGAACTCATCGAGATGGCCGGTCAGACCGGCGGCCTGGATCTGCAACTGGTCTCGCAACCAGCCGCGCGGGGTGACGGAGGTAAGGGGGAGCTGCGCGAACGCGCCGGGGGCAAGAGGAGATTGGTTAGGGAATACTACAGGCTCGGTGGCCTGGGCCGTGGCTACGGCGAGGAGGGTCGCCAACACGGAAAAATAGGACTGCATGAGCCTATTTTAGCGGCCCGTTCGCGCCCACCGGAGGGCGGCCAATCTTGGCCGNNATTGCCCGCCCTCCACTTGGTTTCATCGCCTACTTAAGCTTTCGCCTTCTTCGGCGGTACGATGGCGTCTTTAGCGGCTTTCGCTATACGAAACTTCACCACCTTCTTGGCGGCGATCTTGATAGCCTCGCCAGTGGCGGGGTTGCGTCCCATGCGCGCCTTGCGGTCCACGCGGACCAGCCGGCCGATACCGGGCAACACGAATACGCCATTCTTTTTAACTTCGGTAATTGCCGTGCTGGACAGGGCGTTGAGCATGCCCTGCGCAACGGTTTTGGTAACCTCGCACTTCTCTGCCAATGTTTGAATGATCTGCGATTGCGTCATGGTTCTCCCTTTCGGCCTGTGCCGATGAAACCATGGTACCGTAAAACGGAAACATTTCAAAGAGAAAATGTTCCGGATGAGCAATCGTGCAAGAGAGGCGGCCTGAGAGGCCGCCGCAGGCCGAGGGCCTGCCCCACAAGACTGATGGACAGTGGGACAGAGCGTTAAGGCCCCACGGAAGGCTTGTGGGAGCCGTTCGAAATTTCCCGCATCACGTCCGCGACAACCTCGTCGGCGTGCCCGGATTCGAGCGCATCCTGCATGCGGCGCAACGCCACGCCGACAATGTCGCGATGGTGCAGTTTCGAGCCGGGGCCTTTGGCGGAAAGCTCCAGCCAGAGCTGATGCAGCAGGTCGAGATCCTGCGGCCAGAGCCTGGGCGGATGCGGGCCAAGGTTGAAGAAGATGGAATCTTCCTCGCCCGGCACCACAATTTCCAGCGAGAGCGACGGCCGCGGCTCAGGCAGGTTTTCCCATTCGCGGCCGACCGCGGCGCCCTGCTCCGCCGGACTCAACTTCGGCGAAAGCCCCATCACGATGCGCGACGATTGCAGGCGGTCCGCCGTAGCCACGATGGCGGCGTATGGATCGCTTCCCGGCACCACCATCAGTTCGACGTGCTTGCCGGCCTTCTCCGCCAGGTTCACGACCTTGGTGAAGACGGCGGTCTCGTCCACCGAGAAAATCTGGCTGGCATCCAGCGGGTGCTCGCCGGAAGCCGCTTGCGTTACCTGGCGGACCGAGAGCACCACGATGTCGATGCGGTGCGTATCGGTTTTCTCCAGCATGCGCTGCAGGTGGTCCATGCGATTCGGGTTGCGCACCGCCACGATGACGTTGCCGGGCCGCACGTGGGCGGCATCCGCCGACAGTTCCTCGCTGGTGTTCAGGTTGAATTTTTCCAGCTCCTGCGAGTGCGCGGCCGTGTGCAGGCGATTGTACTTTTCGGAGAACTCGAACACGATGAAGAACGCAATGGTGAAGCTGACGCCGGAGATGGTGGCGATCTCCTTGGTGACCACGTTGATCAGGGCCAGCCCAAACAGCGTGATGGTGATCAGGATCAGTCCAACGGGAATCTCCGTGCCGGCGATGTGGAAATTCAACGGCACTTTCCAACCCCGGCCTCCCGGCCGCTTGTAGCGCAGCACCAGCACCGACAGCGCCTTCATGGCGAAGCTCCACACCACGCCAAATGCGTAGGCTTCACCGAGCATGTAGACATCGCCGCGGCTGATGACGATGGTGATCAGTTGCAGGATGACGATCAGGTTGATGAGGCGCGAGCTGGTGCCAAATTTGTGGTGAGGATGGCGGAACCAGTCCGGCAGCACGCCGTCCTCGGCCACCCGGTTGAGCACGCCGTTGGAGCCGATGATGGCCGTGTTCACCGCACCGGCCAGGATCAACGTCCCCACCAGCACCACGAAAGCGTGAAACAGCAGCCGCACGGACATGGGCCCCACCAGGAACATGGAAAGCCCGCCGATCAGGTTATCCAGGAACTTAGGCCGCGCCGCGTCCGGAATGATCATCACCGCGAAGAAGGACACCAGCGAGGTGAACAGCATGCTGTATATGAAGATCACGAAGCCGGCGCGCTCCAGGTTCTTCAATTTGGGATACGCGATTTCGCGATTTACTTGCGCCAGGCTTTCTTCACCGCTCATGGCCAGCAGCGAGTGGCCCAAGCCCACCATAATGGCGATGATGGTGATGGAGGGCGCCGCCGTGCCGCGCAGCCAGCCCAGCCCTTCCTTGCTGAAATGCAGATTGGCCAGCGTCGGCAGCGGCACGGGCTGGTAGCCGTTCTTAAAGATCGTGACCAGGCACCAGCCGATCAGGATGACCACCATCACGGTGGTGATCTGCATGATGCGCAAAGCCTTCTCGCTGGATTCGTGGATGCCGATGATGTTTTTACGCCAGAAATAGATGGTGACCGCCGCGGCAAAGACTGCCGCGAAGTAGGGCGGATAGACGTGCAAGCCGGGGATCTTCAAGTACGCGCCGGTCTCGTTGACGAGCCCGCCCAGGTACAGGCCCGCGCTCACGGCGCTGATAGGGCCGGTGAGCACGTAGTCGAACATCAGCGCGGAGACCGAGAATTTGGCCAAGGTGCCGCCCATGGCCTCGTGCACGACTTTGTATACGCCGCCGCGCACGAACATACTGCAGCTTTCGATGTAGATGGCGCGCACCGCATACGAGAACAGCATGATCGCCAGGATGAACCACGGCGCAGCTTTGCCGATGGCCTGCTCGGCGATGCCGCCCACATAGTACGCCGAGGAAGCCAGATCGCTGAGCACGATGGCGGCCGCTCTCCAGAAGGAGATGAACGACAGCATGACGGTGGTGGCGACTACGACATTAACGGCGCGGGGCCGTTGGGGCTGGGTCATGCGCGGGGGCTCAAATGCAGTTTAGCAAACACATCGTAGCATAGGCGTGGATATAGTAGTTAGAGATGACCTCGGAGACACTGGCCCGCTCGATCGTCGCGCAGTTGCGCGCCGCGGGGCACCAGGCGTACCTGGTGGGCGGCTGCGTACGTGACCTGCTGCTGGGACGCACGCCGAAGGATTTCGACGTGGCCACCGACGCGCGCCCCGACCGCGTGAGCGAATTGTTCGAGCGGTCCGAGCAGGTGGGCGCACATTTCGGCGTGGTGCTGGTGCGGGAGAACACGTCCCAAGTGGAGGTGGCCACGTTTCGCAGCGACGCCAGCTACAGCGATGGCCGGCGTCCCGACGCGGTGCGCTTCGAGACCGATCCCCGGCAGGATGTGATGCGGCGCGATTTCACCATCAACGCGCTGCTGCTGGATCCCGATACGAACCAGGTGCTCGACTTCACCGGGGGTCAGGAGGACTTGCGCCGCCGCGTGATCCGCGCCATCGGCGATCCGGAGGAGCGTTTCCAGGAAGACCACCTGCGCTTGATTCGCGCCGTTCGGTTCGCGGCCCGGCTGGGCTTCGAGATCGAGCCCGGCACCATGGCGGCGCTGCGGCGGCTGCACGGCCTGATTGAGAAAGTCTCGCCCGAGCGCGTGCGCGAGGAACTGGGGCGCATCCTGACGGAAGGCGGCGCCCGGCGCGGTTTCGAATTGCTGGATGAGACTGGGCTGCTGGGCGACATCCTGCCCGAAGTCGCCGCCATGAAGGGCGTCGCGCAGCCGCCGGAATTCCACCCGGAAGGCGACGTGTGGGCGCATACGCTGCTGCTGCTCGAGAAGCTGCGGCATCCCACGGTGACGCTGGCCGCCGGGGCGCTGTTGCACGACGTGGGCAAGCCGCCGACGTTCCGCGTGGCCGACCGCATCCGCTTCGACGGACATGTTGAAGAAGGCGTCCGGCTGGCGCACGACATCCTTACGCGGCTGCGGTTCTCGGGCGAGCAGATCGCGCAGATTGAAGCACTCATTGCAAATCACATGCGCTTCAAAGATGCGGGGCAAATGCGCGAGAGCACCATGAAGCGCTTCCTGCGCATGGAAAATTTCGCCGAGCATCTGGAGCTGCACCGGCTGGACTGCCTGTCGAGCAACGGAAAGCTGGACACTTACAAGCGCGTGCGCGCGCGGCTGGCGGAGATGGGCGAAGAAGATCTGCGGCCCAAGCCGCTGCTGACGGGGCGCGACCTGATCGAACGGGGCTACCAACCCGGGCCGTCTTTCGGGAAGATGCTCGCTGCGGTGGAAGACGCGCAGCTTGAGGCGCGCGTGCAGAACAAGGAGGAGGCTCTGGCTCTGGTGCGCGCGGAGTTTGGGGCGCCGGTTAGTTCAGGTTAGCGATCTTGCGCTAGCCTCAGCCAAAAGAGGCGGCCTGAGAGGCCGCCGCAGGCCGGGGGCCTGCCCCACAAAAAGCTCTGACCAGTTGGAATTCTAGCTGCTCTGTATCACTTCACGTCCTTAAACTGCGCGTCGAAGAAGCGCACGGCCGCATGGTAAGCCTCCAGCCAATGCGCGTACATCAGGAAGTCGTGAATCTCATCCGGGAAGATCAACTGCTCCACGTGTACGCGGCCGCGCAGCGCTTCCACCAGTTCGACGGTCTGGCGGAAATTGACGTTGCGGTCGTCGTCGCCATGAATCAGCAGCACCGGCGAGCGCCAGTCTTTGACACTGGCCATCGGCGACGAATTGAACGCGAGCCTCCCTGGCGCGTCGTCTTTCCCGATGCCTAGCTCCTCGGTCCAGTCGTGAACGCCATGCAGATCCACGCCTGCGGCAAACAGGTCCGACGCGCGCGCCAAGCCCAGGGCGGTCAAGTATCCGCCGTACGATCCGCCCCACAATCCGATGCGGGCAGGGTCCACGGCCGGATGATTCTTCAGAAACAGTCCGGCGCCCAACACGTCGTTGAACTCGCTGCCGCCGCCGGGTCCGTAGTTCAACGCTTCGCGAAACTTCATGCCGTACCCGATGCCGCTGCGATAGTTCACCGAGAGCACCACATAGCCGCGGCTGGCCAGATACTGATTCATGGCGTAGGCGTTGTTGTAGTAATACATGTAATGCCAGCCCAGCAGCATCTGCCGTTGCGATCCGCCGTGAAAGAAGACGATCGCCGGATGCCGCTGGCCAGCCGCGTTCTTGGG
>PMVV01000347.1:0-15024 GCA_003166475.1 Bryobacterales bacterium | reverse complement strand
CACCACGGGCGACCATTCCAGTCCCGTGCCGCCCGCAACTTCGACGGGTGCGCCGCCGGCCGCCGCCACGCGCCAGATGTGGCGGCGGTCGATATCGTCCTGGTTCGACGAATACACCATCTCGCGGCCGTCGGGGGTCATCGCGACGTGTTCCACTTCGAAGGCTCCCGGAGTGAGCGGCGTGGCGTCGCCAACCGTGGCACCCCCCGCAATCGGCACGGAGTACAGATGCGTCCAGCCGTCGCGCTCCCAGGGAAACACGAGCCGGTCACCGGCCCAGAACAACTGCCGCTCGGATCCCAACTGGCGGAACACGCTGCCGTCGCCCTCCGCGGCCTTCCACACTTCCTTGCCGGCGCTCACCCCGGTGGCATCCGCTATGCGAATGGACCACGGCGGACCGCTCCGCACGGCGGTGAAGTACTTGTGCTCGTCCACCGTGGGGATGCGCAGAAACGCCACACCGCGGCTGTCGGGCGACCACACCGGGGCATCGTCGCGATCCACGCTGGCGTCCAGGTAATGGACCGTTTTGGACGTGGCGTCGTATACGCCGACGAAGCTGTGATTGCCGCGGCTGCTGACGAAGGCCAGGCGGGCGCCATCGGGCGACCACTGGAGGCCGCCGTTCTGTCCGCGGGCGTGGATCAGTTGCTCCGCCTTCTCCTTGCCGTCGAGCGGCGCCGACCAGACTTGCCCCTTGCGCACGAAAGTCACGCGCCCGCCTTTCGGAGATACGGCCGGCTGGTTACCCTCGCCAATCAACCGGGGCGCCTTCTCAGCTGGCGCGCCTTCCAGCGCGACGACCCACACTTCTTGCTCCGCGCCCTTGGGATCGTTGGTCGGATTGGGATACTCACCCGCGCCATTGGCGGCCTCGCCGCGCACGTAGACGATCTGGCGGGCATCGGGAGTCCATTGCAGTTCGGAGATCTCCTGGCCGTCGTCGCCGGTGTACGCGGTGGCGCTATGGCCGCGGTATTCGGGCGGCTCGGCCACCCAGATATTGCGCACGCCGCGCGCGTTGTAGACCCAGGCGATCTTGCCGCCAGTGGGCGATGCGACCGGGGCGGAAGGAAAGGGCGCGCTCATGACTTGCTCGAGGGTGAACGAGTTCTGCGCGCAGGCGCAGGCGGCGCAGGCCAACGCCGCGGCGAGGAACCGGGGAAAACGCATCTCTATAGGTTACAGCAGTGACTGGTGGTTGGTGGCTGGGTGCGCCATCTGCGTCTTGACAGCATACGGCGCCCTCCGTATACTTACGGTATTCGTAATCGCATGGCGAAAACGAAACCCGATTATATTGCTGCCGGTCAAGACCGGGATCTCTACTCCGGCCTGATCCGGCTGCACGTGTTGCACCATGCAGCCGAAGAGCCGATCTTCGGGCTCGGCATGGTGGAGGAACTGGCCCGCCACGGTTATCGCATCAGCCCCGGCACCCTCTACCCCTTGCTGCATGGCCTGGAGAAGAAGGGCTATCTGCGCTCGACCGAGGAGCGCAATGGCAAGTCGCTGCGCAAGGTATATCATGCCACGCCTATGGGCCGGAAAGCACTGCGGGCAGCCAAAAACAAGGTGCGTGAACTATTCGGCGAACTGATCGAAGGCCGTCGATGAATCTCCCGGCCGTAGTGCGAATTCTGACATTGACCATCGCGGCAAGCGTCCCACTGCCGGCGCAGTTGACCCTGGCCCAGGCCGTTGAAGACGCTTTGCACAACTATCCCGCGGTGCGCGTCTCCCAGGAGCAGATCAACGCCGCCGCGGCCGGTATCCGGTTGGCGCGCACGGCCTATTTGCCGCGCGTGGACGCCGTGGCGCAAGTCAACCGCGCCACCAGAAACAACGTATTCGGGCTGCTGCTGCCGACGCAGGGCGTGATTCCCTCCATGTCCGGCCCGGTGATCGGCACGAATAATTTCGGAACAGCCTGGGGCAGCGCGGTAGGCGGATTAGTCACCTGGGAGCCGTTCGACTTCGGGCTGCGGCGCGCGAATGTGGCTACGGCCGCGGCGGCCCGCGCCCAAACCGCAGCGGCGCTCGAGCGCACCGAGTTCGAGGTGGCGGTGGCCACGGCGGACGCCTATCTGACATTGGCCGCCGCGCAGGAAACCGTCCGCGCGGCGCGGGCGGGGGTGGACCGCGGCGAAACGATGCTGCGCACCATCCAGGCGCTGGTGAACGCCGAATTGCGGCCCGGCGCGGATGGTTCGCGGGCGGCGGCGGAGTTGGCGGCGGCGCGGACGCAGTTGATCCAGGCAGAGCAGGCCACCGAAGTTGCGCGCGCGACGGTGTCACAGTTCGTAGGCATGGAGCCTGCGCGGATCGCCATTTCCGCGCCGGGCTTGCTGCAATTGCCACCGGAGCAGAACGCCGCGCCGCTGCATACGGCCACGCACCCCATGGCGCGGGAGCAGAGCGCCGTTGTGGAACAGGAGCAGGCACAACTCAACGCGCTGGCGCGGTCGTACTTCCCGCGGTTTTATCTGCAAGGCGCGGCATACGCGCGCGGCACGGGCGCTGAAACCGACGGGAAACTGCTGGGGGGCCTGAACGGCCTCGCGCCCAGCGTGCAGGATTATGCCTTGGGCTTGACGGTGAGTTTCCCGGTGGCGGACCGGCCGGCGATCTCGGCGCGTGAGGCGGCGCAATCGGCCACGGTCCGGGCGCAGGCCGCGCGGTCGCAGCAGATCGCGACGGATTTGCGCGCGCAGTGGGACATAGCCGTCGCTACTGTGCAGGGCGCTCGCCGGATTGCGGCGAATACTCCGGTGCAGGTATCGGCCGCACGCGCGGCGGTCGAGCAGGCCACCGCCCGTTACAAATCGGGGCTCGGCAATATCGACGCGGTGGCGGAGGCCCAGCGGTTGCTCACGCAAGCGGAAATAGACGATGCCCTCGCCCGGCTGGGCGTTTGGCGCGGACTGCTGGCGGTGGCTACCGCAGCCGGAGACATTCGGCCATTCGTGGCGGAGGTTGGGCAATGAGAGGACTGGACCGCCACCAAAAGAGGCGGCCTGAGAGGCCGCCGCAGGCTGAGAGCCTGCCCCACGAGGGAGAAGCATGCGCCTCGTTCTAGCCGCGCTGCGTCGGCCGCTCACCGTCGTGGTGGCCCTGATTGCCATTGCGCTGTGCGCCGTCCTCGCGGTCCGGCGCATGCCGGTCGATATCTTTCCGCAAGTCGGCGATCCGGCCATCTACGTCGCGCAGCCTTACGGCGGCATGGACCCGGCCCAGATGGAAGGATACCTGACTTACTACTACGAGTATCACTTCCTCTATATCACCGGCATCGACCACGTGGAAAGCAAGAGTATCCAAGGCGCGGCCCTGATGAAGCTGGTGTTCCATCAGGACACCAACATGAGCCAGGCGATGTCGGAAACGGTCGGCTACGTGAACCGCGCGCGCGCCTTCATGCCGCCGGGTACCGTGCCGCCCTTCATCACCCGCTTCGACGCGGGCAGCGTGGCCGTCGGCCTGTTGATCTTCAGCAGCGCCGCGCATTCGCAAGGCGAGATGCAGGATTATGCGCTCAACCGCGTGCGTCCTTTGTTCGCGACCTTGCCCGGCGTTTCCGCGCCGCCGCCCTTCGGAGGGAATCAACGCACCATCGTGGTCATGCTCGATCCGGCTAAGCTGCGGCAGTACCGCATCTCTCCCGAGGAGGCCATCGCCGCGGTCAGCCGCTCCAGTGTGGTGATGCCGTCCGGTAACATGTATACCGGCAAGATCGAGCGCATCGCGCGTACTAACTCGGCGCTGGGCGCGAACCTCGCGGATCTGCTCAGTACGCCGATCCGGCCCGTAGCCGGCGCCACGGTTTACCTGCGCGATATCGGGACCATCGACAATGGCACCGACATCGTTACCGCCTACGCGCACGTCAATGGCAAGCGGACCGTCTACATCCCCGTCACCAAGCGCTCCGACGCGTCCACGCTGGCCGTGATCGACGCCGTCAAGGCGGCCATCCCCGAGTTCAAGAAGGCCGTCCCGGAAGATGTCGACGTGCGCCTCGAATTCGACCAGTCCGGATACGTTACCAACTCGCTGCGCGGCCTGGTGATCGAAGGATTGCTAGGCGCGGCGCTCACCGGCCTGATGGTGCTGATCTTCCTCGGCGACTGGCGCAGTGCGCTGATCGTCATCCTGAATATCCCGTTCGCGCTGCTGACTGCGGTGATCCTGCTGTGGGCGGCGGGCCAGACCATCAACATCATGACCCTGGGCGGTCTCGCGCTGGCGGTCGGAGTGTTGGTGGATGAGGCCACCGTCGAGATCGAGAACATTCACAGCCAGATGCTGCCCGGCGTTTCGCGGGCGCGCGCGGTGGTGGAAGCGTGCAGCCGGACGGCCATGGCGCGCCTGCTCTCCATGTTCTGCATTCTGGCGGTCTTCGTGCCATCGTTCTTCATGATCGGGGTGGGCCGGCAGCTTTTCGTACCGCTATCGCTGGCGGTGGCGTTTTCGATGATCGCGTCATACTTGCTGTCGAGCAGTCTGGTCCCGGTGTTTTCAACCTGGCTGATGCGGGAGGCGCATCGCGGCGAGGAACGCGAAGGATTTTTTGGGCACCTCCGCTCCTCTTACGAACGTTATCTGGGAGGCGTCTTACGGTTCCGCTGGCCGCTGGCAATTGTCTATCTGATCTCCGCGATGGGACTCCTGTATCTGGTCCTGCCGCGCATTGGATCTGAATTGTTCCCGGACGCCAACGCGCCGCTGCTGCGCATCCGGCTGCGCGCTCCCGCCGGCACCCGCATTGAGGAGACCGAACGCATGGTCATGCGCGCGCTCGATGTGATTCGGCGCGAAGCCGGCCCGAACAATGTCGAAATCACCAGCGACTTTGTGGGTGTGGTGCCCTCCAGCTACCCCGTGGACCTGATCCACCTCTTCACCAGCGGACCGCAGGAGGCCATCGTCCAGGTGGCGCTGAAACCCGGCGCAGTGCGCGACGAAGCGCTTCGCGAAAGGCTGCGGGAGGCGCTCGGCCGCGAGTTGCCCGGCACACAAGTCTCTTTCGAGGCAGCCGATATCGTGACGCAGGTGATGAGCTTCGGTTCGCCGACTCCCATTGAAATCGCCGTGCAGGGAGTCAGTCTGCAGAACGACTACGCCTACGCGCAAAAGGTGCAGGCGCAGTTGAGGAAGCTGAGCTTCCTGCGCGACCTCGAATTCGCGCAGGAGAACAATTATCCGACGCTCGACATCAACATCGACCGCGAACGCACCGGGCAGTTCGGCCTGACCATGGCGGATGTGGCGCACTCGGTGGTGGCGGCGACCTCTTCGTCCCGGTTTACCGATCCCAACTACTGGCGCGATCCGAATACCGGCAACGCCTTCCAGATTCAGGTAGAGCTTCCCCAAAACCAGATGCAGAGCGTCGAACAAGTCGCCGGCATCCCGCTGATGCTTGCGGGCAGTCCGAAGCCGCTGCTCGCCGACATCGCCAGCTTGAAGCCTGGCAGCATGCCGGGCGAGATCGACCGCTACAACGGCCAGCGCGTGGTCAGCCTGACGGCGAATATTCACGGCATCACGCTGGGCGAAGCGGCCGGCAAACTCAACCGGGCTCTGGCCGCGGCGGGCGCGCCGCCACGAGGCGTTTCCGTGCGGCTGCGCGGTGAGATTCCGCCGCTCGAACAGACCATCTCCGGGTTGCGCATCGGCTTGCTGCTCGCGGTGGTGGTGATCTTTCTGTTGCTTTCCGCGAACTTCCAATCCGTGCGGTTGGCGCTGGCTATCGTGCTGACGGTGCCGGCGGTGCTGTGCGGAGTCCTGCTGATGCTGCTGGCTACCGGCACCACGCTCAACGTCCAGTCGTTCATGGGCGCGATCATGGCCATCGGCATTGCGGTGGCCAACTCGATCCTGCTGGTCACGTTCGCCGAACACGCGCGCCATGCCGGGCGGCCGGTCCTGGATGCCACGCGCGAAGGCGCCGGCAGCCGGCTGCGCGCAGTGCTGATGACCGCCGCGGCGATGATTTTCGGGATGCTGCCGATGGCCATCGGATTCGGCGAGGGCGGCGCCCAATCCGCGCCGCTGGGCCGCGCGGTCATCGGCGGCCTGCTGGTTTCGACATTCGCGACGCTCACCATTCTGCCGTCGATCTACGCCATCTTGCAAAGGAAGGCGTCTGTTACTTCGCCGTCGCTCAACCCGATGGATCCAACGAGCCGATACTATGACGCGACCTAATAATCGTCTCCTGCTCCTACTCGCCGCGCTCACGCCACTCTGCGCGCAAAGCTTCGACCTGGTCCCCGTCGTTTCCAAGCCGGTGTCCCGCACCATCGACCTGCCCGCCGAAATCCTGCCCTATCTCACCGTCTCGCTGCACGCCAAAGTGCCGGGCTACGTGGAGCGCATCCTGGTGGATCGCGGCAGTATGGTCAAGCAGGGCGACCTGCTGGCCGAACTCAGCGCGCCCGAGCTGAAGGCCCAGATCGCGGAAGGCGAGTCCAAGGTGCAGGCGGCCGAATCCGATAAGCTGCAAGCCCAAGCGCAACTCGCGGCGGCCGAGAGCACCTATGCGGACCTCCGCAAGGCCGCCGAAACGCCCGGCGCAGTGGCCGGCAACGAAGTAGTCCAAATGCAGAAGCAGGTGGAAGCCGCCCAGGCCCTGGTGCGCGCGCGCGATCAGGCCAGCCAGGCGGCCGCCGCAGCGTTGCACGCCCAGAAAGATATGGAAGCCTACCTGAAGATCGCCGCGCCATTCGACGGCGTGGTGACCGACCGCTTCGTGCATCCCGGAGCATTGGCCGGACCGGGCGCCGATCCGGTGCTGCTGGTGATTCAACAGATCTCGCACCTGCGGCTGGTGGTGCCGGTGCCCGAAGAGGACCTGGGCGGAATGGTGCGCGGCGCGACCATCTCCTTTCGCGTGCCCGCATACCCGGACCGCGCGTACACTGGAACCGTGGCGCGCATGGCGCACGCGCTCGATCCGAAGACGCGCACCATGCCGGTGGAACTGGACGTTGCCAATCGCGATGGCACTCTCGCGCCCGGCATGTACCCGAGCGTCAAATGGCCGGTACGGCGCGAGCACCCCGCGCTGTTCGTGCCCAAGACCAGCGTGGTGACCACCACGGAGCGCACCTTCGTCGTCCGCGCGCGAGGCGGCCGCGCCGAGTGGGTGGACGTGAAGAAGGGCGCCGCCGACGGGGACCTGATCGAGGTCAGCGGCGCGCTTGCAGCCGGTGACAGGGTGGTTCGCCGGGGCACCGATGAGCTGCGCGACGGGATGCCCATAGGTGGCAAATGATCTCGCGGCGCGGCACTGAAGCTGTTATCTGGCGGCTGAGCTGACGCCCGCCATGTCCTTCGCTCGCCCCCGAGTACCTGCCAGTCGAAAGCCCGCTCAACCAGCCATCAATCTCGTCTTCCGGAATTCATACGCCGCGCCCTATCGATAACGTGAACGTCTCGACACCGGATCATGGGCACGCCTATACGACTGTGCAGGCATGCAAGGCGGGCAAGGACGTGTGCGTGGAAAAGCCCGTTGGTGAAAGAAAAGAGGGAATCCGGCGATTGAAGCAGTGACGCTCCCAAGGGAGCGGGAGGGTTGTGTAGGCTGGATGTTTGATCGTCCTGGCAGGAGAACAGGCGGACCGAACTCCCTCTTTCGCCTTCACGATAAGCCGGGAGCTTGGAAGATATGGGGGCCATTTGCTCCAAGGCATTGAAAACAGGGCGAAAACATTCTGCCGACTTTGGTGACTCGTTTACCGGCCAATATCAGGTAGTAAATGCAATGCGCCATGGCCTAGGCAACAACGGAGTGCGAACTTGGCAGGCCACGAAAAACGATGGCCTGCCTCACGGAGTAGCATAGCCGCAACCAAAGAGGCGGCCTGAGAGGCCGCCGCAGGCCGAGGGCCTGCCCCACGAAGGCGCCAGACTGCGAATCTGCTGTACGGTTATTTCTTGGACACTGCGCGGCCGACGGTAGAGCCTTGCAATCGGCGCTGCGCTGTGATACTGCTTTCCTCGGAGGCATATCTATGACCGATATGGCAAGCCGACGTGTGGGCCTGTGGGCCCTGATTGCAGTAAACCTCATCCTGTTGTCCTGTTCGACCAGCAACGCGCCTCAGCCGGGCACGCCTGCGTTCTTTTGGGCCGCCGCCAAGGAAACCTATGCCGCGGGCGACTATCAGAAGACCGTCGAACACTTGGGCAACATTGTGTCCACTCAAAACGAATACGTCGCGCGCGCCCAGCCGTGGATGTTGATTTTGACCTCCGGCATGGTGCAAGGCTATATGGACCTGGCCAAAGCGTTCGACGACGGGGCGCACGCCAATCGCAGCCAGGCCACGAACTTTCACCGCCAGGTGAATACGTACCAAGGCGCCGCCAACACGCTGGCCCTGCAGTTTGCCGACACGTTCTCGAAATTCCAAAGCAAGGACGAGTTCGTGACTCTGGCTTTTACCTATCCAACCGGCAGCCCCACCGAAGTCATGTTGCTAAACAAGGTCGCCGGGGGGGCCTGGCTGCCCGAGGCGGAGATCGACACCGCCCAGAAACGCGCCATCGAGCACGCCGTGCTGTTGGCTACGTGCCGGGCCGCGGGCGCGAAAGACGATCCGGCCAAGGCCAGGATCTGCTCAAAACCGGTGAGGCCAAGGTCCCACGAGCCGCCTTCGTCCAGGCCATGGCCGTCGCGCTATTCGACGCGTCCCAGCTTTACTCGCGCACCAAACTGGACCAGCCGGACAAAATGAAGGTCTTCTGCGGCCGCGCGCAGGAGGCTTTGAAGACGATACCCGACTCCAAGGACGGCCAGGATCTGGACAAGAAGATCCAGGCGGCATTGAAGAAAGTCAAGGCGTAAACCGGCCGCGTTCAACCGGAGCCGGGCGTCAGGCGGATACAAATCAGGTGACCGCTCTCGGCCAGCACCTGGTGACCGATCTGCGACGCCACGTGCGCGCGGTAGGTGTCCTTATCCAGCACCAGAACACGCACGCGGTTGGCGCGGAGCGCCTCCATTAGTTCTTCGCGGCTGAATAACCGGATGAGGAAACGGTCGCCGTACCACTGCAGTTGGTTGTCTTCATCGAAGCGGGGCTGGCCGTCGTCGTAAAACCCGACGCGCTCGCCAGGGGCTGTCGCGGCGGTTGCCGCTTTGGCGATGGGGCGGATCTCGGCGGCTTCAAGGTGTGTCCGCGGGAACGCCGCCACGGCCGCAACCCCCAGCGCCAGGACGGGCATCGCGACGCGCAGACCCACACGCAGATACCGATCCGGCACGCACTTCTTCAGGCCGAGCGCCGCGAGTATGGCAAAGGCCGGATAGGCCGGAAGCATGTAGCGCAACACGCGGCTGCGGGCGGCCGCGCACAGGGCAAAGACCACCGCCACCCATAGGACCAGCAGCCACAATCTGCGGTCCCGCCCGCGGACGGCGACGACCAGGCCGGCAAGCATCGCCGGCAGCCACGGCCAGTACGACTTCGCCAGCATCCACGCATACTCGAAGGCGCCGGTGTAGCGCCGCCAGGCTGGAGACAACCCGCCGTATACCTCGTTCCGCAGCCAGTTGGAGTGCACCTCCACGAACCACGCGCCGAACAGGTGAACCAGGTAGGCATACCAGCCTACCAGCGGCAAATAAGCCACGGCGAGAGCCGGAATGGCGTAGCGCCACGGCGGCCGGCGGCGGCTCACGATCAGGTGCAGCACGAACACGGCCGGCAGCACGAGCCCCATCATGCTGCGCGTCAACTGGGCGAGGGCCGTGCAGGCGCCCGCTGCCAGGTACCAGCGCGGATCGTTTTCGGCGATCGACCACGCACAGACCGCACAGAGGACGAAGAAGGTGAAGGGCACATCGGTCATGCCGCGCGCGGTGTACTTCAGAAAGTAGAGGCTGGTCGCCATGACGAACATGGCGAGCACGGCCGTCGACGAGTCGCGTGTCAGCTTGCGCGCCAGCCAGTAGACCAGCAGGATGACGCCCAGTCCGCACACGGCGGAGGGCAGCCGGGCCAGCGCGTCCGAGAAGCCGAAGGCCGCGAACAGCGAGGCTTCCATCCACTCGAGCAGCGGCGGATTCTCCAGGGCGGGCGCGCCGTTGCTGTGCAAGACCAGCCAGTCTCCGGTGCGCAGGATATCCTTGGCGATGTGGGCGTACTGCGCGTCGTCATAGCCGGTGAGATCTCCCGTGCGGAGCGGTGCGAGGACCAGAATCGCGGAAAGAACTGCGAGAATCGGGAAGTACCGGCGGGTGTCCAACAACCCAAGTATATCGCGCGGATGGGGGCT
This sequence comes from Bryobacterales bacterium, assembly GCA_003166475.1. GTDB lineage: Bacteria > Acidobacteriota > Terriglobia > Bryobacterales > Bryobacteraceae > Bog-159. The sequence continues at coordinate 4,731 of PMVV01000347.1, read as the reverse complement.
TGCTTCAGCAAGTTGGAGCGCGGCAGTGCCGCTAGTTTTCGCCGGCTCTTCGCGCACGCCTACGGCGCCGCCAACCCCTTTGCACGAAACCTCCCCTCGTTAGCGCTTACGAAAAGGGTGGGGTATTTGCGGCCTAGCGGGTATCCACTTGACTGAGCCAGGCGTCTCCGGCGAAGTCGTGTAGGGCGGGCGCCCTCGCCCGCGCGGAGGTCCCTGCCTCCGCGTCCGGCAGCGGGACGGGGGCGTCCCGCGCGGTCCAGGGGGACCGCCCCACCAAGGCGGAGTCAATTGCGGCCTCACTCAAGCCGCGAATGAACCCATCAGAACGTGAGGCCCACCAGAAACTCCCCTTGGTTCAGATTCGAGCGCAGCAGGCCGAGTGCGTCGCTGATTTGCGTGGAGTTCCATCTGGTGAATCGTATCTCGGGCGAAATGTGCAGGAAAACGGCGTGAATATCCACGCCGCCGCCCACGACGAACCCCATAGTCGTGTTCCTTTGCAAATCCGAAGGGGATGGCTGTACGGGGAGAGTCACATTTACGATCGTCTCTTTCAGGCCGGCGATGGTGTCCCATGCCACGCCCGCGTCCAAGTACGGCCGCACCACGGGAAAATGGAAACGGTATTTCAGCAGCAGGGGAAACTCCCAATTGCTCCCGCTCGCGCTGATGGCGCTGCTACCCAGAATGCCGGAGCCGTTGTAGCTCAGCTTCCGGTATAGCGCATCGAACTCCACGCCCAGGCCGAGGGGAAGCCGGACCTCCGCCATTCCGCCGACAATGTATCGCTGGGTGGGGGCGGTATAGTTGAACGTGCCGTTGCCGGCGGCGTTCAGGAAATCGTTGAGAGGCACGCCCGCTTTGATCCCCGCGGAGAAGGGCTGCGCGAGAGCGGAAATCGAGCCGAGCAGGAATAGCAACACTGGTCGCATGTTGCTTCCTACGGATGCCTGCCGCCGCCGGTTACATCCGCGCCGCGCTTTGGTATCATTTCTAAGCATTTGCCTTGCAGCGGCAGGGAGGAGCAAGCATGAGCCACTACTACGAAGACTTTTCGACCGGGGTCGTGCATGAATCGCGCGGGCGCACGGTGACGGAGGCCGATATCGTGAATTTCGCCGGTCTTTCCGGCGATTTTGTGGAGTTGCACACCAACGAGGAATTCGCCCGCAAGTCCCCGTTCGGACGGCGCATCGCGCACGGCGCGCTGGTGTTCAGCATCTCCACCGGGCTGATGACCCAGATGAACCTGATCAACGACACCGTGCTGGCGTTCTACGGCATCGACAAGCTGCGATTCACGGGTCCGGTATTCATCGGAGACACGGTGCGCGTGACCAAACGAGTCGTCGAGTTGAAGGAGAAAGACGCGGAGCGCGGCATCGTGACGTTCGAAACGCAGGTGCTGAATCAGAACAACGAGCCGGTGATCGTTTATACCGACAAGCTGCTGGTGAAAAGAAGGAAATGAGACCGCTCGACGGCCTGGTGGTGCTGGATTTGACGCGATTGCTGCCGGGCGCGGCGGCCACCATGCAGCTTGCCAACTTCGGCGCGGAGGTGGTCAAGATCGAAGAGCCGGAGCGGGGCGATTACGGCAGGTGGCTTCCGCCGTATCTGGATGGCGAGGGCGCTGTGTTCCACATGGTGAATCGCGGGAAGAAGAGCGTCGCGCTGGATTTGAAAAGCGAGAGCGGGCGCGACGCATTTCTAAAGCTGGCCACGACCGCGGATGTGGTGGTGGAGAGCTTCCGGCCGGGCACGATGGCGCGCCTGGGCCTGAGTTACGAAACGCTGCGCGCGTCGAACGAGCGGCTGATCTACGTGTCGATCACCGGCTATGGGCAAGATGGGCCGTGGGCGGGGATGGCGGGGCACGACATCAATTACCTGGCGCTGGGCGGCGCGCTGGAGGGGAACGGCGCGTCCGGCGGGCCGCCGGCGATTCCCGGAATTCAGATTGCGGACCTGGCGGGCGGCGCCATGCAGGCGGTGACTGGCGTGCTGCTGGCTCTGGCGGCGCGCGCTAGGACTGGCCGGGGCCAAGCGGTGGACGTTTCGATGGTGGATGGCGTGGCCTGGATGATGCCCGTCGCGTTGGGTCTGCATGCGGCGACGGGTGAGTTGCCCGCGCGCGGCGATGGTGAGCTCACGGGGCACTACGCCTGTTATCGCGTTTATGAGGCGGCGGACGGGCGGTCAATCGCCGTCGGCGCGCTGGAGCCGAAGTTCTGGCAGGAGCTTTGCCGCGCACTGGGATGCGAGCAGTTCATTGCGGATCAGTTCGCCGAGGGTTTGCGGCGGGAGGAGATCATTGCGGAGATGGCGCGCATCTTCCGCACGTGCGGGGCGGCGGACTGGTTCGAGCGCCTGGGGCCGGCGGACGTTTGCGTGACGCCGGTGAGCAACGTGGCGGAAGTAGCCGCGCATTTCGGGCTGGGCCGCGGCGATTCGGTGGTCGCGCCCAAGCTCAGCGACACGCCCGGAAGGCTGGGCGGCCGGCCGCCGCGTTTGGGCGAGCAGACGCGCGAGATCTTGAAGGATGAATAGGTGCAGTGTCCGGCAAGTAACTGGACAGCAGACATCTGTGGGGCAGGCCATCGTTTTTNNACAACGATCGTCTGCGCCACGAAAGGCGATACACGCATGGCCGGTCGCGTGCGTCATGCTTTCAGAGGAGCTATTATGCGCTTCGTCATTCTCGCCTTGGCCGCATCCGTGGCTTTCGCGCAAACCAATCAGGTGTTTCAGCTCACGCAGAAAGACAACCAGCAACAACTGGAAGAAATCGCGACGGTGCTTCGCGGAACGACGGACATCCGGCAGGTGTCCGTTGACGAGTTGAAGGGATCTGTGGCCGTGGAAGGAACGGCCGCACAGATCGCCATGGCCGACTGGCTGGTCCATCAAATGGATCAGCCCGCGAATGGACCATTCTCCCGCGTGTACGAGTACCGGCCGCCGGGCGGCGGCGATGATGTGGTGCGTGTATTTTATGTCAACCACGCTGCACGGCCACAGCAACTACAGGAGATCGTGACCGCCGTCCGCTCGGTGGCGGATATCCAGCGTGTGTATGTTTACAACCCACTGAGAGCGGCCGTTGTGCGCGGGACCAACCAGCAGATATCGCTGGCCGCGTGGCTGGTGGATCAGCTCAATCAGCCCGCAAATGTGGCTGCTCCATCGCCGCACGAATATCAGCTTCCCGGCGACGATGTGGCACGGGTCTTCGAACTGGCACATGCCGAGACTCCGCAGCAGTTGCAGGAGATCGTGACGTTAATCCGTTCCATCGGAGATATTCAAAGGCTGTTTATCTATATTGACCGGCGAGCCGTGATCGTGCGCGCTAGGGCGGAGCGGGTTGCCCTGGCTGCCTGGCTGGTGAGCGAATTGGATAAACCGGTGGACGGGCAGAGTGCCGCGCACGACAGCACTGCGCCGCACGAATTCCGGCTATCGGACGATCCTGCAAATCTGGTACGGGTGTTCTACCTGCCGCGCTACCAGTCGGCGGAAGACCGCCAGAAGGTGGTTGCCCAGGTCCGCGCCAACAGCGGAATTCGCCGGCTATTCGTTTATAATGCGCTCGGGGCGCTGGCCGTGCGCGGGACGGCGGGACAGGTGGCCACGGCGGAGAAGGCGCTGGAGGAGATGAAGGTACAATAACGAAGGCGCCTGCGACGCGCCATAGATGATCGGGATAACGAATTACTCAGTGTACGTTCCCCGCCGCCGGATGCGCCGCGAAACGATCGCGGCGGCTTGGGGTGCGCCGGCCGTGCCCGGGTCGAAAGCGGTCATGAACTTCGATGAAGATTCACTGACCATGGCGCAGGCGGCGGCGTGGCCGCTGGCACAATCGGGCGGCGCAGAGGCGCTCTCGTTCGCATCCACTACCTCGCCTTACTGGCAGCGCTCGGCGGCCAGCCTGATCGCGGCCGCGTGCGATTTGCCCGCGCAAACGGCGACGGCGGATTTCGGCGGATCGCTGCGCGCAGGGACCACCGCGCTACGGGCCGCGCTCGATGCGGTGGCTGCCGGCAGCGTCCGGACCGCCGTGGTGACGGCCGCCGATTGCCGCGACGGCGCGCCGGAATCGGCTGAGGAGATGCTCTTCGGCGATGCCGCCGCGGCGGTCGCGGTGGGTCGCGATGGTTTGTGCGCAGAACTGGTGGCGTCGGTTTCCCGCTCCGACGATTTTCCGGACGAATGGCGTCGCGATATCGACGCGCAGGTGCGTTCCTTCGCTTCGAAATACTCGCTCGCGCGCGGCTATACGGAAAACGTGGTGGCCGTGGGGCGCGCGTTGTTCGAGAAAGCAGGGGTGCAGCCGGAACAGATCGCGCGGGCGGCGCTGAATTCGAGCGACGGGCGTGCGCACATTGCGGCGGCGAAGGCCCTGGGCATTCCGGCGGCGCGTGTGGAAGATGTCCGCGCGGGCGATCTCGGAATCACCGGCGCAGGCATGCCTCTGTTTTTACTGGCGCAGGCGCTCGATCGCGCCAAGGCAGGCGAACTGATCTTGGCGATCGCTTATGGCGACGGCGCCGATGGCTTCCTGTTCCGCGCGCTGGGCAGTGGCGCACGGCTCCAGGCAGGCGGCGCGACGATGGAGTATCCAACTTATCAGGTCTACCGCAAGCAGCGCGATTATTGGCGTGCGAACGCCGGCGGTGCGGAGATTTCCAATGTCCTGCTGCGGCGCGAGGAGACGCAGAACGTGCG